>NZ_JADPJQ010000007.1:0-93431 GCF_023073515.1 Bradyrhizobium sp. 17 | reverse complement strand
CGTCCAAGCCGGAGGCTTCTTTCGCACGTTCATTCGAATTCTGAAGCAAGGGTATCGGCTTCGCGCTTACAGAGGACCTCAGGCCCCCTCCCCCTTTGGCTGATGACAGAGCTCACCCACCTCGGCGCGTCCGTGCGCACGTCATCTGACAGCTGCGGCGTAGGCGACGCACACTCATCGATTGCCGGCAGCTCACAAACCGCCTTTTCATCTGATCGATAAAATCGAGGCGTTCCTTTTCGGTCGTCACCTCGACAAAGTACCTTCGAAGGGCGGCCGACCGTCCTCTTGCCACGTCTACCCACGCGGTGGACGATTTCAACGTTGTGCGGGGACGGGGGAATCGATCTCTGCGCCGGGCTAGTCGACCGGCTCCTGCAAAAAGTGACCCATTTCGTCAGAACAACCGGCAGGATGTAAGCTGCCTGCTCCTGCGCGTTTTCTTCAAGCGGGGGCGTGCTCGCTTGCAGTTCCCCCTTGTCACATGCGGCCAACACTAGGAGTGCTCAAACCAGCAGTGCTACGCACGACGAACTGAACGTCGGCTTCCGGGCCATCTAGCCTGACCAATTCGCACCGGCGAAACGCCAATCCAGTTCTGGAAAGTAGCAAGAAAAAGTGTCGTGATTTGAGCACGTCTGGAGATCCGTCAACGCGTAGGCGAGCGCCAGTTTCGGAAATCTCAACGAGAACGCAATCGCGCCACCATTTTCCATTTACCCCCAAAAGGGTGACCCAATGCTCTCGTTCGAAACGCACGCGCTTTGTTGGTCGCTTGCTCCAAAGCATCAAGATCACACCGCTCAGCGGCGCCTTCAAATCATTTCGTCAGAAAAGAAGCCGAAGAGCTGTTTGCGAGCGACATCAAGCCGGCCACGCTGGCAAGTCGGCAGTTGAAAGAGAATTATTGCCTTTGACCTCAGAGGCAAAGCGAGGTCTTAAATTACTTAACCTTCATAATAACGCGAAGAGGCTCGAACATAGGAGTATAATCCCGCTGCAGTCAGCGCTAGGAGCGCGCCGAAGCACAATTGTTTGCGCTTGAGCGCCCCTCGTTGCGGTCCTGGATAGCAACAGACCTTTCCTGCGCCCGCGCCGTCAGTTCTTATCCTGATTTTGCACAGATTTCCGGCTGTTGCGTCTGGAAAATGCATTTTTTGAGCACCACACAAGGCTACTCGGCCGTGTTGCGGCACGAATAATCGTTATTGCTTTTGGCTCAGCAAACGGGACCTGAAGAGCGGCGCGATATTATGCGCGCGACGCGCGTCGTTTGGCCCGGGTGTGAGGGGTTTCATAATTGCGATATGGATTCTGAAGTAAGTCTTGGTCATGACTCGGTCTCTGATTTTCCTCGTGGTTTTTGCGATCATCCTGGCAGCGCGTGGGCAGCAGCGAGAACAATTCGTGTTACGCCCGACTGCGGCCATGCCTCCGGTCAACGTACCCTGAGCGCAAGCGCACGGAACGTGTCGGCGAGATGATGATCATTTGGGGCACTTATCTGGTCAATCAAATCCGGCGGGCCATCCGCCGGCGGAGATCGTGAGAGTCCAGCATCGTTGCGCCGGCCTCGTTAGCCATCAGTGACCCTGGAGGACCGGCGCCGCCCCAGTCGTTCGGGCTCACGCCGGCGTAGTTCGACAGGAAGAGATCCTGCCGGCACTGGCGATGGCAGCTCACGAGCTCTCGTGTCCTCTGGTTGGAGTTGGTGCGTAGTAGGGCGCGGCTCCATCAGCTCGAGCACCGCTCGTCCCTTTTCCGTGATGCGCCACCCTCCATGCAAGCGCTCGACGAGTTGCTGCGAAAAAAGGTCGAGCTCGGGCACACGGGCGCCCATTCGTTTGGTGCGCGCCGCCCAATCCGGACCGCTCGTGGCCAAAATGGCCATGTCTCGCTTGAGGTCCGGCATGGATGCGAAGCCGTTCGGGTAGCTCACAAGGATCTTCAACACCGTGACCTGGAAATTCACATGAGCACTATCGGTCTTGTCCGTATCTAGCGCCACATGGTTGGCGCGGAGCGAAGAGCTTGCATTGCGACCTGCCGAAGGCGCTCCGCCGTGATCTCACCTTTATTGGCGGCCTCCAAGATCTTGGAAGCGACATGGGCCCGAGTGCCGGTTTCGCTGCGAGGCAGGTTGTCGCAAACCTCCTCAAGAACAGCACGCAAAAGCGTAGTGGTCGTTGCATCCAACACTTGGCGACTCCGCAAGGCGCAAAGAATGGTAGCAGAGAAAGCGCGGTGACCCCCTCAAAGAGACTACTAGCTGATTCCAAAGTCGAGTATGAACTTCACCACAGTTCGTTGCTCGTGGGTGCCCGAGACGTTGCTGCTGTGCCCTCCTCGTACGGAGTGGTTGTGCTGGTCTTGCTCCGCTACGCCAGTCCTGGAGGAACCGCCTCGTTAATGGAATTCAGCGCTGGAGGCGCTCTTTTTTTGACGATTTTCGCCGCGATGCGAACGAACGCGATCGAAGAAGCCCCGTCCGCGCCACGCCAGCGTCAGAGGCGAGAAGCCGAGGATCTCGCCATGCGGCATCGCGCGAGAGATGAGCCGACGCTTGCGAGCAGCCTTCGAAATCCGAGCGCCGGCCTTTAGGTGCGGTTCAAAGCGCGGCTTCCGATCCCGATCAGCGATGAATGCGATCGCCCCATCATGCCGACGCCGCGCGCTTTGCCGACGATCGGCAGTTGGCTAAAACATCCGGGTCGATCCAGCTTGAAAGCAGGCTCCGAGCTCATTGGCCTTGTTGGGAAGGTTCTCGCGCTCGACAATATCCAGGACCGCCTCCGCCGGCCGCGCCCGTCGGATGCCCGGAGTAGGTGAGCCGTGGGGAAGGCGGCGGCGTTGTGGGCCCCCTCTTCTAGGACCTCGTAGACCTTTTCTAGCACCTTGTAGACCTTTTCGCTGACGATCCATCCGGACAAGAAGAAGTAAGCCGAGGTAAGCCCCTTCGGGACCGCGATAAGATCCGGCTCGATCCCGTACTTGTCCGAACCGAACATGGCTCCTGTCCGGCCGAAACCCGTGATCAGGCCCATCTTGAGCAGTGGCCGCTGTAGGCCGACCGTCGTCAATGCCAGCAAATCGTCAACGCTCGGCGACAGCCGCCGCGCGCGAAGCTTCGGCGAAGGCGTCCCGCGCCTCGGAGTACTCGGAGTCGGTCGGTTTGGGCCAAGCCGAATTGATCGCGATCACGACCTTGTCTTTTGGATAGACGAAAATATTCTGGCCAAATATCCCCGAGCCCGCATATCCGTTATCGTAAATCCACCAGAAATAACCATACCCGATGCGGCGGCCGTTGTGGGTCTTCCCCGCTGCGTTCGGCGCGAACTTCATGTGAACGCTTGTCGCGTCCTGCACCCAGCCGGGTGGCAAGACTTGAACGCCGCCGGCCTCTCCACCGTCGAGGATGAACTGGCCGATGCGGGCGTAATCGCGCAGAGTCGCGGAGATGCAGCAGCCGCCATACTCTTGTCCGGACGGATCGACCTGCCAGACAGCGTCGCTTTCCATCCCGTAGGGCCGCCAAATCTTCTCTGACAGATACTCGGCCATTGACTTGCCGACCGCCCTCGTGAGCAAGAGTCCGACCAAGTCAGTTTCGCCGGTATTGTAGACGAACTTGGTGCCTGGTTCGTCGGCCCGTGGCAGCCGGCGCATGTAGGAGACGATAGGATTGACGCCAGACTCTGAAATGGCGTTGTAGTGCAGATTGACGTCAGAGTTGCGGTCAACATAATCCTCGTTCCACTTCACACCCGAGCTCATGGTCAGAAGTTGGCGAATGGATACCACTTCGTAGGCGCTGGCCTTAAGTTCATGGATGTAGTCGCTCACTGGCGCATCGAGGCTTTTGATGTAGCCATCCTTGATTGCCGCGCCAATTAGAGTCGAAGTTACCGACTTCGCCACGGACATCGAGATCCAGCCGTCAGTTTCTTTGCGCCCCAGGCCGTAGCGTTCAAGCACCACTTCGCCGTCCCTGAGTACGATGACGCCCGAAGTGCGCCGTTCTCTCATGTAACGGTCCACGTCCATGGCCTGGCCGCGCGATATCCAGCGGGGCGAGATCTGGTGGGCAGCCTTGGGCAGGGGATGGACATTCGTTCCGCGGCGCACGACATGAACTGGCTTGATCTTCTCTATTGCTCGGAAGCCGATGACCTGCTGCTCTGGCGTCCAGAGAATAGAATCGCCCGATGGGAGAACCTCTCCTTCTTCAGCTGCGACAGCGATCGGCCAAAGCATGGACAACGCGCCCAAGGACGCCACAAATGCATACTTCATGTTGATGCCCTTTGTTACCGTGGCCGAGCAATACAGCCGCGCTGCGCGGCAGCATATCGCGTGCGGAATGTGATTTTTCAGGCGTCTTGCCCGGATCGAAGCCGAATTCAGGCGAGAATCGATCCTGGTGCGCCGAATTCCCTTTGCCTGGAGATTCCCAGATCATTCGTCAGGTTAGACCAGGCGCTTAAGCGCCGTGGGCGAAGCTGGTCATGGTCCGTCTGCACGAGCGACGGCACGCCGCTTATAGCAGGCTCACGAAGCAGTCGAGCAGCCGCCAGATACGAAGCGAACAGGGCGCTCTTTCTGCTGCTTGATTTAGCGCGCCTATTCGCGCGCCTATGTCGGCTTGCTCACTCCGAGCTGGCGAGCGGTGTCGCTCACGGCGTTCGCTCCCACGCCATTCAGCTTGGTCTGTGACCGCCTATGGCCCTGACCATATCCCAGGTCCTCGTATTCTGCTCCAGAGAACGTCCGTGAAGCAGGCCAGGCGGAACGAGCGTCAAAAGGGCTGCCTCACCGCAAAGTACCTGGTAGAAAAGCGAAACATTGACCGCGACGATGAAGGGCCGTGCCCTCAAGAGAAAAAAATATGATCGACCGGATCTAACATCTCAATAAGGACGCGCTGCACGCCTGCTCGCACCAACTCGCACCAAGCTCGTCTGGTGGCGCCCTGGAAGGGTCGCTCGCTTTTCTCCACGGCCCCTCCGCACCTGCTTGCTGTCCAGTGTGAGCGTCACGGCGACGGGAAGCTTTCTATCGGCAGGCGGCGTCCGGATCGAGCACGACGTTGTCGATAAGCCGGGTAGAGCCAACATACCCTGCTGCACAAATGGCGACCGGGCGCGATAACGGGTTCGTGGCGGGCTCTAGGGTTTCAGCGTCCACGATTTCGAGGTATTGCAACTCATCCAGTGCCTCCAGAGGATGCCTAACAATCGATAGCAGCCGTATGGGATCGCGCTCCCCTTCGCGAAAGGCGGCTTCCGCCGCGAGCAGGCCTCGACTGATTGCCTGTGCACGGTTGCGTTCTGGGGCGCTGAGATAGCGGTTTCGGCTGCTCATTGCGAGGCCATCCGGCTCGCGGACTGTTGGGACGGTAACGATTTCGATCGGCAGGTTGAGATCAACTGACATGCGGCGGAGGACTGCGCATTGCTGAAGATCCTTCTGGCCGAAGAACGCGACATCCGGCTGGACCATGTTGAACAGCTTGCAGACAACGGTCGCAACACCGCGGAAATGTCTGGGCCTGAAGGTTCCGCACAGCGATTGCGCGAGCGCACCAGGTTCAATGAAAGTGTCAAACTGCGGCGGATAAACCTCCTGCGCCTCCGGTACGAAAACGATATCGACCCCTGCATCGCGGCACAGTTGTTCATCACGGAGAAAATCACGAGGATAGGTGGTGAGATCTTCCTTGGGGCCGAACTGCGTAGGATTAACGAAGATGCTGACGACCGTGGCATCACAACTAGCCCGGCTCTCGTCGACGAGGGCCATGTGGCCTTGGTGCAGGCAACCCATTGTGGGCACAAACCCGATGCGTCTATCTGGGGCCCGAGCCTCGGCCAAAACCCGACGCAATTCAATAGCGCGTGTTATTGTTCGCATGATCACGACCCTGAGGTTAGTTCGTGCGGAGTCCAGTTTGCGACTAGCTCCTTGAGCTCGTCCGGGAGGCGATAGGATTCCTGCCCTCCTGGGAATGCACCGTCACGCACGTCAGTCGCCCAGCGCGAGAGCGCCTCCTGCATCAGCTGAAATCCATTCGAATAGGGGCGCACGAATTTGGGCGGCTTGCCCTCGGTAAGACCCACCACGTCATGGAACACGAGCACCTGCCCTGAACATCCTAGACCGGCTCCGATTCCCATGGTCGGGATCTGGAGGATCTCCGTCGCCCGCGCTGCTAACTCAGCCGGGATTCCCTCCAGCACGAGAGCAAAACAACCAGCGTCCTCCAGAAAATGCGCGTCCTCGAGCAGGCGCAAAGCGTCATTGGCCGTCCGACCCTGAACCTTGAAACCGCCCATGACATTGACGCTTTGTGGGGTGAGACCGAGATGTCCCATCACGGGGATTTCGCAGTCGACCAGGGCGCGTACCATATCGAGGCGGTTTGCACCGCCTTCGAGCTTCACCGCATCGGCGCCACGCTGGATGAAGCCGCCGGCGTTGCGGATGGTTTCTTCCCGGCTGATATGGAAGCTGAGGAAGGGCATATCGGCAACGAGCAGGGCACGAGGTTTTGTGCGCGCCACGGCTTCGAGGTGATGATTCATCATGGAGACGCTGACTGGTAGAGTATTGTCGAATCCGAGGCAAACATTGCCAACGCTGTCACCGACGAGGATAATATCCACGATCGGATCAGCGATGCGCGCGGCAACCGCGTCGTAAGCCGTGGTCATTGCGATCCGCCGCCCCTCCTCCTTCCATTGCTGAAGAAAGGGTATGGTGATTCGCTGGTTTGGCTGCGGCGTGTGGCTCATCTCAATCCTGATCTGTTTTTAACGGGGCACCTCTAGTCCCGGCGCTTCCTAGGCGAGAGGACAGATAAGTCAATGCACCGGTAGACAAAGAAAGCTTTCCCTGCAAACTGGAAGAAGGAAGCACTGAACAGCCCAATGATCGCGCAATCATAGTGGGAGTAATTCTCTCGGCCCAGCGAAAGGTCGGTACGAATGATAGATCGCGAAGCGGCGAATATGGAACAAAAACGCCGATGATCAGCCCGGCTGAACCGCTACAATGCCTCAGCAATTCCGATGGGAGGTCGCAAGCTGATGGCGGACAAGGTCTGCAACGCCGCCGCTGCACTCACTTTCAACGTGGTGGTTGTCGGTGGAGTGTGGAGCATTTCGAACAGCTATTTCAGTTGCGGCCTCGCCCTGGTCGCCGCAATATTTGCTCGTCGCGCGGTTGAGCGCTCGTTCATCAAGCGGGCCCACCGCGATATGTTGCGCATTCATGGCGCGGACTGGGGCTGCGCGGATCATATGGGCACGCGCGTAGCCGACACGCCATCGAGCGGCCACGCTCGTCTTGACGTCCAGGTGACGAGCCCTCGCATTCGAGCCGATGGACCCGTCTTGATGACCAGCCCTGCTTCGCCTTTCCAGCGCGCCCGCGTCGAACGCCTGCGGGACTTGCTCGGTCAGGCCGCCGAGCCTTGCAATAGCTGTGGGAAGGACACTGGGCACAACGCAAGGTCTGATCAAAGAACGGGAGAGAATCCCTCAGCATGCGGCGGCAGCTGATATCTTGCGGGCCTGAAGTCTTCGCTATCTGCCATCGGCGTCCCTTAGAGTTTGGAGAGAGCGTGCGGCACAAATCGCTGCACCAAGCCGTGCAGAGAGGCATCCTGGCCTGGTTACGAGCGGATTCCTGCTCTATTGATGCAGGGCTATACCGCCATTGGAAGTGAAGCACTGCGCCCGTTGCGTCGCGCGCCGCCATGTTTTCGTCCAAGCCGGTGTGGGAAGTAATACTGCAGCCGAGGGCGGGTATTCTTCAGTTCTGCTCGGGGAAGAACTGCCCGTTTTCAGGGTAGTCAACGCCGCGCGCGCAGCGTGTCTTCTTGATAGTGCGCGTGCCTCGTTGTGACGGTAAGTCATGGGCAGTCGCAGGTGACGGCGACGCTCGAATGCTAGCAATCCTCGCTCGTCGCGTGGTGCATCCTTTCGCCCACGGCGGATGCGTGATCGTCGATGGACGCAATAAGCGTTATGAGGCGGCTCACCAATGCCCAGGGATGCCGACCCTGCCGTCGTTTCAGGCGAAAGTGGTGGTGTTGGTCTGGCCGGCTTACTGAAGGTCGCTTCCGACCAGACCCTAGGGGCAACGTCGCCCTTGCTCGAGATGCTCGGGTTCTGCTGATCAATACGGAGGGCGCGGCCGATGCTCACCTTTAGGAGGAATTCATCGGTATGTCTCAAGCTCCGGTGTCTCTGACGAGCGCTCCGCCGGGCTAATAAGCTGCGAAAGCGCGCAGCATCGGCGCGCCAAGCAGCTTTCGGTTCGATCGGCGTCCAGCAATAGCCAGTTATGTCCTGCTTTGCTTTGCGAACGCTAGGCGTCGGTCCGCTTTGAAGCGTGTAGTGTCTGAAGTACATTGAGGAGCCTGCCAGGCGTGACCGCCTTGGCGAAGCCGTCGCACGCCACCGAGAGCTCAGTGTTAGCGCCTTGAGATGGGATCGAGCGGCGTCCGATAGATTTCGGTGTCATCAGCACTGATAACGCGAACTGAACAGCCTTTGGCCTTCAGCTCTGGATGTACAATAGACAATTCCGTCGCAAGCTGGTCAGCTCTATCGGCGGCAAGGTCAACATTCTCGAGGATAAGGCCGCCCTGATTCTTGTGCTCCCCATCAATTACGAGATCAAATGAGTAATACGGCATCCGAATGTCTCCCTAGTTTTCGCATACTCCCGTGCTAGTGAGTATGGGTTACCCGATGTGTCCCCTCGTATTGCGTAAGTTGATCGGTACACATTTCACCGCTCGATCCGCCATGAAATGCGATTGGAAACTTCGCCAACTCATGAGGGGCGAAAGGCTGATCTAGGTCCCTAAACCATCACAAATGTGAGCAGGCTCGAGCGGAGAAACGCGATGCCCGGAGCAGTCGGCACCGACAGGCCGCCTGAGACATGATCACAGTCGTACATAAAGGCCCTCGAATGCGTAAGAGAAAGCGGCCGGCGCGAGCGTCAGCGAGTGATTTGGAGATCAATACTCAATCGAGACGCATTGTTTCTGCTAGTTTCAAGTAGCCATTGCATTTTTTCGACGCGGCCGAGCCCAATTCGCTGTCTTGCGTCCATAAAGCCGCTAGAGCGCGCTGGAGCAAGACCTGACTCTTTTTGAATACGCAGCGCGGTCTCAAGGCGAGACTACGGCTTGCTCCCGGCGCCGAGAAGGGAACTCTGGGGTCCTAGGAGCAGGCCAGGCACATGCAACCTCCCGCCTGAGGCTTTGGTGCGTTACCGCGCTCTCCGTTGCCGCGACACTTCGCGCCGAGCGACAACGCGCGACTGAAGTTGTCGCGCGATAGCCCGTCTGCTTGTCATCGATCGAATAGTGCTGGGTTGCGATTGTCTCATCGCTGCGTCTCCGTCTCTCCAGCTCCATCGAATCGCATTTCCGGTGCAATGATAAGAAGTGCAGCATATCAAACAGCTTTGGCCGATTTCACTTTGCAACCCGACGTCGCGACCTCCGAAGTTGCCGATGGAAGGACGCGTTCACCGGTCTCGGGACGCGTCGCGGAAAGCCCCGGGAATCGCCGAGCGCAAAGTTTCTCTGCCGCGATTCACGAGTGCCGACTTATTGAGATTGGATCCGAAATCCTGAAGCCAACCCGATCAGGCGATACGAGCGCGTACACCCGGCGACACGTTCGATTGGCTTCAATGAACACCACGCAACGCGAATATCACGCGAGAACCGCTAAATGATAGCAGTTGCTGCGTAGTTGGTGAAATCTTCGCACAAAAACTGCAAGATATCACTGCGAACGCCGCCAATCCCCTCGGGTAAATGAGTATCCGATGTGGGCTTGCACGATGCTAGGGCGTTTCGTGCAAGATGGAGTGGCCAGCGGGTTCATTTACTTGCTGAGCTCTTCTGCCCTTCGGGGCGTTTCCTCCCTGACTTGGCCGCGCGGTGTCTCGCGCGGCCTTTTTTCGCAATCGAGCACACCTGATTCCGCGGAGTTGAGGGCCGGCAGGAGCAACGCGATTGCCCCAACCGCCGCCGCGCGATCCACACAACGCTCGTCCAACCTGCGATTTAGTTTGACGACCTGTCACTTCCGCAGGGTGGCTGCTACATTGATCGCCTGCGTCGGCTCGACTCGCGTTTTCGATAAACATCCGGCGACCGGCATCGAACTCGCCAAACTGCCGCAGCTCTAGCCAACGTTTGTTGGCGCCGGATGAGCGTTTCCTGCATAGGTTGAGCTCCCAGCCAAGCAACGCTCGAATATCCTGCGCAAATGGTACGAACGGGTCCTGGGCCAATCGTCAGGATCTCGCGGTCATACTGACCTCCGAGCAGGGCAAGCCGCTCTCCGAGACGCTAAGCGAGCACATATCGGTGGCGCTTACGTCGAGGTCTATGCCGAAGAGGCTCGCCGCGTCTATGACGAAACCATTCCCGCGCCGCGCCCCAATGCAAGCTGCTTGCACCCACGCAACCTATTGACGTCCGCGGCGCTATCCGTGCACTTTGGCGGCATCACCGGTTATGGCGACGTCGGCAAGGTCCTGTACGAGCCGCCCTCCCCGCGATTGGCGACCTTCCGGCGCCCCGCTGACGTACATGATAATGAGCACCAATCTCGGAAACAGCAGGTAGAACATGATTGTCCGATAAACACGGCAACCACGATTGTCCACCAGGGGCTCTCGCCCCGCACGTGGTAGAGCGTGGCCATCCAGCACTTCGCACCATAAGGCGCGCGAACTCATCAAGATAGGCTTCCAGACCGCCGAATGATGGAAGTCTGGTGCTCCAAGCCGCACGACGGGCTCGGGCTGACGAACGCAGAAGGATCGAGCCTAACGATTGAGAGCACGACCGGCGCGATGCCAAGAGAGTGAAAGCCGAGCTGGAATATATGCCATTTTGAAGGGAGCTGCGACTTGCGCGGCAATGAGGGTCGGCAGCATGACTTCACGTAACCCGCCCATAGCCCCTGGTGTGATTTAGAAGCCGAGACAGAGCACGATGGCGGGCAACACGATGTGCACTATCCCGACATGGACCGCTATGCCGCTGTAGGTAAGCGGCAAATGGGGCTGCAGATCAGGTGCAGATCGGGAGGATGTCGCTGATGAGGCTGGGGTCGCCGTAGATCACGATCAAAGCATTAGTGCACACCGAGAGACATGTCAGATGCGGAATGACGACGACTACAGGGAGCACCCGGGCGCAGGCGCTTCTATACAATAGTGACCGGGTAAGCCGTGGGGTAGCCGATGATGATGATGCAGATGGTGGTGGCCACCAAGCGCGAAGCTCCGCACATGACATCCAGGCTGAAGTGGCCTTCGCAAATTAATCGCAGCGTTGAGTCGGTCCGGAACGCATCCGGCGAGTGACCCTTTCTACTCTCGCGGTTCCGTTAAACTGCGCTAGTTGTTCAAACGCCGCTGGGGTCCGTCGGAAAGAATACTGAAGCCGCGTGGGCCGCGACATCCGAGGCGGTGTAAGCCCCTTTGGGACGGAAGCCTTCTGCCGTTAACATCTTCACTTCGGAGATCTCTTCGCCTGATACGGCAAGAACCTTGCCCGAATGCTCGGCCGCTAAATCTGACGCCATGAACAGCACTCCGGGCGCAACGTTCTCGGGAAGCAAAGCGGGGCGATCAGATTCGATCGCCTCCGTTCCTGGAATCCGTGCCCACATGCGCGTCACTGCGTTGGGGGCCACGGCCATGACACGGATTCCGTACTTGCGTCCTTCGATGGATAGCACGCGCATAAACCCATAGATGCCGGCCTTCGCCGCCCCATAATTGGCCTGCCCAAAATTTCCAAACAACCCAGAGGTTGATGAGGTCATAATGATCACACCAGGACGACGATTGTCCTTTAACCAAGTCCACACAGGCCGCGTGCAGCAGTAGGTTCCCTTCAGGTGAACCTTCATAACGGCATCCCAATCCTCCTCCGCGGTATTGGCGAAAGTCCGATCGCGCAAAATGCCCGCATTGCAGATCAAGATGTCGACTTGACCGAAGGCATCGAGCGCTGCCCTGAGGATGTTCTCCCCACCCGCCAACGTCGATACGTCGTCGCTATTGGACACGGCCCTTCCGCCGGCGGCAACAATTGCGGCCACCACCTTCTCAGCAGCAGCACTCACCCCGGAGCCATTTACAGTCGTGCCAAGGTCGTTGACCACGACGGCCGCGCCTTCTTTGGCAAATAGGTTTGCATAGGCTTCGCCGAGACCACCTCCGGCCCCGGTAACGATCGCGACCTTGCCATCCAACAATCCCATTTTGTCCTCTCTGAACGCTCACCACCGCGAGCCCTATGTGCCTGCGTGAATAAACATCATGGTGCGCGGAATTCTCTGGCCGGACTCTCGGACCCACGATGTACGACTTGCCTCTCGCGCCCATCCTGCGCACCTTTTGATAGCACGCAGGGGCGACTAGGTTTGGCTGACCGCGGACTTCATTCGAGCGATACGTTCGTCACGCAAATGCGTTCGCCGCACCTTGCCTGCTTCATCGCGAAGAGGCTCGTCGACAAACTCAATCGTGCGCGGAAGTTTATAGGTTACAAGCCGCTCGGCCAGATGCGCCAGTAGCGCCTCCTCTGTCAGACCCGGACGTGCCTGAACAATGGCGTGGACGGAGGAGCCCATGTCCTCATGCGGTAGGCCAACCACTGCGCTCGAAATGACTTGCGGGAGCTCGTCGATCACGGCTTCGACCTCTGCCGGATAGACGTTTGACCCTCCGACCAAGATCATGTCGGTACGACGGTCAGAGAGGAAGAGGTAGCCGTCTGCGTCAAAGTAGCCGATGTCTCCGAGGCTCTCCCAGCCGCCCGGCAGGGTGCGCGCCGTGGCGCCCCGGTAGTTGTACGTCGGCGGTGATCCCGCCGATCGACGCATATAGATCTCGCCTATTTCGCCTGGCGACAGCACGTTTCCATCAGCATCGAAGGCTTTCATTTCACCCGAGCTCACGCGCCCGACCGAGCCGCGGTGAAGGAGCCATTCGTTCCCGGTGATGGTGGTACCCGCTTGGTTCTCAGAGCCGGCATAGAGCTCCATTATCACCTCCGGGCCTAGCCAGTTGATAAACGCCTCCTTGAGCCACGGCGGACACGGCGCGGCGAAATGCCAGAGCGTCTTCAGCGACGAGAGATCATATCGACCTCGCACCTCTTCCGGCAATCGCCAGATGCGGCTCATCATGGTTGGCACGAGATAGACCCAAGTCGCTCTATGACGCTGGATCTGCGCCAGTACGCCCTCGGCGTCGAAGCGCGGCATTACCACAACATGAGCGTCGTGAGTTAAGGCGTCGAGCGCGCACCCGAAAGGGCCATTGTGATAGAGCGGCCCAGGAATAAGCGCAGTGTCGCCAGGGCCGAAACGCCAAAAACTTGGGCCATCGGCCGGCTGCGCCTGTGTTACTCCACGCGAGCCGGACAGGATCAGCTTGGGCCGTCCTGTCGAGCCGCCCGAGGTTACCGCCTTCAATACTGGGGCCACGCGTGAGTTAAACGGCTGGTCATCCTCGCAAAGCGCGAGCAGATCCTCAACGGTGAAACGGCGTCGGCCAGCTTCCATGCCAGGCAATGCGATCACCACTGCCGGATTGGCGAGGTCGATGATCGCGCACAGTTCCGTATTCGGTAGTCGGAAAGATACCGGCTGCGGCGTCGCACCCAGTTTCCAGGCAGCCCAGCAGGCCTCGATGAACTCAACGCCATTCGGTAGGCCGATGGTGACCAGGTCCCCCAGTTGGACGCTCAGCCCCTCCAAAGCCCGGGCGATGCGGTTGGTGCGAGCCTCCAGTTGGCTCCAGGTGAGAGTGGTCTCACCGCAACTAACCGCCGGCGCATTGGGCGTAGTCTGGGCTTGCCGGGAAAGCTTCTCGCCTAGTGCGATGATCTCTTGGCTCATTTTAGCCTACAAACGTTTGTTGCTGGGATCCACGCTGCGTTCACTAGAACCAAACAAAAGGTCGGCACCAGATTCGCAGAAGAGTTACGCTACGCGCGGGAACAAAATCCCCGAGTTTGTTCGCTTTAGCGCGAAAATAAATCGTCATTCTTGCCGACTGCCAGCCTGGCCAGCCTGAACGGCATTCGCGGTGTCCCGTGACTGTGGCTGGACGACTAGAACGAAGCTTAAGCGAGGCAATTCGCTCCGCGTAGCCGGGTCGCATACGCGTGGCAAATGTCGGCCGCAAATGCGGCCGCCCCTGCTAAGCGCCGCGCAAGCGGCTCGGCGCAGAATGCCCTACTATTCGCGCAGCATCTTCCCAAGCGCCAGCATCTGGGGAAGGGTTATCTTGTCGTTCATCGAAGACGCTACGGGGTGCGAGGCGAAACGAGCGACCACCATGTCAGCCTTTGGCGCGACATACAGGCGCTGGCCATGGATGCCGCGGCCTTCGAAGGCGTCCAGCTCGTTATGCGTCACCCACCACATGCTGCGGTATGAGTATTTTGGCATTCCCGGGGCGCCCTTTGAGAACCGCGACTGGTTCCCGCCCTTTTGCACGTCGACTACGACGGACTCCGGAATGAGTTGCTTCCCCTTCCAGTCACCTTTGCACCGCATCAACTCACCGAATCGCGCCACGTCGCGCAGCGCTGCGCTCAGCCCACCTCCGGCCGACTGCATCCCTGCTGGATCGATCCTGATGTAAGCATCCTGCTCGCAGCCGAGCGGTACCCAGAGGCGTTCATGAAGCAGTTCGGCGAAGGAGCGGCCTGTCACGCGCGCCATCACCCAGGCCATCACTTCTGTGTTGACTGTTTTATAGGCGAACTTTTCGCCGTGCGCGCCTTCTTTACTTACCGTGCGCAGGTAGTCACACATGGTCTTCGGCCCGTCATAGCCGACCGGCCGCCAACCAAAGGAGCGCCCGTACGCGCTCACGCCGGAGTTCTCGTCGACGTAGTCTTCCGTGTATGCCAGACCGGTTTCCATATCCATCACTTGACGCAGGGTGGCGTCCTTCCAAGCGGAGCTACCCAGCTCCGGCAGGTAATGCGGGATCGTCTTTGTGTCATCGAGAACGCCTTCATGCACAAAGGCTGCGGTCAATGTGCCCGCAAACGACTTCGTGACCGAAAAGCACGAATGGGGCAGGTGCGGTTCGAGCGCGCCGAAGTAGCGCTCGTACACGATCCGCCCGCGATGCAGCACCACGAGCCCGTCGGCGTAACTGTCATAGAGCGCATCTTCGAATCTGCGGGCGCGGCCGTTCATGTCCACGAAGGTGAGCGCGTCGATGTCAGCGGCTCTGTCCCTACGCTCGAACGGCGCGGGCTGCCCGCGCTCCACATTGGCTGTCGCGGCAAGCTCGCGCATGTGAGACAGCGACCAGCGGATCTGCGGAAAATGGAGGAAGCGGCCGCTCTCGAAAGTTATCCGTTTATCGGGGGGCGGCGGCGCGCCATGCATCCAGCCGAATTCCCGAGGATCGGAATCACGGCCGTCGGGATAGCCCTTCCCCTCAAATTCAAGCATGCCCATCGGTTCACCTCAATTGTTGCAGTTGTTCTGTTATGGCCAAAACATTCAGCGCTAGGCCACCCCTTGGAGGCCTATGTTGGTCACACGCTATTTCGCTGGTATCCGCTAATCGCGGCTGATCTTATCAAGAAGCAGCATCCGCTGTGGCGTCTGCCAGGCGCTTTGTTTCCCTTTGGAGGGACGCGAGCTCTGCGGGTGCGATATGACAACGGATGATATGCCCAACCTCCGCTTCGACCAGCGGCGGCTCGCTGGTCTCACAGACAGTCCCGAGCTTACGGGGGCATCGAGTCTGGAAAACGCAACCGGGCGGCGGATTGGCTGCGGAAGGAATCTCGCCTGTCAGGCGGATGCGTTTGCGGATACCTTCAAGGTTGGGAGCGGCGGATAGAAGTGCCTCGGTGTAAGGATGGCTTGGTCCTGCGAATACACGCTCCGAAGGTCCTACCTCCATGAGGCGCCCAAGATAGAGCACCGCAATTCGATCGGAAAGATAGCGCACCACGCCAAGATCGTGAGAAATGAAAATGTAACTCACAGTTTGGGCCGCCTGGAGCTCAGCCAGTAGGTTCAAGATCGCTGCCTGAACCGACACGTCAAGTGATGAAGTAGGTTCGTCACAGACTACCACTCGAGGGGCGCCCGCGAAGCTTCGTGCAATGGCCACTCGCTGCTTCAGGCCACCTGATAGCTGGCGCGGCCTGAGAGACAAATGTTGGGGAGCCAGGCGGACAGCTGCAACGAGCGCTCGAAGACGATTAGACAGATCGGCGCCGCGAAATCCACCAAGCTTCCGCAACGCCCGACCAATAATGTGCTCGACGGAATGAGAACGGTTGAGCGCCGAGTCCGGATTCTGGAAGATGATCTGGACTGCCTTGACCTGCTCATCTCGCCGTCGCTCAAGGGTTGAAGCAAGGGGCTTGCCATCAAGCTCAAGAGTCCCGCCGGGATCAGGCGACACTAAGCCCAGAAGCATGCGAGCCAGCGTAGTCTTGCCAGAGCCCGACTCGCCCACTAGCCCGAGCGTCTCTCCTGGCTGCAGGTTAAGAGAGACATCCACCACGGCGCGGATCGCATGCTCGCCTTGGCCAAAAGTCTTCGAAACATTGCTTACCCGAAGCACCGGCTCCGCACCCGCCCTCGCTTTCGCTAGTACCGCATCCGGAGCAGTGCTGCGGGGAAGATCCGCTGCCCGATCTGGGTAATGGCAACGCACGAGCCGGCCACTTCCATTATCTTGCAGATCCGGAATTTTGGTCCGGCAATGGTTATCGGCGAGAGCACACCGCTCGGCGAAGGGGCAACCACTGATCGACGCACCGGGCGTGGGCAGGAAGCCTGGAATAGTATCCAGCCTCCGATGGTCCTTACGTTGCCCGGCCCGGGGCAAACACCGCAGCAGGGCTACAGTGTAGGGATGACGCGGCGCACTCAGCACCTCACGAGTAGGCCCTTCTTCGACCAAAATTCCCGCGTAAAGAACGCCCACGCGGTCGCACATCTTCGCCACTACCGCAAGATTATGGCTGATGAACAGGATCGACGTGCCGAGTTCGCGCCGAAGATCGCTTACGAGTTCGAGAACCTCGGCCTCTACCGTGGCATCAAGACCGGTAGTGGGCTCATCAAGAATAAGCATCGTCGGATGGCTCGCCAGCGCCATGGCTATCCCGACCCGTTGCTGCATTCCGCCGGAAAGCTGGTGTGGGTAGCGTTGCATCACTGAGGTCGGATCGGCGATACGGACTTTGGCGAGCATTTCGAGCGCACGAGCCTCCCGCTCTTGCGGGGGCAAGCCCGCGAGCTCGAAAACCTCGACCAACTGCCGCCCCACCTTCATTGTTGGATTCAGCGCCTTGCCGGGATCTTGGTAAACCATAGAGACTGTTCTCGCTCGTAGTCTCCGTAGAGCCCTCGTATCGAGCTCCATTGCGTCCGCTCCGTCGAGGAAGATCTTGCCCCCGGTTACCTTGCCATTGCGGGATAGATAGCGCACGGTTGCCAGCGCCACCGTCGACTTCCCGCAACCGGACTCGCCGACGAGGCCGTACGCCTCACCACGAGCAATCTTAAGAGTGATGTCGCGCAGTACTGCGCGATCTCGGCCGCCGGATCGATAGGCGACGGAAAGCTGATCCAAACAGAGGGCGTGATTAGTCATGAATTGCCCCATGCAGCCCGTCTGCTACCAAATTCACCGCGATGACAAGGCTGGCGATGGCCATTGCGTCAAATAGGACCGCCCACCAGTAGCCAGCACCGATCATCGCGTAATTTGTCGAGATCGACAGTCCCCAATCCGGCGAGGGAGGCTGCAGCCCGAAGCCAATGAAGCTCAGGGTAGCCACTGCAAAGATCGCATAACCAAGACGTACTGTGGCTTCGACGAGGATAGGCGGAAGAATGTTAGGTAGGATTTCAATAAAGACTATGTGCACTCCTGATTCGCGGCGCAGCGTCGCTGCAGCGACATAGTCCAATTCGCGTTCCGAAAGTACGGCGGCTCGGACGGTGCGGGCAATACGCGGGGCGAACGAAAGGGCGATAACCATGATCACGGTAGTTTCAGATTTACCCAAGGCTACGATCGCCAACAAAACCACAATGATCGATGGGAGCGCCAGCACCGCCTCCAGCAGGCGGGAGATGATGTCATCAATCACTCCCCGCACATAGCCCGTAAGTAAACCAATAGCAGTTCCCAAGATCGTGGCGAGGAATGTCGCCAGAGGGGCGATGGTGAGAATGTCGCGCGAGCCGATTATGACACGGGAAAAAACGTCACGCCCAAGCTGATCAGTGCCGAACCAATTGTCGGCGGACGGAGGCGCTAGAGCGTTCAGCACGTCCCCGGCGAGAGGGTCGTAGGGCACGAAATGAGGTCCCAATAGTGCGCATGTGATCCAGAAGGTCAGAACGGCAGAGCCGAACAAGAACTCGCCGGAACTTAATAGGGCGGCACCGATCCCTCGCCGGAGACTTAACGAAGTACTGACATCGGCCATTTCAGCCCCCTATTCGGATGCGGGGATTAAGCAGGGAATACAACAAATCTGCGAGAACGGTTGACAGGACCAAGACTGCACCGGCCACCAGCACACCCGCCTCAAGCATCGGGAAATCCTTGCTCTGGGCTGCAGAGAAGATAAGTAAGCCGATGCCCTGATAACGGAACAAGATCTCCACCACCAAAAGGCCGCCCACCAGATAACCGGCTTCAGTGGCGATGACTGTGATCGTCGGTAACAGCGCGTTCCGCAACACATGGCGCCAGATCACCTGTGGCCACGTTAGGCCCTTTAGTACGGCGGTTCGGGTATAATCAGAATCCAGCGCTTCAATCATTCCAGCGCGAGCCATGCGGGCGATATAGCCAAAGAGCACGAAAACTAGCGGCATTGCGGGAAGTATCAGGTAATGTATCTGCGTCAGGATTCCGGCGTCAGGAGGCCAGGTCGCTGAGATCGGCAGCCAACCTAGCCACACGGCGAAGATCAATATCAGCACGATGCCAGTGACGAACTCCGGTAGAACGGTCGCGGACATGCCCCCTAAGCCGATAATGCGGTCGATTGGCCGGTTTACATTCAGCGCAGCTACTACTCCGCCAAGAATCCCCAGTGGGACAACGAGCAGATAAACCACGGCCGCAAGTTTGAGCGAATGCCCAAACGCGGTGAGTACGATAGGGGCGACCGGGGCGGAATAGGCGTAGGATCGCCCCATGTCCCCCTGCAGAACGTTCCAAATCCAAGCGCCGTACTGAACAAGCAGCGGCCTATCCACACCGAGCTGGTGGTTCAGCGCGTCGACGGCTTGCTGATCCGCCAATGGCCCAAGGATCGCCCGCCCTACGTCACCGGGCAACACTTGGCCGCCGAAGAACACCAGGAGGCTCAGCACGAAAAGCGTTACAAACGCATAACTGAACCGTTGAGCAAGGAAGCGCTTCATAGATCTCTTTCACACACCGCCGTGACGACTCGGTAGGCGAGGCTGCTAACGCCCCGCCTACCCGCTCGTTACTAAGCCATCCCGGCGTTCTGCAGGAACAGATGCCCAACAGCCGTTGGCTGAACGCCGACAAGACCTTTCTTCGTCGCGGTCAGCTGGTCGTAGAAGTAGCTCCAAAGGTACGGAGTCTCTTCAAGGACAAGCCGTTGGATTTTGCCTGAGACTGCTCGCTGCGCCTCTAAATCAAGGGAGGCGACGTAGCTCTTTGCTAAGGCATCATACTCTTTGTTGTTGAACCGCGCCGTATTCCAGACGCCATCGCTCTTCAGTAGAGCCGAGAGATGAAAATTCGGAACGCCACGGTGGACATAGTCGTCGATGCCCAGCACTGCATCGAAAAAAGGAGACTGACCGGGGACAAACTGGCCGTAAAAGGACATGTAGTCCATGATATCCAGTTTAAGGTCGATGCCGATCTGTTTGACCCAGCCTTGGATGAGCTGGGCATACTCAGGAATTTCAAGATAACGCGAAGTCGAGAGCGTCACCTGAAAGCCCTTCTCCATTCCCGCCGCCTTCATCAATTCTTTGGCTTGCGCAATGTCTTGCCTACGCTGCGGGACAGTCGGGTCGGCGGAGGGGTAGATTGAAGCAAAGGGAGTGTCATTGCCAACTGCGGCATAGCCCTTCATCAACCCTTTGACCAGTTTCTCCCGATCTAGACAAAGCGCGACAGCCCGGCGAACGCGAGGGTCTTTAAATGGACCCTCATCGCACTTCATGGCAACCAACTGGTTTGCGGAAGACTTGATGTTGATTATTTCAACAGCCGGATTGCTGAGCAAGGCTATTCCTGCAAGCGCGGGAATCTTGTTGATCATATCAACCTGTCCAGCCTGGAGCGCGAGGATTTGCGGCTGGATGTCCTCGAAGAACAGAAATTCTGTTTTTGCGGGAAGCGCCTTCGGCCCCCAGTAGTCGTCATTTCGAACAAAGCTCACACCAACATTACGAGTGAACCTGTCGATCTTGAAGGGGCCAGTGCCGTCCCAAGTGTCCTCGAAGTTTCCGGAATAGCTGGCCGGCAGGATGATGGCATTGTAATTGTCGGACGAAACCAAATAGGGAAAGTTGCCATTGGGACCGTCGAGATGGAATTCGACCGTGTAGTCATCCACCTTTCGGATAGCTCCTTGCGACAAAACACCCCTGAATACCGTGAGCGCGTTCGAAGTATTTTCGGGATTGATTAGTCGATCCATGGTCGCGACGACGTCGTCCGCCTTCATCTCGCCGCCGGAATGGAACTTGACGCCCTTGCGCAGAGAAAAGGTCCAGGCGCTGCCGTCCTGATTGGGCTTCCAGCTTGTCGCGAGGGAGGGCTTCAGAATCAGATCAGGCCCAGGAACGCAGAGAAATTCACCGACCTGTTGGGTCAAGAGAAAACATCCGGGGGTGCCCCCTCTGACCGGGTCAATCGCTTGCTTCGGTGATGCACAAGCGATGCGGATCGTAGCCCCGGGCTGAGCGGCGGCCCGGGCGACCGATGGAGCAGCACTGTAGCCCGCCACCATTGTAACCTGCGCGAGAAACGGCAGGGACAATCCAAGCACGCTGCCATGCCGTAAAAAGTCTCGGCGGCTTACGCGGCCGTCGATATGCCCATCAACAAGGTGGTTCTCGAGCGAGGTGAGATTGGAACGGAGATCATCGAGCAAGCGAGGCTGACGTGACATTCAAGTTCCCCTTTCATGCAGGTAATAATCTCGCGCCAGAGCCAAAGACGGCACCTGCATATGCCGCGGCAGTTGAGTGCGAGCGAGCCGCAATTGAGACATTAAGCGTCCGGTTAGTGTCCGGAGTATTTCTAGTACATTCGACCGTCACAATTCGCCATTTTGTTACGCGTCAATGGCAGAAATGAACCATATTATTTCTGTTACATGACGCAAGACAAATCTTTTGGCTGCAGTTCTTTTCCCAAGCTGCGAATACGCCGAGCTGGGGCTTCGCTCCGACCGCACAGCGCTATGCTGGTGCGAGCGAAAGGTCTCGGCGGCCGCCCGCCGTCCCCATTGATGCCCCCTCTCACGCTCAGAGCGGATGCGAACTGCGCTGTTGTTCACGCCAAAGCTATCCGGCCAGCTAGCGCTTTCGAACGCCGCGCCCTTTGCGCTCTGCTCTTCATGCGCTGGCTCCTTACAAAGGGCTCGCAAGGCTAAGAGGTCCGACGCCCATTTCCACTTAGACACTCACCGAGCCGCTTCTTGAGCCGATCGAAGCGATCGGCCCCAGTTCTTTTTCAATGAGCGGCACGACTTCAGTCTTGAAACGCACGATTGATTTATATGCTCTATCGAGAGGCATACACCCGAACGAGAAATTGCAGGTGTAATTAGTCGGATTGAGCCGTGTTATGTCCGCTACCATCTTTTCGGCGACGGTGTGTGGATCTCCGACGACAGTCTTCTCTGCATATTCATCTAGGGTGTATTCACCCGAGTATGGCTCATCTCGGATGTAGCCCCTTCTGTCTAACGGAATCTCCGCCTTTCGAAGATGGTGAGCCATGCGCCCGACGTAACGCGCGCGATCCGCCACTTCGAGCGACTCGCGACGGCTATCAGTAATTCCAACGTACTGCATGATCGCAAGCGGCTTGGTCGAGGGTCTCTCTCCTATTGAGCTCCAGGCATCGTTGAGGCCATCCACCATCTTGTAAAGAATCGGCGAACCCAGCGTGCTGGCAGCCAAGAACGGCACCGCTCTCCATTTCTTGAAACGGTTTAGCAATTTAGGGTGGGACGAAGTTACGAAAATTGGGGGGAGCGGCTTCTGAGTAGTGCTGATGGCGAATTGCGTTTTTGGTAGCGAAATGTACTTGCCATCATATTCGACCTCACCATTGACAAGCGCGTTTTCAATCACGTCCCAGTATTCGAGGAATACATCGACGCGATCGTCTAGCTCAATTTTGTAACGATCGAACTCGTACCGCTGATAGCCAGTGCCAAGCCCGAGCGCGAGACGGCCTTCGGTTTGAATATCCGCAACAGCTATTTCCTGCGCAAGACGAAGTGGATTGTAAAGCGGAAGCACGATAACGGCCGGGCCAAGCTTTATCGACCTAGTCCAGCCGGCCGCATAGGCGCACATCATCAGTGGAGATGGAGAGCTGGAGTAATTTGCGAAGTGATGTTCAGCGAACCATGCAATATCAAAGCCCAGTTCTTCCGCGGCTTCTACCATCTTGCGGGTGTCGCGCATGACGCCGCTTGCACCATCCGGGTGATCGCGAAGCGTCATAAGGTTGAACAGACCGAGTTGCATGCACTTACCCTTCTTTTGTGATGATCTGACGCTGCCGCTACTCTGTTAGCTGGTCCCTTGAAGCATGAGAGGGGCCGCAAGCGCGTAAGTGCCGTTCTGATAGATAAGAGGCGCAATGATGCGATCGAATTGGACGTCGAATACTCGTCCTATGATGATGTCGTGGGTAGCGTATGAAATAGCCTGATCCATTTCGCAGAACAGTGTCGCCTGCGCGTTCGGGAGGTAAGGAATCCCATCCTGCTCAAGCCAACCACCGACATTGAAGCGCTCCTCCGGCGGCACCACCCCACTGAACGACTGGGACACGTCCATCTGCGATGCCGTCAGGACGTTGATGGAAAAGCGTCTCTCATCTTTAAGAGGACCGCTGATCGAGGCGCTCTTGTTGACGCACACGATGATCGAAATCGGCGCAAAACTCAGCGGAGTGACCGACGTCACCGTGATGCCATAGCGAGCCCGAGCCCGCTTGCAAGACAAGACGCAAACAGTTGATGCAAGCCTACGCATAGACTGCCGGAACCGATCAACTCTCTGATCCTGACCAAGCATCTGCTTTCCTTTCCGTCAGAATTGCAGATCATCTACAATCCGTCAACACGAAACCTCCTATCGCGCGACCGTTTTCTCGCCGTCGGGAGTCCGGACTTCGGCACCGTCAAGCCGGAGTCCGGGAAAGATCTGTTAGCCGCAAGCGGCCAGTCCGGACGCGCTTTGTCGCGCCCTTCCTTCTCGCTCGTGCAGGTCGGGGGAGGCGATCTCGGGCGATATTGACGTTCGGCCGCAATTGGCGATTGGATCGTGCCCCTGGCGCGGTGTAGCTGGCTGCGAGTCACCGGGCTGGTCAGCTGGCGAAGGCCGAAAGGCTTACGGTCGGATCATCGCTCAGCGGCGCGATGGCTTCCAGCGTCATGTACCGGGCGCGCTGGACAGCCCACTACTCGACCACGACCCGCCATACTGGCTTGGTCGCGCGATCCAAAAGTCATGTCATAGATATACTCCGTGGTTGTGGTACGAGAACAGAACCGTGGTCGATCTGCGCTTAGCACTCGTATGAAAGTAGCTGCGAGAAGCCCACCCTCCTGTCTTGAAGGGCTGTTCATAAAGCTCGATCAGGTCACTTGGTCCTAACTGACGTGGCTGCTGCCCGCCATACCGACCACGCAAGTCCCAACCCTCGCATCGCTGGGTCTTCACCAGCAAAATGGTCGTGTAGCAAACGTCTGCCGAAACGCCAGGCGCGAGCATGTGAGATCCGGCTCAATGTTGCTTCTGAGCCGGCTATGAGCTCGCGATCAAACGGTGTGACGGCTTCCTCCTTGCAAATGGCGCGCGAAGGAAGCACCCTTGATCCCATACGATGGGTTGCGCAGTTCCTAGCCGACTTCACTTACGCTGATAGTGAAGCCGCGGGCCGCTTGCGTAATCCCATTCTTCTCACCTTCGATATAGACTCGCGCTCCCACCCAAGACTTGGAGAAAAGACTCGGCCGGCTCCGCTCGTATGGGACGCTTGGTTGGCCGGTCAAAGCGCAATCGTGAGATTTCTCGTCGGTAGGCTGCCTGCGCCGCGGTAGGCCGTGACTTCGATTTCAAAAAGGTATTCAGGCCCGCCTAGCGGCCCACAACTGACCGTACTTGCCGGATTGATATTGCGGAATTTCTCACCGATATAAGACATTACTTCCGCAACATCTTCTTGCCGGGGAACGATGATACGACGGCGAACAATGTCTGACAGTCCGCTGCCGACCGCCTCAAGCGCACCTTCAACATTCTTCATTGCCAGCTTAGCCTGTTCCAAGGCCGTGTCTGGCATCCTACGTGTCTTATAATCTCTTCCGGCCGTGAGCGACATGAATATCCAATTGTCAACCGCGACGATTCGAGAGTAAGCGAGTCGCTCTTCCAAGATGCTGCCAGATCTTAGCTTTACGATTTCCATGTCAGTTTCCATTCTGCAAGGGATGAAATTAGCTGTGCGCGCCGCCGTCAATGATCACTGTTTGGCCCGTGATCATGCTGCCGGAAAAACCTAGAAAGATCATCAATTCTGCGACATCTGTGGTTGTACAAACTTTTCTCAAGGGCGTTCTAGCGACCACGGCCTCATGACGCTCCTCCTCCCGCTTCATCGCCCAGGAACTATCGACCGTGCCGGGCGCGACAGCGTTGACACGAACGTCGGGAGCCAACGCGTTTGCCAAGTTCTTGGTTAGATTTATCACCCCGGCCTTAGATACGCTGTATGGGATCGTGCTGGCGATTCCTCCATAGCCAGCAACGGATGCCGTGTTCACGATTGCTCCCTTTGCTGATTTAAGCGCCGGTGCAGCCGCTTTGGCGCACCGAAACACGCCCATGAGATTCACGCCCAGCAAAGTCGCCCAGAGCTCCTCTGTAAGCTGATCGAGATCCGCAATCGGCACCGGTGTATTGCGACCGGGGGTCCCAGCATTGTTCAGCAGGAGGTCCAAGCGCCCAAGGCTGTCGATGGCCTTCGATACCATTCTTGGCGCATCATCGGCATCTCCCACATCGCCAGGCGCGCCAATCACTGCCAGCCCTGCCCGTTTAAGGTCCGCTAACGCGGCTTCGCCACGGTTGTCGGATGGCAAGTAATTAATTGCGACCTTAGCACCGGCTTCCGCCATAAGGCGCGCGGCTTCAAGGCCGATCCCGGAGCCCCCTCCGGTTACAAGCGCAGTCTTCCCCGTTAAGTTATACGATCTCATCCTTGCACCTTTCCGTGTTGGTATGTCTTCTCGTGGTTTGCTCTTGCGATGGACTTTCGAGCACCTCGTCTTTGATGAAAGCGCCTCTAATCTTTCGCGGGGCCGCTGATCAAGCTGGTCTTTGTTCACGCATACGAGAACGAAAGTTGCCGCCAACATCAGCGGAGTGACTGACGTCGCGAAGCAATAGCGAGCACGACCACGATTGCAGGACGCCGCAAACAGTGGCTGCAGCCATGCTGCATAGATTACTGATTATCTACAATCCGTCAACAGAATACCGTTGTTCATGCGTTTGTGTAAGGATTGCCGACGCGCGACGTCCGCGAACTCTGCACCGGTACGAAAATTTGTATTCAGGAAGAGATCACTCAGTACGATGAACCGGCAGCGGAGCACGGCCGAGCTCGGGAGGCTTGATACTCACCATTCGGCCGACTTGCCTGCTCCTGCCACGCACGATCGCTTCGATGCCTCGCAGCAATCCAAAACTCTCGCGGCGTATCCACAATCCCAGATGAGTTCGCGAACTGCTTTCTCGTGCAGCCTTGCTAATTGCGCGTGAGCGGAATCGCCGAGCGCGCCAGGAACCGACTGCTGAACGTTGACGCGGTTCCGTAGGCACACCTCAGCTACAGCTCTGCGTCGTATTCAGGTTGAGCGAAAGGTGCAGGAGCTTAGGCGAATTCAGACCGGCTTTTGAGATCTTAAGTTTTGCCGGGGTGCGTCGCACCGCGCGCTTCTCGGAGATCACTCGAGCGTTTGATCCGGCGCCAGTGCCGTGTGTCGTTCGAGGCGTAGAGTGGATCCGTGGTGCGGACCATCGAACGGCAGCGCTTCTTTCGTGTTTCATCGCCCCCTGTATATAGTATACAATGAGATTCCCGTGTACGTATCCTCTATAGGGTCACGAGGAGAACTCGATGCGAGCTAGACATGGGAATAGTGCTGTACTGGGTCAAATGACCCGTATTGAAAGCACTCAATTTGCGGCAGAGCAGATCCGCAATGCTATAATCACCGGGCATTTCAAGCCCGGCCATCGGCTTGTTGAACAGCAACTGATCGAAATGCTGAATATCTCCCGCCATCCAGTCCGCGAGGCTCTACGGCTTTTGGCGCGAGAAGGATTTGTTGAAATAAAGCTGAATAGAGGTGCATCGGTGACCGCAGTCGACGCGGACAGTATCGCCGAAGTATATAATCTTCGAATGGCCATGGGCAGGTTAGCGCTTGATCATATTTTCGCTCATCCAAAGCAAATTTCCGATAAGGCATTGAAAAAGATAGAAAAGCTCGCACAAAATGCCCTGAAATCCTCCGAATTTGAGGATCAAGCAGAGTCAGTGAAGACTGATCTTGAATTTCAGCAAGCCATCGTAGACGCGACGGGCCTTCAAAGAACGATGCGCTATTTTTCGGAACTGACCGGTGACATCAGGCGATTCAACAATTTCTTTTCCGTCGTCTACACCGATCGCAAAGGGGACGCCCAAAGGTACATTATGCGGCTGTACAAAGCGATCCGGCACGGAAGACGCGACGAAGCGCAAAAGATATGGAGCGCGAAATTTCAGAAGGCTCTCGACAGATATCTGGCATTGGTTGCTGGCACTGAGGCCGATGGCGCCGCACGAGCTAAGGGTTTCGACAGCAGCCGCACCCCCTTGCGGCGCACCAAAGCTGTCGACGCCTAGCGGTTGGTCGAGGAACATCCTTTGGTAGCAGCTATTGTTGGGCCATTATCCAAGTGGTGTAGTTGACACCCCAGTATTGGTGACTGCCAGGGCGAGTAGTCCCGAAATATGCTGGCTAATGCGACGACTGGCCCTACAGCAGGTCGTCAGAAGCATCGACGCTGAGCTCACGGTTCTCCGCGATGTTCGTTGCAGTGACAACTTGAACGTTTGCTGAAGCGAGCGCCGGTCGCCAGCGAGCGCCAGGTTGGCGTACCGCGCGTTGCCGATCAAGTGATTGGCCTGAAGGGTTGGGCGCGCGCGCACCGTGTTCTCAGGAGCCGGTGAACCTCAGCTCCAGCTTCGATCCGCTGGTAGAGCGCTAGTGATCGAGCCAAATTGAGCAACGGGGCGATCCCGGAACGGTTGGATCATGTATTGTAGGAGATTCGTGTCGCAAGCGTCCGTCGAAGCTCAGAACGTCTGAATACGAGTACAATCTCGCTCCCGTATTTGGCAACACGACGGATAGAACAAACCAGAGCGAGAGACGGTTAGGCCACAGAAACGACGTTTATCGGATAGCGAGCCAGTATATCGCGTAAAGTCTGCAGCACGTCGGAGAGTTCGAAAAGATCCCTTGGTGCGCCAAGGCAGATGCGTGTTGCGCCGGGATCAACTTCGCCGACCGCCGACGCGATGCGTGGTGTCACAAGTATGCCCCGACCTCGGGCGGTGGCGGCAAATTGATCCGCAGACCACCCTTCCGGCAATGGCAACCATCCGTAGAAGGCCGGGAAATGAAGCTTTGAGGCGTTCGGAAAAACGTCCAGGAACACCTGGTAGCGCTCGCGCGCTTGCAGACGCCGCTCATGCAGAATTTCTTCAAGCTTGCCGCTCTCGATCATCCGGATTACCACCTCGCTTAGCATGGGAGCCACAAACCAGGCGGACGCGTGCAGGAGTAGCTCGGTTTGAGCAATGTAGTGCGGCGGGACCGTTAATGTCCCGAGCCGAAAGGCGGGCGCAAGGCACTTGGAATAAGAAGTGACGTAGAAGGTGCGGTTAGGTGCCAGGGAGGCGATCGGCACCGGACGCTCCGTGAAGAAGAAGCCGTAAACGTCATCTTCTATGACGGCGAGATCGAGCTCTTCGGCTAGTTCAGCGATTCGGCGTCGGCGGGCGAGACCCATGGTGCGAGCCGTGGGGCTCTGTAAGGTTGCCATACAATAGAGCACCCGCGCGTCAGACGCGCGACACGCCTGCTTCATTGCTTCCGGGACTATTCCCTCTTCGTCCATCGTGACGGGCACCAGATTGAGGTGGCTAGCAGCGGCGATCGCTTTGAAGCCGGAATATGTGAGGGTATCGACCAAGATACTGTCACCTGGCTTTGCGACGAGGCGAAGGGCGATGTCGATGGCGTGCTGAGCGCCGTTGCATAGATACAACTGGGCAGGTTTGATTGTGAAGCTGTTATCAGACAGCGAAGCTGCGATGATCTCGCGGTGCTCCCAGATGCCGCCATGGGGATGGTAGCGCAGCAACGGTGCAAGATCAGGTTCGCGCACCACCTCATTGAACATCGTGGACAAGATCTGCCGCTCGCCACCCTCCACCGGGACGTTCAGCGCCAGGTTAACGGGTTGATGTTTTGCCGTCGGCTCAGCTCGGGAAGCGGAGCGGCGCCGGACAAAGGTACCCTGCCCGACATGGCCGCTGACGATCCCGCGTTGTTCCGCCTCCTGATAGGCTTTGCTCACGGTACCGACCGAGAGACTAAGCTCTCGTGCCAGGTCTCGGTGCGGTGGCAGACGATCGCCATCCGACAGCCGGCCATCGGCAATGTCCTGCTCCAGAGCGTTGACCAGGGCTAGGTACCGCGGTCCCTCGGAAGCGAGCTGCCGAGGTCGCCAGCCTGAAACCGGCCCGTCCAAGCTCATCTCCCGCGCTCCTTTTCGTTTCGGTCTCATCGTTTGCTAGACATGAAGATGGCCGACATACTTCCTTACCGTATAGGACTCTAAGCCTTCGATGCCGCCCTCGCGGCCCCAGCCACTGTCGCCGATCCCGCCGAACGGCGTTTCGGGTATTGTCACCACCATCTGGTTGATGCCGATGACTCCGACCTCCATCTGCTCCGCTATGCGGTTCGCAGTCGCGGCAGAGCGGGTGAAGGCGTACCCGGCGAGACCGTACGGCAATGCATTCGCCCGTGCGATGGCCTGTTCTAGGTCATCAACAGGTTGTACCAGCGCAAGCGGGCCGAACGGCTCCTCTCTCATGGCTCTCGCCTGTTCGGGCATATCCGCCAGGATGGTGGGCCTGTACATCAGACCGGCCCCCTTCAGTCTTTCACCTCCCACCACAAGACGCGCCGAATGGGATAAGGCGTCGGAGATCAGGTCGTCCATGGCAGCGATACGGCGCGCGTTGGCGACCGGCCCCACGGTGGTGGCCGCTTGCAGGCCGTCTCCGACCACTTGCTTATCCACGAAGGCACGAGCGTGTTCGAGGTACTCTTCATAAACTGGCTGTTCGACGAAAAACCGTGTCGGCGAAGTGCAAACCTGGCCAGTGTTGCGCAGTTTGATGGTCATGGAGAGCTCCGCCGCGCGCTGCACGTCGGCGTCTTTCGCGACGATCACCGGTGCATGGCCGCCCAGCTCCATCGTGGCGAGCGTCAGGGTCTCTCCTGCAAGCCGAGCGAGCTGACGTCCCACGGGTGTTGATCCAGTGAACGAGATTTTGCGGATGATGGGGGAACGCAGGAGATATTCGGACACTTCTGCCGGTATGCCGAAAACCACGTTCAGTACGCCTTTGGGTAACCCTGCGTCGGTGAGCGCCCTCGCCATCTCTAGCGTGGTCCCCGGCGTTTCCTCAGCTGGCTTGATAATGCAAGTGCATCCGGCGGCAAGAGCGGGAGCGATTTTGCGCGCGGGCGTTACTGCCGGGAAATTCCAGGGCGTGAAGCAAGCGACGGGGCCGACCGGCTCCTGCGTGACCGTCTGGCGCATATCGGGCAGGCGCGCCGGGATCACTCGCCCATAGCTGCGCCGCCCCTCTTCCGCGAACCAGTCAAAAAACTCTGCCGCGGCGGTGATCTCTCCCTTCGCTTCCGCGAGGGTCTTACCTTCCTCCAAGGTCAGCACAGTGGCGATATGGTCTAAACGCTCTCGCATCAGGCCGGCCGCGCGGCGCAAGATCTGCCCCCGCTCATACGGCGAGGTGCGCCTCCAGCCTTCGAAGGCCCGGTTTGCCGCCGTGAGTGCGCGGTCTAGTTCTTCCGTCCCCGCGTGCGGCAGCTTGCCAAGAGGCTGCTCCGTCGCCGGGTTGAGAACGGTCTCGCTTCCAGCATTGGTTTCCTCGATCCACTCACCATCTATGAGGAGTGCCAGTTTGGTATACATCTTCTATTCCTTAAACGGATATGTTGCGCTCAGACGCGAGTGAACGAGAGCCCGATGCGACCGAGCCCCTTTGTCGAGGCGGCTTAGATGTGAACCGTCTCTGCCCGCCCAATTAGTGGGTTCTGCGATCGATACTAATTTCGCCAACGGCAGGATTGGAACGATCCCCTCAGGCCTTAGCCCAGCGAGTAAGACCGGCCTCAGAGATGATCTTCGCGATGGCCGCTTTTTGTTCGTCTGCCAAAGGCAGCAGCGGCAGACGCGGGTCACCTGCGCTCCGACCTAGCTGGCTCATGGTTTCTTTGATGGCCGCGTAATAGGATCCGGACTGGAAGCAACGATAGAAGGCGAAGACGTCGCGGCCGAGATCGTCCAATCCCTTGTCACCGCCCAGGGCTTTGTCCCAGTAGTCGCGGATCAAAGGCCCGGCGATTTGATGCGCCATGGCGACAACTCCGTGGGCACCAACGGCGCGGGCCGGCACGATCATTGTCTCGTAACCGACGAAGACACGAAGTCTGTTCCCGACACGCTGCACAAGCTCAGTCACTTGAGTAATGACGCCGGAGCTATCCTTGATCGCGACCACCGTTGGCAGCGCAGAGAGCTGCTCCACAAGGGCTGGCGTGATGTCGATGCCAGCGCGCCGTGGGCTGTTGTAGAGCATCAGCGGCAGTGACGTGTTGCGGGAGATGTGTTCAAAGAAGGTCACGATCTCACGCGGACTCGGCATAGCGTAGATGGGTGGCAGGATCATGCCGCCCGCGCACCCCGCTGCCACGGCCGATTGGCACGCTTCCAGCACGTCCTCGACACGCAAATCGGCGACGCCTGCCAGCACGGGAACACGGCCGCCCACATGGTCAACGGTCAACTTGTAGAGATGCGCGCGTTCGGCCTTGGTGAGCGCATAAAATTCTCCGGTGCTGCCAGCGGCCACGACCCCCTGCGCGCCATTGGCGATCGCATCGTCAATGAGCGCCTTATATCTGGTCTCATCAATGGAGCCGTTGGCGCTAAAGGGAGTGACGAGCACGGGGAAGATACCGCCCCAGTTCACGTTGGTCATGATTTACAGTCCTATGCTGGAGATGTGGATGGAGGTGCGGCCGCCTGCGAAGTGAGGGGGCCGAGAAGGCGAGCCTGTTCAGTGAACCGGCCGACGAAGGCAGCGAGCCTCGGGTTTTGGCTCGAAAGCAGGAGTTCACGGGGAGCTCCGCTGGCTGCAACGACTCCTTGGTCCATGAAGACCACCCGATCAGCCAGCTCATAGGCGAAGCCGATTTCATGGGTGACGATCACCATGGTCATTCCTTCGGCGGCGAGCTGGCGGATGGCGGCGAGCACCTCGCCCACTAGTTCTGGGTCCAGCGCCGAGGTCGGCTCGTCGAAAAGCATGATGGTGGGCTGCATAGCTAGCGCCCTGGCGATGGCAACGCGCTGCTGCTGACCGCCCGACAATTGTGAAGGGTATTTATGCCCGGCCTCGGGAAGACCCATACGGGTGAGGAGCTCGCGACCCCGGGCCTCGGCTTCGCCGCGCGCCACTTTCTTCACCACTACTGGGGCTTCGATGATGTTCTCTAGCGCCGTACGGTGGGGGAACAGGTTGAAGCTCTGGAACACCATTCCGGTTTTGACGCGCACCGCGCTGACCTGCCGGCCAGAGAGCTTCAGCCGCTCGGCCCCGCAGCGACGGAAGAGAGGCGCCCCCTCGATGACGATCTCGCCCTGGTCAGGCTCCATCAACAGGTTCATGCATCGTAGCAGCGAGGTTTTGCCCGAGCCGCTCGCGCCAATCAGGCAGACCACCTCTCCGCGATGGACATCGAGATCGACGCCGCGAAGTACATGATTTTTTCCATACGATTTCTCTATGCCCCGTACGCTCAGTACGAGCTCAGAGGATGTTACGGCCATCACGCGGCCTCCTTGCGTTCGAATCGCCGGGAAAGAGCGCTGAGAGGGAACAACAAGAGGATGAAGACGAGGCCGATCGCGGTGTAGACCTCCATCGGCCGGTAGGTGAAACTGGCTATATAGCCGGCTTGATAAAGAAGGTCGGGGATGGTCAGCACGGAGAGAAGAGTCGTGTTTTTGAGCTGCATGATTGTCTGGCCCATCAGCGGCGGCACCATGCGGCGGAGCGCCTGCGGCAGGATGATCCGCTTCATGCGCTGCACGTACCCCATTCCCAAAGCGATTGCGGCATCGGTCTGGCCACGGTCGATCGACTGGACGCCGGCACGCAGGATCTCCGCATAGAAGCCGCTGGCGTAGAACCCGAGACCCAGGATGCCCGCCGTTTCCTTGCCGATCTGGATCTGAAGAAAGATCGGCAGCGCGTAATAGGTCCACATCAGCAGCACGAGCAGGGGAATGTTGCGGAAGAACTCGACCCAGACTCGGCCGGTCCATCGCACCAATGGCCAGGGGGTGAGCTGAAGGAGCGCCACAAAAAGGCCGATCACCAATCCGATGGCGCATGTGTAGATTGTGTACTTCAGAGTGACGAGCAGGCCGTAGGCAAGAATGTCCCAATTCGCAAAGACGATGGACGGATCAAATTTCATGGCACTCCCCCGTCAGGTGGGAAGAAAGCCGGCTGGCAGCGGATCGTCCGCTTCCAGCACGAGCGTAGAGAATGCAGCGATATGAGCCATGCCCCGCACCTCGGGAATGACCGCGGGCTGGCCATCATGCCCTCTGCCCAACTCCGCGATCTTGGCCTCAAAGGGCACGCCAAGAATGTTCTCCGCTCGGTAGTGCGCGCCCACGACCAGCTGCCCGCGGGCGTGAAGCTGGGCCAATCGGGCGGATGTCCCGGTGCCGCAAGGCGAACGGTCGAACTTATTGCCGGCCAAAATCACCAAATGGCGGGCGCCAGCCGTAATCGACTGGTAAAACAGAACGCTGTCGACCTGCGGCACTCCGCTTCTCGCATTCAGCGCTTCCTTGATCGCGACCCCCGCGCGGCACCATCGGCTGGCATGGTCGATGCTGAATGGAAGATCGACTTCGTCCGCGTCGACCAGTGCGTAGGTGATCCCGCTATAAGCAATGTCGCAGGTCACTGTGCCGAGACCTTCGACCTCCGAAACAACATCGGAGGCGAGCACAAAAGAGGGTACGTTGCGCAACAGGACAGAGGTCAGCCGCCCGGCTTCGAACGTGCCGGTCACATGGACGATACCCGCCGGGGTCTCGATGGACATGCCGTTTCGCTCAAAGCCGTACGGGAGCGCCCCCATCGCAGCTAGACTGGCGATGTAGCCAATCGTGGCATGACCGCACATGTCGGCATAGGCGTAGGAGAAGATGAAGAAAAGACCCTGGTCTGCCTCACGGGAGGGCACGGGCACAGCCGCAGCCGTGGCGGCATGCCCGCGCGGTTCATGGAGCAGTAACGTTCTCAAGCCGTCATGGTTGTTGCGGAAATCGTCCCGCTGCTCGCGCACGCTGTCCCCGCGTAACGGAGGGATGCCCGCCATGACCGTTCGGGTGGGATGCCCTGCGGTGTGGCTGTCGATGACTGTGAAGAGACGGCTCGTACGCATGGCGTCAGCAATACTTGCCGGACTGGGGAACCACTTTCATGTCGATGCCGCGCTCGAGCATGTAACGAGTGATGCGCGAGCAAGCGAGGCCGAGCGAATTCTGCTGCGACATCCAATTGGCCAGGAAGTTGGAGAAGCCCTCGTTTCCGGCTTCGCGGCGGATGCCGATCGTCGCAGGGTTGCGCAGGATCGGTGTGGGTACCACGGCCTTGCCGACGCCCTTGGAGTCGAGAAGGGCCGCATCCTGGTCGGCAATGATCATCGCGTCGATTTTGCCTGACTGTAGCTCTAGCACCGCTTGGTCGCGCGTGGGCACCACGACGATGGTGGAGTTCGGGATCACGGATTCGGCGATGACTTGCATTGTGCCGCCCTTCTGCACGGCGACGCGCACTTCCTTCTTGTCCATCTCGCGCCAGGTCTTGGGCGTAAAGCCAGGACGCGCGACGAGCGCCCAGATGCCCTCAACAATGGAGCCCGGGACATAGTCGATGACGAGGCCACGGCGAGGGTTGGGATTAAGCGCCACCGCAAGGTCGATTTTGCCGGCCTGAAAGTCGGCTGCGAGGTTGCCCCAGGTGGTCTCATAGTATTCGACCTGAACGCCGAGCAGACTCGCGATATCCTTACCCCAGTCGACGAAAAATCCTGACCATTCGCCCGTGCGGGGATCCTTGATGTAGCCCGGCTCTTCCGCGACCATCACTGGAAATTTGAGCTTGCCACTGGCCTTGATCCGGTCGAGCACCAGGGAGGGATTTTCAGCCCGAGCCGGCATGGAGGCCGGACCGAACAGCGCCGCCGCACCAAAGGTGACAGCAACAATCGCACGCAGGTAACGATTCATGGGAATGCTCCTCCCTCGTTGTCCTAGTCTCAGCAGACTCTGTATTATGACAATTCGATAATGTACTATATCAAAACTGGGTGACAACGCAATACAAAAAGATATCGTGCTCATGCAAAACCTGCTCCGGGCGAGGCATCCCTGTCGAACGGAAGCAGCGATCGAGCGCCGGCGGCGACCAAGCCTCAAGCATGGTAGCGGGCAGGACACCCATTTTTCTCTGTCCTAGCGTTGCCAAGCAGATCAAGCTCCCCTGTGCACAACATGCATGAATAAGAAGCACGAAGCTCACGGCAGGATACAATTAGAAGTCGGGTTCACCGGCATGGATCTGCCCCCTTCGGGAGAAACCTTGGTCACGGGCAGCTCGCCATGGTTTTCAACCGTGCCAGTCACTCTGGGCGGATAGCTGCGTCCCACATCAAAGCCTCCGCCGAACGGCAGAGACGCTCAGCATCAAGCAGTCAACGCTAAGTGGCTACCCCCTCTTATCGAAGGCGGTAAGGGACGCTTGAAATGCGGGGCGCGCGGCCCGCCACGAGGTCAGAGATGATAGCCGCAGTCATGGGGGCACCGCTGATGCCCATGTGACCATGACCAGTGGCGAACAAGATGGACGCGTGCTTGGGATGGGCGCCGATGATCGGGAGGCTGTCTGGCGTCGATGGTCTTACACCCATCCAGTCAGTCACCTGGCTGAGGGAAATGTCAGGGAGCATCGTGCGGGCGTAGGCTTGCAGCTTCTTGTTCTGCTTCACGTTGCGCGGCGCGTCGGGCGCATCGAATTCGGCGATGCCCACGATGCGCAGCCCTTCCTGGAGCGGCGTGGCAACGAAGGCTGAGGCCGCGTCGGTGACCGGGCGGCTAATGGCACCGGAACCAGCGGGCATGGTGATGTGATAGCCGCGCTCACTGGCCAGCGACAGGGAAATTCCTAGGGAGCGTGCCAGATCGCGGCTAGCGATACCCGCCGCGACAACCACCTTGTCATAGCGGTGGGGACCGGCGCTCGTTTGCAGCGTTACACATTCCGTGCCCGGCTCTATCGTCTCAACGCGCGCGGCCCGAATTGAAGCGCCTAGCGCAATGGCTCTATTCATCAAGCCCTCTACCAGCCCCGGAGGCGACGTGACGTGACCACTGCCGGGAAAGTATATCCCGCGCTTGTAATCGTGGGACAAAGCAGGCTCCAACTCGTATACCTGCTCGGCGCTTAGCTTCTCAAAGGCCACGCCATGCCGCGTCCGCAGGCCGTCCACCTGCTCTTCCAGCGGGCTCGGCGATCGGTTGCGCCAAACATGGAGAGCGCCGTTCGGCCGGAACAATCGTTTCCAGTCGGTGTCGCCGAGCATATCGCGATACAGAGCCGCGCATGGTTGGTTAAGGGCGTGCAACGCCGTATAGGCCGCCTCCCAGGTCTGCGGACGCCCCGTACGCAGGAAGCGTACTAGCCATGGCATGGTGCGGGGCAATTCACGCGGGGCGAGGCGCACCGGGCCATCAGCATCAGCGAACCAGCGCAACGCGCGCCACATGACACCGGGATGAGCCATAGGAAGAGCCGATCCAGCATTGTATTGGGCGCCGTTGCCCCAAGAGCAACCGTGGCCGACGCGGCCCTCCTCGAAGACCGTGACGGTGTGCCCCTCCCGCGCTAGCATAAGCGCGCAACTCACCCCGACTACACCGCCTCCAATGATAGCGACGGCACGTTGTTCAGCCATGTGTCTCCTCCAATAAATGCGCAACCAAGGTCCACTGCCGCGGGCCGCCACTGTTTATAGGTATCGTAATACTGTTCCTCATGTTCTGCATCACTTGTCATGCAATTAATATAGGACAATACAGCCAAATTGCTCTATTACAAGTACCAGGCACCCCACTAGCTTGGAATTGACCGGAGCCCTGGATATGCAATACGACCGAATAGACGCCCACATCCTCGAGATCGTACAAAAGAACAACCGTGTGACCTGCGAGGTGATGGCTGAAGCGGTTGGTCTTTCGACAACCGCATGTCAGCGTCGACTGAAGCGGCTTCGTTCGGAGGGAATCATCGAGGCCGATGTGTCAATCGTTTCGGCGAAGGCAGTGGGATGGCCCCTACAAATGCTGGTACTGGTGACACTGGAACGCAAGCGTTCTGATGTCGTAGATCGGTTAAAGAAGGCCATCAAAGCGTCAGTAGAAGTCATCAATGGCTTTTACATTACCGGCGACGCAGACTTCGCACTCTATATTGCCGCCCATACGATGGAAGAGTACGAGGAGTTTACGCAACGGTTCTTCTACGAAAACCGGGATGTCAAAAGCTTCAAGACATTGGTTGTAATGGATCGGGTGAAGGCAGGCTTCGCGATTCCAGTGGCAATTCCCGACAACCGGTATAGCAATCCCCGTTCAGCCAGCGAACAGCGCCGGACGCACAGCCGACGACGGCCGCGCACAGTCGAATCAGCTTCAACAACAACCGTGCCCTCGCATCGTCGATCGGCAGAATTGTAGCTGCATCTCCGAGTGCGCGCGTAGCTGCTGCGATCAATTCATGCTCCGCCTGTTGCGTGCATGGCTGTGCTCGTGTGCGCGGACGCGTCACAGCGCCAAGACGCGTGCCGCGCGAAGACGGCGGAGCGGATGTTCCTCCAAACATTTTATACCCCGCCACTTAGCGAGAGCTACGATGCTTATTTCGGATGTTCCCGAAATGGTTTAGTGAGTCGTGGCGAAGCCTACATAGGTTTCATTGGCTCCGGCTGTAGCGATTCTGATGCTGTTAGCAAACTCCGCACTTGCCGCATTTTTCAATCAACCACGCGCACATTACGCGCAAAATACGCAATGCTTTACTCTACGATCGGCTCAGTAGGCGGCTTCGATCTGGCGTTAAGAGGCCGACTTACACTCACGTCCACGAACCGTTGCCGTGAAAGTCGCCAACTCGGAATCGCTAAATGAATCCACTAGAGGCCGCTCATCGAACTATTGAGGCGCAGCAGGTCGCAGGTACACCGCCGCTCTACCGCTCTCAGCCGAAGATCGTCAGCTCGCGCCAGGATAGGACTCTTCTATCACCGTCTGATCGCCGCTGTCTGCGGGAAACTGCATCCCCAGTTTCTTAGATGGTTGAGAGAGGCCGACTTTGCGGAATCATGTTTTTTGCGCCCCGTAAGAATATCGAACAGGTAAGCTCCAAACTCACATGAGTGATAAACCAAAACTCCCGACGGGTAACGCCGACGGGATCACCGCCCCATTCCAACATGCCGCGTTCCGTCGGATATGGCTTGCAAGCCTGCTCTCCAATCTCGGCGCCCTGATCAGGGGGGTGGGTGCCGCTTGGGCGATGACTCAGATGACATCGACGGCCGAGATGGTCGCCCTGGTGCAGACGGCGCTGATGCTGCCGGTCATGCTGATCTCGATGCCGGCCGGAGCGATCGCGGACATGTATGACCGTCGAATGGTAATGCTATTCTCACTCGGCGTCTCGTTTACAGGCGTGACGGCCCTGACTACGCTTGCTTGGCTCGATCTAACCACGCCAAACCTGCTGCTGGCGCTCTGCTTTGTGGTCGGCAGCGGTGTTGCCTTGACAGACCCGGCTTGGCAGTCCTCCGTAAGCGAACAGGTGCCTTCGGAAGCGTTGCCCGCGGCAGTAGCGCTTAACGGCATCAGCTACAACATCGCGCGTAGCGTCGGGCCCGTAATAGGTGGAATCGTCGTTGCAGCCGCTGGCGCGGTGGCTGCGTTCGCGCTTAGCGCGCTCCTATATCTGCCGCTGGTAATCGCTCTGCTTCTCTGGAAGCGCGTCAGTGAACCCTCGCGGTTGCCGCCCGAAAGCCTGCACCGTGCTATGGTGTCAGGCATACGCTACATCATTCATTCGCCTGCGATCAAGATCGTCCTGATCCGCTCTATGTTTATGGGTGTTTTCGGCGGTGCGATCCTTGCTTTGATGCCGCTGGTGGCGCGCGATCTTCTGCACGGTGGTGCGGAAATCTATGGCATCATGTTGGCCTCCTTTGGTCTAGGGGCTGTGATCGGCGCACTCAAAATCACGGAGATACGTAAGCGGTTGAGCGGGGAGGCTGCGATCCGTGCGTGCGCTGTGTCCATGGGCGGGGCAGTTGCTGCAGTCGCGCTGAGTCGTGAACCGGTTCTGACTGCGGTTGCGCTGGTTGTAGCAGGGGCGGCATGGATCGTGGCGTGGGTACTGTTTAGCATCGGCGTGCAATTATCAGCGCCGCGCTGGGTGGCAGGACGATCACTCGCAGCTTATCAAGCTGCCAGTTCTGGGGGGATTGCCATCGGTAGTTGGGGTTGGGGACATCTGACGGATTCTGCAGGAGTCGGCGTAGCGCTTCTGTTCGCAGCTGTCGCGCTGCTCGTTTCTCCGCTGCTCGGGTTCCGGCTGCCGATGCCGCGCGTCAACGCGCAGGACGAAGAACCTACTATGCTTGAAGATCCAAGCGTGAGGCTGGCCCTGACGGAGCGCAGCGGGCCGCTTGTCGTGGAGATCGAATATCGAATCGCGCGACAGAACGCGCGCTCGTTCCACACTTTGATGCAGGACATCCAACTATTCCGTCAGCGCAACGGAGCCTATGGCTGGTCGCTTGCCCGAGATATTTCGGATCTCGAATTGTGGACCGAGCGTTATCACTGCCCTACGTGGCTTGATTACTTGCGCCAGCGCAACCGCGCAACCCAATCGGAACGAGCGCTAGATGGGCAGGCAAGTGCCTTCCACATCGGTCATGAACCTGTTCGCGTCCGACGTATGCTGGAGCGTCCGTTCGGATCAGTACGCTGGAAAGAAGCAGCGCCCGATGACGTCGCAGACGAGCAATTGCGCGGCACGGATTCGTAATGGTGACAAATTCCGGGACGTTGGCTTGAGGCGTTGAACTTTGGCAGGGACGGGCGTGCATCGCTCATGGCAGTAGGTTTATCTTCCGGAGGCATACCGACGCGCTCAAGCAGAGTTGCGGAACGAACGAAGGTCGCTCCCACAATAAGCAACAACGTCTCAGCAGCTGTGCGAAGCTCTCGACGAGCGTCGGCGCAAGAATGTTGGCGTAAAAGCGAGTTATGCAGCATTTTTGGTAACGAGGCGATCGGGCGGTGTGGCTTGCCGGCATGAGGATGACGTTGATGCCGTCGTTGAATCTGACACTTGCGTCGTTCATGGCGTATCGCTTCCCTCGAGAGCTTCTGAAACGGTCGGCACTCGCCTCGATAGGCCGGCTATCGCAGGCCGTCATCACTCACGTTCCCGCATGGCTCTCAAAGCGGCGAGCGATAGCTGCGAGATGCGCCGCCGAGCCGTTAACTGCCAGTGAAGCGAAGCCCGAACGATCGGTTGGGCGGCCGCTATTAGCTGCGCACACACATTCGCAGCGATCGGCAAGCGTAGGACGCTGCCTTTCTGATGCTCCTTTGCAGCACGATCACAACAGCCGGGAGAATGGACCACCCTGCGCCCGCCCTGTCCTTTCCGACTGACCACTCCCGGATCGCAGGCAGGCGGTCCTCCAGTGTGCCGCCTAGGTCCGAGCTTCGCGATGCTGGTCTCTCGGCTAGATGCTTCCCTAGGAAGACTCCGGCTCTAAGCTGACCTGGCACAAGGGGGGCCACTCCCGGAGGAGCGGCCCACCAGGGTCAGGCAGGATGTCCCCAAAGGGACCTCTAGGATCAGGCCGCAACTGCTCTGTCCGTGAGAGAGGCCACAGATAACTGCCAGCCATCGAGGTCGCATCTTCTATCCGGTCTCGCCGTTCACGACAGACGGAGATGGACCTTTCGGGACGAAGTTGATGCCATTCTCAGCAAGCTGACGCGGTTTATCCAATCTAACGCACGACGAAGAGAGGTACAGGTGCTTGTGTAACAGCTGGCTTGAATGTCACCTTTACGCTCGTGCCGATCGACAGTGCGCCTGGATCAGCATCTATCACATTGGTCAGCATGATCGGCCCCTCGGTAAGCGCCACATAAGCGACCACATATGGCTCTTTCCCCATGCGGTTTATAGCGAAGGAGTAAATCTCACCCTCGCCCGGTGAATCCTGCCAATCAATAGTCGTTGACAGACAATGCGGGCAGATGCCGCGGGGATACCAGTGAGTTCTGCTGCATTGCCGGCATCGTGGCAGCACGAAACGACCAGCAGCCGCCGCCTCCCAAAACGGCTTAGTCTCTGGACTCTGTGCAATAAATTCTGTGCCAATCATCGGACTACTCCCGTTCCAGGATAAGGGTCGCGCTGCTGTGCCGAGTACCCATCAGCCATCCTGTTCCATGCGCCAACGCCAAGGCGCAATCCTTGACCTGCACGGCCGGATGGGCCTCGCCACGCAGCTGGCGAACCGCCTCAATGACCTTTGTGATTCCGCCCCTCATTGCGGGATGATTGTTGCACAGACCACCACCGTCAGTATTGAAAGGCAAGCGACCGCAGCCGGAGATCAGGTTTCCTTCTGTTACAAAACGGCCACCCTGTCCCTTTTCACAGAACCCGAGATCCTCCAATGCGATAAGCACTGTGATCGTGAAGCTATCGTAAATGGAGGCGTATCGAATATCGCTCGGCCTGACCCCAGCCTCTGCAAACGCAGCGGCGCCTGACTGCCTGGCCGCCGAGGCGGTTAGCTCGACCGCGCCAGCTGACTGTCCCTGAATGGCCTCACCTGCCCCGATCATCTTCACCCGGGGCCGCCGGAGGCTCTTGGCAATCTCTGGTCGGGTTACTACAACGGCTCCGCCGCCATCAGAAATCACGCAACAATCAAGGCGATGTAACGGCTCGGAAACCATTGGAGACGCCAACACATCCTCGGTGGTCACCACTTTCGGCAGCATGGCATGCGGATTGTGCTGCGCATGGTGAGAGGCAGCCACTTTGATCCACGCCAGCTGCTCGCTAGTGGTCCCGTACTCATGCATATGACGCCTCGCGCAAAGCGCGTAGATATCGACTAGCCTTTGCCGCAGCGGCCATTCCCACAACAAGTCAGGCTGAGTGAAGTCTGGTTGGGACTCTACGAATGCGGTGCGAGGGCGGCCGGCTAAAGTAATCAACGCGACGCTACATTTACCCGCCGCGATGGCCTGCGCGGCATGGGCGATGTGCTGCAAAGGCGCGGAACCCCCGATATCAGTAAAGTCACAATGCCGCACCTTCAGGTTTAGGAAGTCGATCACCGGAAGGGGGCGAAAGCCTGGTTCATCGCCAGCGGAGAAATAGCCGTCGACATCGTCTTTACTCAACCCAGCGTCGGCTAGGGCGCCAGCTGCGCATTCGGCGTGAAGCTGCATCACCGACTTGTCTGGCGCCCTTCGCGTGGGATGCTCGTATGCACCGACTATGTAGGCCGTTTCGACGCGAGCCATGATTATCCTTTCGTCCTCGTGATTAGAGAAGTTGCGATCACTCCAATGACCCACCCCTCTGGTTACATACTCTGCTCGTCGTCCTCGTTGATCAGCCCGCCAAAAGAGGCAAGCCGTCGCAAATGATGATCGGTATCTCCAAACAAGGTGTCTATCATGGTCACACGCTTGAAGTAGTGACCGATGCTGTATTCCATTGTCATACCAACGCCACCATGCAGCTGGATCGATTGCTGGCCGATTGCTTTGGCCGAATGTCCTATCTGGACCTTCGCCGCTGAGATTGCTCGAGAGCGCTTCGCCGGATTACCGTCAGCTACCATCATCGCAGCGTAGATCGCCATGGAGCGTGATTGCTCCAGTTCGACGAACATGTCGACAGCACGATGCTGCAGCACTTGGAATGAACCAATCGCCGCGCCGAACTGCTGGCGCGTCCTTAGATAATCGAGCGTGATCGTTTGCATTCTCGCAAAACATCCGACCGCTTCCGCGCAAAGCGCTGCTACGGCTTCATCAGCCACGCGGGAAATAATTGGGAATCCGCCGAACGGATCTCCAATGACGCCGAACGGCTCAACGCGCACCCTCTCGAGCGTGACTTCGGCCGCGCGCAAGCCATCCTGTGTCCAATAGCTGCGTCGCGTTACACCTGGCGCGTCACCCGCAACTAAAAAGAGACCAATCCCATCCTTCTCGCGCGCTGTTCCAGCTGTTCGCGCGGAAACGAGCAGTTTGTCGGCCGCCCCCCCGTGGAGGACGAGAGTCTTGGCGCCACTCAGCGACCACGCGTCACCGTCCCGTTTTGCTTCCGTCCGAACATCGAAGAGATCGTATCTCGACCCTGGTTCGGCGTAAGCAAAGGCAAACTTCGTCCGCCCCTCTACAATCGCGGGGATCAACTCTGCCTTTTGCGCTTCACTTGCACCATGGCGCAGTGCGCCCGCAGCGAGCACTACTGTCGCAAAATAGGGTTCAAGTATGAGTGCTTTTCCGAAGGCCTCCATCACTATCATCATCTCAACCGCGCCGCCGCCGAAGCCCCCGTATGCCTCGCGAAACGGTAATCCCAAAAGCCCGAGCTCGGCATAGCGAGCCCACATCGCGTCGCTAAAGCCAGCTTCCTCGCCCTGGTACTTGCGGCGATGATCGAAGGCGTAATCTTCGAGCATGAGCCGCTCGATACTGTCATTGAGGAGCCGCTGCTCCTCCGAAAACTCGAAGTCCACCAGTTAAGCCTCCCGAACTAGAGCAATGCCCGTTAGATCTGCCCCGAAACGGTGTGTCCGCCTCACGCAGTCGACCTGCAACAGGCATTAGAGGCGAAGGACCGCCTTGGCGATTATGTTTTTTTGGATTTCATTGGAGCCCCCATAGATTGAGACCTTGCGGGCATTAAAATAGGCTGGAGCGATAGGGGCGGCCCAATCAGGGCCGATCGGGGGCCCATCGAGGTTCTCACCATCATCTTGCGACACATAGGGCAGCGCGTAGGGTCCTACGACCTCAAGCAGAAGCTCAGCTGTCGCTTGCTGTATTTCCGAACCCTTGATCTTGAGAATGGCGCTAGCAGGATCTTGCGTGGACTCCTGTCGCTTTGATGCGTTAGCGACGACGCGAAGCTGCGTGACCTCCAGCGCTTTTAACCCAACTTCAAGTGCGGCAACCTTCTCTCGGAAGGAGGCCTGGTCGATCAGCATCTTTTCACCAACGCGGCATAAGGAGGCGAGGCACTTAATGCGCCGGATACGCTCTTTTGAAGAGCCAACGCTAGCGATGCCGAAACGCTCATTCCCAAGGAGGAACTTGGCGTAGGCCCATCCCTTGTTCTCCTCGCCAACAAGATTAGTGACGGGCACTCGCACGGTGTCGAAGAAGACCTCGTTCACTTCGTAGCTACCGTCGATAAGCTGAATCGGACGCACCGTAATGCCGGGCGACTTCATGTCGATCAGTAGGAAGGAGATGCCCAGTTGCTTCTTGACATGAGGGTCCGTCCTGACCAAGCAGAAGATCCAGTCGGCATATTGCGCAAGAGTCGTCCAGGTCTTCTGGCCGTTGACGATGTAGTGATCGCCATTCCGCACAGCTCGCGTCCTGAGGGAAGCGAGGTCTGAGCCGGCGCCGGGCTCCGAGAATCCCTGGCACCACCAATGATCGGCGTTCGCAATGCGCGGTAAATGATACCGTTTCTGCGCCTCGTTCCCGAACGTATAGATCACTGGTGCTACCAAGCCAGGCCCGAAACTTGGCAACCCGCGCACCGGGTACATCTGCAATTCTTCACCAAATATGTAGCTCTGCGCAGGACTCCATCCCGTTCCACCGTATTCCTTGGGCCATTCCGGAACAGCCCAGCCCTTCTTATTCAATGTTCGCGTCCAGCTGACGATCTCGTCTTTCGTGAGATCTCGGCCTTCGATGAGCTTGCGACGCGTCTCCGGCGGCACGTGATCGCGCAGGAATTGGCGAACTTCATCGCGAAACGCTCGCTCTTGTTTTGTGAAAGCAATATCCATCAAGCTGCCTGTGAGAAACGTGCGTTCAGATTGTCGTTCCAGAGCATTCAACGAAGCGGCCGAAAGATGGATACGATGGTAAGCATCGTCTGGTCAGGTGTGAGACTAGACGGAGGTAGCGCACTATGTTCGTTGCCCGCAACGTTGGGCTACCCGGTGCGCGATGACGTCCTCCATCCGACACGCTACGCATGCGCCCAGCTCAGGCCCCGAATACCGACACAAAAGTGGCTGCCGCCGACGTACTCTACTCACTGTGACAGAGGGAGACTTAAGGCGCGATCTACGCACAATGGCCGCAAAAGGTGGCTAGTTTCGAAAAAATAATGCGAAGGGCGTTCCCGGCCTCTTAAAGCGAGGGCCTCGATATTCGGCCGTTTATTGTTTACTTCGCTGAGCGAGACGCTCGCGTTCAGAGGAGCCAATCGAGTCTTGTAGTACTATACAGATCGCAGTCGGGATTGCATGCTTGCTCACTCCGCCGAACGACTGATCCGCGAGTATCCGCCGCATCAAGGTCGGCCAGTATGGAGATCTCCAAATCGCGATCGTATTCGTGCGACGATCGCTCAGAAACAGGGTGAAAGTGACCAGATACAGCGGCGCCGCCCGGAGGAGCCCTTCAGGTTTTACGAATGCCGCGCAGCCGCTCGGACCGACGTCGCAACAGTTCGACGGTGATGAGCATAACGGTTGAGAATAGCAGCAGCACGGCGGTAGCGGCGATAATCGTTGGGCTGATCTCCTCACGAATGCCGGAAAACATAACCATGGGTAAGGTGCGCTGCTCAGGGCTGGCAATGAAAAGGGAAATCACGACTTCATCGAAGGAAGTTATGAAGGCGAAGAGCGCACCCGAGGCAACGCCTGGCAGGATGACAGGTAGAATGATCTTGAAGAGCACAGTGATCGGCGTCGCACCGAGGCCGCTAGCGGCGCGGGTTAAGGAGTAATCGAAGCCGGTTAGCGTGGCAGTTACAGCGACAACCACAAAGGGCGTGGCTAGCGTGGTATGCGCCAAGACTAGTCCGGCATAGCTGTTGAGCAGCCCGACATTGGCATAAAAGAAGTAAATCGCCACTGCGGTAATCACCGCGGGAACAACCATCGGGGTAATCAACAAACTAAGCACCGCAGTACGATACGGAAACCTCGGTCGACTAAGCCCAAGTGCCGCCGGCGTCCCTAACGCGGTGGAAAGTGCTGTCACAGATGTCGCCACGAGAACCGAAGTGCTCAGCGCACTCTGCCATCGCTGCGTTAGGAAAAATTCCTCGTACCAACGCAGTGAAAACCCCTCGAGCGGATAAGTAAAGAAGGGTACAGAATTGAAGGAGAGTGGAATGATTACCAGGATCGGAGCGATCAAAAAAAGAATAACAGCCCCGCAGATCAGCCGGTGTGTATAGTGCCAGATCTTCTGAAGCGGCGAGACAGCGACCGTTCTCATGCTAGTTTGACCCGCTCGACGCCAACCAACTTGTTCAAACCAAAGTAGAGCAGCAGCGTTGAGGTAAGCAGGATCGCGCCAAATGCGGAGGCCATTCCCCAGTTGAGGTCTTCATTTGTATAATGCGCAACGAAGTAAGCGACCATCTGATCGCTTGGTCCCCCGACTAGCGCTGGAGTGATATAATAGCCTAAACACAAAATGAAGGTAAGCATGCACCCAGCGGCGATTCCTTGTGCCGTTTGAGGAAAATAGATCGTCCAGAACGCGTAGAACGGGCCGGCGCCGAGCGAGCGGGCAGCCCGAACATAATTGGGCGAAATTGTCTTCATCACACTGTAGATAGGTAACAGTGTGAACGGCAGTTGGATATGGGTCATTGCCACTATCGTTCCAAATCGATTGAATATGAGCGCGGCCGGCTGAGATATGACGTGCAATGTCATGAGCACTTCGTTGACTACACCGTGCTGCTGCAAGAGTACGACCCAAGCAGTCGTGCGCGCCAGCACCGACGTCCAGAACGGCAGCACCACAAGGATCATTAGCAGGTTGCTGGACCGAGCCGGCAAAATGGCTAACAGATAAGCGAGTGGAAAGCCCAGCAGGAGGGTTGCGACTGTGACGCCAACGCTAACGCTAAGCGTGCGCAGAAACACGTCACGAAAGATGGCGCTTTCCTGGGGTGCGGATACAATCTGACTGTCGGGACCATATTGGAGATCGACTGAGCGCAGTAGATAAAAGGCGGTGTAGGCAGAGGTTCCACGCTTTAGAAGGCTCCAAACGTCATGACGTGCCCAGAGCGGATTTATATCTGTAAGTGCCCCCTTGAAAGGACCCGCTTGTAGCGTGCTGGCCTTGCGGGCGCTAGAAATTACCTGACTGAGAGCCCCAGGCAGTTCATAGTTCATCCGCTTGCCGATTGCAGCAGCCGTTTTCCGCGACCAGGACTCTTTTAGGTCGAATGCTAACGCAGCATAGACGCCCTCGTCTGGCAAGTCTTTGCCGTCCCACCCGTCAAGCGCTGACATGGTACGCGGCATCAGAGTGAGCAGCGTGTCGTCATGGAATGAGGTTAACAGCATTCGGCCCAGCGGCAGGACAAAAGCAACCAGGATGAACAGCAGCAATGGCAGCACGAGAATGAAAGCCTTGAACTTCTGGCGGCGCTCAACCCGCTTCAACTTGAACCGCAGAAGCATGCCTTCCGGTCCACCTTTGACTTCGACGGCCGTGGTCGGCATGGATCGTGCTCCCTGAATGTATCGGCTGGGCGGCGCGGGGATTCAATGTCCCTGCCGTGTCTTTATTGTGCGAGCCAAGCGGTAAGACGCTGTCGCAGTTCGTCACCCTTTTCATTCCAGAAGTTTGTATCTCGTTGGATAGTTATGCCACTACGCTCCGGTGCATTTGTCACGTACGGGCGTACAGCCGGATCAATAAGCTTCAGCGCGTCCTTGTTGGCTGGTCCAGCTGAGGTGCCGTTCGCCACCTCGGCTTGAACGTGGGCCGAACCGGCAAAGGCGAGGAACTTGTAACCAGCATCAATGTTCGGAGAGCCCTTAGGAATCACCCAAGCGTTTCCGGCCTGAAGTGCAGCGTCCCAGATGTATTCGAAATGTTTGCCGGAGTTCTTGTTAGCATCATAGGCTCGGGTGGTCCAAACGTGAGTCATGACGACCTCCCCGTCGGCGAGAAGTTGCGCCGGCTGGGCGCCTGACGTCCACCACACTACGTCCTTCTTGATAGTATCAAGTCTTTTAAAAGCGCGGGCCACCCCTTCGGGTGTGTTGAGCACCTTGTAGACGTCGTTGATGGACACGCCGTCGGCGATCAGCGCCCATTCGAGAATGACCACAGGACTTTTGTTCAGTCCTCTCTTTCCAGGGAACTTTTTCAAATCGAAAAAATCCTCGATGGTCTTCGGGCTGCTCGGCAGTCGTTTCGCGTCGTACATGATGACGTCACCCGTGACGGTCGACGGCACCCCGCAATCCGTGTAGCTGGCATCCCCGAATTTGGCTCGGTCAAGACCGAATGTTTCGAGTTTTTTCCAGTCGAGTGTCTCGATGAGACCTTCGTCGCACATTTGCCGGGTTTGGGCCTCGCCGGCGTAGACGATGTCCCAGCTCACCGTCTTTGTCTCGACCATGGCGCGGATCTTTGCAGTGCCGTAATCATACTCAGCGTCAGTGACCTTGGTCCCGGTCGACTTCGAGAAAGGCTCGAAAACGACTTCGCGGAGGATCTTCTGGAAGGACCCACCTCCCCCAGTGATTGTGAGCTGATCGCCAGCAATGGCGGCGTTCATTTGCGCCAACAGGCCAGCCGTGAGGCCCATTGCGGCCAGACCATTCATCAGTGACTTCTTCATCGTCTGCTCTGTCCCCTCTATGCCATCCAAAGAATTGGAAAGCGCCGCGAAAGATCCTGCCAAACCTGGACCGGCCAGGCGGTTTTGTCCTCAGGCCGGGCTGAGCGCCCGACAATCCTCTGCCGCCCAACCGATAGTGATCACCGTACCAGGCACGACCCGTGCGGAACCTTCCGAGTTCGGTAGCTTGACCACAAAATCATCATGACCACAGACCGAGAGGCAGGTGCGCACATGATCGCCCAAATAAATGACTTCTAGGACCTTCGCACTAAAGACGTTTGGCAGCGAACCTAGCGCCGGATTTAGCTTCACCCGCTCCGGCCTCAACGAGAGCACCGACGGGTCGCCAATTTCGACGTTGACTGCCAACGCCTGCACGGTGCCCGCGCCGGGGAGCTCCACGCTGCACGTACCACCATTCATCGCGACGACCTTGCCTCGCAGCCGGTTATTCTCACCGATGAACTGGGCGACGAAAACATTCTGCGGCCGTTCGTAAAGCTCGGCGGGCGCGGCAAGTTGCTGAATGGTTCCGTCGTTGAACACCGCTATGCGGTCGGACATGGTCAACGCCTCGCTCTGGTCATGGGTTACATAGACCACCGTGACGCCGAGCGTCTCGTGAATATGCTTGATCTCGAGCTGCATGTGCTCGCGCAGTTGCTTGTCCAACGCGCCCAGCGGCTCATCCATCAGCACGAGCTTGGGATCGAAGACGAGCGCGCGTGCGAGAGCGACGCGCTGCTGCTGTCCGCCGGAAAGCTGGCTAGGCCTGCGGCTGCCGTAGGCGCCGAGCCGGACCATTTCGAGCGCTCGCTTGATCCGAGTCTCTCTCTCGAGCTTCCCAAGCTTGCGTACTTTGAGTGGGAACGCGAGGTTTTCCTCTACAGTCATATGCGGAAACAGCGCATAATTTTGGAACACCATGCCGATATCGCGCTTATGTGGTGGCATTTTCTCGATGGAGTGCCCCGCCAGGAGGATTGAGCCATAGGTGGGTGCTTCGAATCCGGCAAGCATCATGAGGGTCGTCGTCTTACCCGAGCCGGAAGGCCCCAGCATCGTCAGGAATTCCCCGCGTGCGATGTCCAAGTTGAGATCTTTAACGACCAGCGTCTCGCCGTCATAGGTCTTTTGAACGCCGCGAAACTCCACGAAGGCATTGTTCGCGCCTGTCATTGCACCTCTTCCCTCCAGCGCGCCTACGACGCTCGCCGACCTTCGGACATCAATGCCCATCAACGGATTGCGGCGTCTTGAGTGCGTGATCTAAGCTGCGACGAAAGGGTTGCATGATGCTGTCCATGATCTTCTCCCAACAGGCTAGCTCCTTCCAGTAAGTTGTCCGCTCTATGACGCGCGGTTCAGAGCATTTCTTGTCGTTGCGCAGTACTAGCGGGCTACTCAATCCCAATTTTATCGAACTCGTCCATCCAGAGGACTATTTCATGCGTTAGGCCGATTACTTGAACTCGCCGAATCTCTTTCCTTCCGCGACCAGTTTCTCCAGCAGGGAGGCAGGTTTAAATTCGTCGCCTACAGCGGCCTGGAGCTCCCTCATCTTGGCGAGGACCTTGTCTAGGCCGATCTGGTCGGCGTAGTACATCGGCCCGCCGCGATAGATTGGCCATCCGAAGCCACAGAGCCAGACCACGTCGATGTCGCCCGGTCGCGCAGCGATGCCTTCCTCGAGGATCCGCGCACCTTCGTTGATAACCGGGTACATCACGCGTTCGATGATCTCCTCGTCGCTAACGACGCGACGCTTACGCCCAAGCCGGGTCAAAGTCTGGTCAATCAGCAATTCGACCTCGGGATCTGGAATCGGGGTCCGCGAGCCCGCGTCATACCTGTACCATCCCTTACCGGCCTTCTGGCCGAAACGGCCGGCCTCGCAGAGCGCATCGGCGATCTCCGACTTTACGCCGCGATCTTTACGCGAAAGCCAGCCGATATCGTTGCCGGCCAAATCGCTCATCACAAACGGCCCCATGGGCATGCCAAAGTTCTTTAGGGCTGCATCGACTTGTTGCGGTAGAGCGCCCTCAAACAACAGCTTGTCTGCCTGCTTGCCGCTCTGATCGTACATGCGATTGCCGACGAACCCATGGCATACGCCCACGACCACCGGCACCTTTGCAATCTTGCGGGCGATGTTGACCGCCGTCACAAGGGCATCTGGCGCGGTCTTGTCGGCGCGCACGATCTCGCACAATTTCATGACGTTGGCGGGCGAGAAGAAATGCATGCCGAGCACGTCCTGCGGGCGCTTGGTCGACTTCGCGATCTCGTCGATGTTTAGATACGAGGTGTTGGAGGCGAGCACGGCGCCAGGCTTGACGTACTGGTCGAGCTTGCCGAACACCTCTTTCTTGATCGCCATGGTCTCGAACACGGCCTCGATCACCAGGTCAGCATCACCGACGTTCTCGATGCCGACAACGCCGTTGATCAGCGCCATGCGCTTGGCGGGTGCATCCGCCGGGATGCCGCCGCGCGCCGCGGTCGCTTCCCAGTTCTTCTGCATGATGCCCATGCCGCGCTTGAGCTGCTCCTCGCCGGTCTCGATCAGGGTGACGGGAACGCCGGCATTGGCAAAGGACATCGCGATGCCGCCGCCCATTGTGCCGGCGCCGAGGATGGCGACGCGGTTCACGGGCCGTGGCTTGGTCCCCTCAGGAACGCCGGCGATCTTGCTGGCCTCGCGCTCGGCGAAGAAGGCATAACGCTGCGCCTTGGACTGATCGCTGGCGACGAGCTTCAGGAAACCTTCGCGCTCCTTCTTGAGGCCTTCGTCGAACGGCAGGTCGATGGCGTAGCCGACGGCGTCAGCCGCCGCGAACGGAGCTTCCAGACCGCGCGACTTCTTGGTCATGGCGGCGACCGCGTTGGTGAAGATCGAGCGATCGACCTTGGCCGCCGCGATCTTGGAGTCGTCGTCACGCAGACGGCGCAGCGGACGCTTTTCAGCCAGCAGCTTTCGTACGAAGGCTTCACCTCCGGCGGCCGGGCCCTCGACGATCTCCTCGATCAGGCCGTTCTTCAGAGCTTCCGCCGCACCGATCGGATCACCGCCGACGATCATCTTGACCGCAAGCTCCGGTCCGACTGCGCGCGGCAGGCGTTGGGTGCCACCGGCGCCCGGCAGCAGGCCGAGCTTCACCTCGGGCAGGCCGAGCTTGGCTTCCTTCACCGCGACACGGAAATGACAGGCGAGCGCGACTTCGAGGCCGCCGCCGAGCGCGGTGCCGTGAATCGCGGCCACGACCGGCTTCGGTGAATTCTCGATCTCGGAAAGCACGTCGTTAAGGGCGGGCGGCTTCGGCGGCTTGCCGAATTCGGTGATGTCAGCGCCCGCAATGAAGGTGCGGCCGGCGCAGGTCAGCACGATGCCCTTGATGGCGGGATCGGCGATTGCGGCCTTGATGCACTCCAGAATTCCGCCGCGAACCGCGGCGCTCAGCGCGTTGACCGGAGGGCTGTTGACCGTGATCACACCGATCGCGTCGTGACGTTCTAGTTTCACGGTTTCCACTCTTTATCCCTTCGGTTTGTGTTTCATGCGCTTCTTGGCTGACGACACCTCAGCGCAAAGCGGATCGCCATCTGATGATCGACATCCGTAGAAGCGAGCCGATCAAGGCGATCCACTCGAACCTCCTGTAATGCGCCGTAGCGTCGCGGCTGCTACAGCTGCTGTTCCGGAGGATGTGCCGCTGCCTGAATAGGTTTCGCCAAGGGTGGACTGTATCCGGGCGATGCGATCGTCACGCAACTGTGTGCGCCGCACCTTGCCTGCTTCGTCGCGAAGAGGCTCGTCTACGAACTCGATGGTGCGCGGACGCTTATAGGGTACTAGCCGCTCGGCTAGATGTGCTAGCAGCGCGTCCTCAGTCAGACCCGGGCGAGCCTGGACAATGGCGTGAATGGACGAACCCATATCCTCATGCGGCAGGCCAACCACGGTGCTCGACATTACTGCGGGGTGTTCGTCTATCGCCGCTTCCACCTCAGCAGGATAGACGTTAGACCCTCCGACGAGGATCATGTCAGTCCGCCGGTCAGAGAGGTAGAGATAGCCGTCAGCGTCAAAGTAACCGATGTCACCGAGGCTCTCCCAGCCGCCGGGCAGGGTGCGCGCAGTCGCTCCCCGGTAATTGTAGGTAGGCGGTGATCCCGCCGAACGCCGCATGTAAATCTCCCCCACCTCGCCGGGTGGCAGCACGTTTCCGTCGGCGCCAACGGTTTTCATTTCACCCGAGCTCACGCGTCCAACGGAGCCGCGATGATCCAGCCATTCGGTTCCAGTGATAGTCGTGCCGGCTTGGTTCTCAGAGCCGGCATAGAGCTCCATGATCACCTCAGGCCCGAGCCAGTTGATGAAGGCCTCCTTGAGCCATGGCGGGCAAGGCGCGCCTAGGTGCCAGAGCGTCTTCAGCGATGAAATGTCATAGCGGCCTCGCACTTCTTCCGGCAGTCGCCAGATGCGGCTCATCATGGTGGGCACCAGATACACCCAAGTGGCCTTGTGCCGATCGATCTCAGCCAGCAGGCCCTCGGCATCGAAGCGCGGCATCAGCACCACGTGAACCCCACGAGTTAGTGCGTCTTGGGCGCATGAGAATGGGCCGGTATGATAGAGCGGTGCAGGAATCAAGGCCGTATCGCCCAAACCAAACCGCCAAAAATTTGGGCCATTCCCAGGTTCAGCCAGAGTCAGGGCGGACGAGCCGGACAGGATCAGCTTGGGACGTCCCGTCGAACCGCCCGAGGTCATTGCCCTCAAGACAGGAGCCACTCGCGGTTCCAGGGGCCGAGTATCGCGGGATAGTGCGAGCAGCTCCTCGATCGTGAAGCGCCGCCGGTTGGTCTCCATGCCCGGCAATGCGATCACAACTGACGGCTCGGCGAGCTCGACGATCGCGCGCAGCTCGGCATTGGGTAGCCGGAACGACACCGGCTGCGGGGTTGCACCTACCTTCCAGGCCCCCCAGCAAGCCTCGATGAAATCAATGCTGTTGGGCAGGCCTATGGTGACGAGGTCGCCCAGTTTCACGCCCAGTCCCTCTAGAGCGTAGGCGATCCGGTTAGTTTGCGCATCCAGTTGGCCAAAGGTAAGAGTGGTCTCACCACAACTAACTGCTCGGGCATGCGGCGCTGTCTGGGCGCATAGGGAAAGTTTCTCGCCGAGCGCGATAATCTCTTCGGTCATTTCAGCCACAAACGTTGTCGATCTTTGGCTGCATGCACGAGAACGGAAAGCAAACGGCCAACATCAGATATTGCAAGAGGTTTACCTTGCCACTCAGAACAAAACCCCCGACTTTGGTCGCCTTGGCGCAAAAATTAATCACTGAGTGCAATCGCGCCGCCGTAAGACAGTCCGCACAAACAGCGGTTTCAAACGGCTTATCGAAAAGCAGCGCAGAATCTCGTGATTGTCCTGGTAATGATCTGAACGGTTCAGAGGCACTAGCTAGCTGTTGAGCCTCAAGACGTTGTTCCTGGTCAAGCCGAGTCGGGCCTTCATGCCCGTGCGGCTGATCTCAATTGTAGCGATGGAGCGAGTCGGGCAGTTCACCAGGATTAGACTTTGCTTTCCCTTCGAGATTACTTGACCAGTCTCGTTGACAACGCACACAGCGGTCTCTCTCTGTGAGACGTCCAGCCCGACGTGCTGCTTCATGGGAGCTCCTTCGAATCATTTGATTGCGAGGGCTCAACGATAACGGAGGTTGTCTGTCACGAGCGCCGACCGCAATTACGTCATCGTGTTCAAATGCTGCGTCACCGCGCCGAGCTGGGCCGCCGCCTAATCACTCCAACCTCGTCCTCGATAGAGATCTCCGTCCCAAAGGCTGCTGAGAGCCTCTGCAGACGCTCCAGAATGACCTTTGCTTGAACCCCGGGGGCAGGACACGGAATCCCACGGTTGGCGAACCGCTTCGAGTGACCAAGCTCGATAGGATAAAGTCTCACCTCAGCAAGTTCGTTCTGCTCGAATCGGCTAACCGCGATAATGCTCTCATAGTAGACGGGATCGCAGAACCCGGGATCAGTCTCGTATCCTCCGGCCATCTCGGCCAGGGTCACCTCAGCATCCGTGTCGACGCGCGGGTCCTTGCCATAAGCATCGAACATGTCAGCGCCCACGGGCGTCCGCAGGTCATCCATGATGAAGTTCCCCAAGCTATAGAAGATCGGCCGCCCCTTGTAGATCTCGATGCCGCGCAGCTGGTGCGGTCCATGGCCAATGTAGGCATCAGCCCCAGCATCTATGATACGACGGGCAAGCGCTTGTTCATAATCAGGCGGCTCCTGACTCCAATTCCCGGGCTGGTGACCGTGGTTCGTGGCGACGCAGCAGTCGGAGAACTGCTTGCCCCGACGCACGTTTCGGAGGACGTTTGCCACATCCTGCGGGTTGGCTTCGTAGCTGTAACCCGCCTCGGGCCCAGCCGTATATGTCGTTCCGGCGAGTACGACTCGGTCTGGATCTTCACGGCCAGACCCGAAGCCCGGCAACGCATTGCGTACGTGCCTCAAGCTGTCGAGCATCTCCGGTAGAACTACGATGCTTCGCGCCACACGAAGAGCGTTGATCCCCGGTCTGCCCGGCGCCTCGCAGGCCGCATCGGCCGCCCGCGACAGCGGCGTGAACGTGGACGCAAACGACACCAGCCCCACGCGACCGCGGGCGGTCTCGAGAAAGCGAGCGGCACCGGCGTCAGCGAGGGTCTCGCCCGCCCCGGCATGGACGATGTCGTTCTGGTCGAGCGCCCGGATCGTCTCGCGCATGCCTTCAATGCCCCAGTCGAAGGTGTGGTTGTTCGCGTAGCTGACGAGGTTGAAGCCCATCGCCTTCAAGTCCGCTCCGAGCGCGGGCAAGCCGACGTGATACGCGCCGCCGTACTCAGCCTGCGGACTGCCCTGGAATGACCGGATGTTGAAGATGTTGGTTTCCATGTTGCCGAAAGTGACATCGGCCTTACGAAGGAGTGCGACGATTTCGCCGAAGCCCGAATGCTGGCCTTTGGTCAGCGGCCGCGTCACGATAAGATCGCCGACCGCCGCAATCGTAAAGCCGTCCGCAACGTTCGTTGCAATCGACCCAATGGTGTCATAGCCGACCCCCTGCTGGGCTGGATGGCAGCCGTTCTCGTGTAAGTATTCCCGCACAGGTCGCTCCATAGGCTGGTTCTTCTCGGCTAAGTCTATTCGGCTCTATCGTTTCTTTGGCGCATGCTGAACAAGCTATTGGATTTGTAAAGCCTGTCCGCTGAATCTTAGGCGCGTTGAGGACCAGCGCCCGTTCCGCGTACGCTCAGCGCGGCCGCCAGCCGCAGGGGCGCGCATAAGCCCAGACACTGGCGCGCTCGTCACCATAGGCTCCGTGTACACCAGCTCCGTCTGCATGTTCATGACTTGGCGCAGCGTGGCATCGTGCCACGCGGACCCGCAACTCGGGTACGTAGTGCGTGATTGTCTTCGAGGCGTCGAGCACGCTCTCCTGCTCCAATGCTGCGGCGAGCGTGCCCGCGTACGATTTGGTCACTGAGTGGCACGCGTGCGGCGCGGCCGTTCGCGTAAGCAATCAAAGATTCGGCTTCCCAGATCGCATGTCTTTGCAGCATCTGATCGAATGAAAGCCCCCGGCGGGCATGCCGGAGGCTTTCTTGGAGGTTAAGCGGCATAGAGAGCCGTTCGTGTTCTCCTTCTAGTTCACCATGATCACCAGTTGCGCTGAGCGCGGAGAAGGAGCGTCAGGGCGTTCTGGTCCTTGAGCTCGTATGCAGCACCGGGCTTTGCGATGCTCGACTGCAGCGGGAGGGTAACCGTGCTACCGGCGGCATACTTTTGATCAAGCATTACGTAGGCGAGATCCGCGGTGAAGGTCAGATTTTTCACCGGCGTCCACCGCGTGACCAACCCGACAACACCGTAGTTGAAGTCGGGATTGCAGCCAGCGACACCACTTGATAGTGCGAGAGTAGCTACGACTGCGCCGCAGATGTAGCCTTTTGCGGTAGTGTTGTAGCGCACAGCGCCCCAACCCCCATAAACGCTGCTGTTCCAGTGGGGATCCCAGTTGTGGGTGTACCCCCCCTGAAAGCCGTAGGTTGTGGTTAGCTGTTGGCCCGAGCCGGTGACGAATACTGAATCAGATAGACCGGCGAGACCAACACTCTGGTAAGCACCAGGAAGACCAGTGCCTCCATACATCGCGTAGGTGCTGGACATATACTCCTGAAAGTTGTAGCGGCTCGCACCATTCGTATACACGCCCGACATGTTGATCGTGTCGCCCGCGCCGGTGGGAATGTTTTTGATCGACAAAGCCAGCTGGCCAGCCCAGCCCCATTTATCGCCCGGGTGGCCGCTTGTTTCATCGGCACCATAATATGCTGCGTGATTTTCATGCGATGCTACTGACGCCTGGAATAGACCCCAAGCTTGGTCGACGCGCAGCATTGCCACGAGATCAGGAGCCCGCGAACCTCCGATATCGTTGGCTCCATAAGATCCAGTTGCAAGACCCGTGGAAGTCGCGCCGCTGACGTTCCAGATGTTGCTCGTCAGATTGGCAACCTGGTCCTGCGCTGAAAATGAGGCAGAAATGCCTTGGCCGAAGTCAGCGGTATAGGTGAATTGGTTCACAGGCTCCCAGCCGCCGCCACCGGGTAGTCCATCGAAGCTGTTGGCAGGATAGTTGGTCCAGGGCGCTGCGAACTGGGATTGTGCCTTACCGATGGTAAATCCCGCAAACTGGAAGAACGCGTAGTAGACACCAAGAGAACCAGCAGAAACCTGAGAAGCGATTGAGCTTGTGTAGGAGGTTGCGCCGTTCGTGGCACTGGAACCCGCGCCGCTATAGCCACCTGTCGTCCAAGTGTTAACAGCCTCGAAATAGGTGCGAACCACCCCGTACTCCGTGGCGGTACGGGTGTCGATGCTTAGGTCTGCGCGGGATTGAGCGGTGTAGTAGTTGCTCAACCGATTTCGGGCGCCAGCAACGCCGCTGTCGGCAGTTGCATAAACTCCGTTCGAGCCCAGCGCCAGCGATGTGCGCAAATAGCCGCCGAGTTTGATGCACGTGTCGGTGCCAGGAATGTAATAGAATCCAGCACCATAGAGCGAGCAAATCTTTACGTACTCGATCGCCTTGGCCTTGACCGGAAGATCGGCTGCCTGAGCTGTCGCGCTGGCAAACATTGCCGCGGATCCAAGGAAAAGAGTCTTTGTCAGTTTCATGATGAACCTCCAAGTTGGAAACGTCGTTTCCGTCCTTCAAAGATCCGCCGCTGCTAGCCTCACCGACTGGGCAGGTGCTTGACGGACGACGTCGAGGCGCCCCCTCTCCGTCAACTCACGATCTAAGCCGCCAATTGAATTCATACAATCAATTAATGATCGTAATTGATAACGCGCTACGAAGTGTTGCATTTTGGCACCAAAGCGTGTGCTCGCGAGCAAAAAGTCCTTGGGTCATCAAAAAAAGAACCCCAGGGGGGCACCCCGGAGGTTCTCCTTGGAGATTTACATGATCGTGGAAGAGTCCTCCTCTAATCGATCTGGCCGGATCGTACCCTTTTTCAATTTATGATGTCAATTCATTTTCGGAATAGGCTTCATGTTTCTTGAGGGGCTTTCCTAGGGCCCTCGAGGGCGTTACCTCTCTCAGGAGCGGACTTATCGCTGACTTTCGGCGGAACAATCACGATGTCTGAAATGCAAGCGGTAGACCGGGCTGTTCGAGACCTGATTTGGAATATTGTCGAGCTTCACTCTCAACTGGAGGGCATACACAAGAGCTGGGCACAGCTTATGGGATTGACCGAGCCCCAATGGCTGATTTTGATGGCGATCGAAGAACTCGACGAAGGGCGTGGTGTTTCGGGCATAGCAGTCGCCGGCAAGCTGCGGTTCCACCCTGCGTTTGTCACTACCCAAACTAAGAAGCTCGAGGAGATGGACTTTTTGACGCGTGAGATCTCGCGCGAGGATGGAAGATATATTCAAATGTCTTTGACCGAAAAGGCTCGTGCGGAAATTGCGAAGCTGTCCATCAAGAGAGAGGCGTTGAATTCTGCGCTCATCGAGGGGCTCGACGAGGCATCGCTCGACTACCTCAACAAACGGCTGAACTCGATTGCAAAGAATAGCCGACTGGCTTCGCAGAAGCTTAGCATAGGCGTGTTGTAGGCCGAAACGAAACCCAAGCGCCTGCTCATTATTGGTTGAGCTTCTTCTCGAGCCAATCAAAGATGCGCTGATCTAAGATCACAAAGTTTTCTGGCTCCGCGCCTCCACGGTACATCTGAGGTAGAATCACCTCCAGAGGAACCCCCGCGGCCATACAATTTGCATGGAGTTCGACGACATCTGAGACGCTAACAATGCCACGGGCGCTTACAGGCACAAGAATTGGACAGTTTATCTTGTGCGTCAATTGAGGCGAATGTGCCGAATTCGCCTCAGCGTCCTCTGTGGCGCGAGTCAGCCATCTAATGCATCCCAAAGTTCGCGCGCGATTCCAAAGCCCAGCGTCGCAAACCGCCGCGGCGACCCGGTCATCATACGCGGCGAAATCGGTGGCCAGGGCAGCCGACGATCCATCACCGTAGACAGCAATTCGATTGCGATCAATGTCTGGACAGCAGGACAAATAGTCCAAACATCGAGACAATAGCATCTCGGATTCGCCGCGAGAGTTTCCTGCGACGTCCTCGTGGGAGACAACGAGGATAGACATCTTGCGACCAATGATGACCGGCAAGAGTCTGCGGAGCAGGCTCATTCTTTTCTCTTCCTCGCTGCTAATGCAGATCACTGCCGGCAAGCGCAAATAGGAGCCGCCGGCAGGCAAATAGCAGGCAGGCACTTGAACCTGATCGCACGAAATTCGCAGATTTTCGACCGTGTGCCCTAGAGCTGGTCCGAATTTCCGAAAGTCGCTTTCAACTGTCGCGGAAATCTCTGGGTCGTCTCGGTTCCCGTCCGCAAGTAGCCTTCTGGCAACCTCGAACGCAGTTAGCGCGCACAGCCAAGCCTCCTTGGCGATATCAAGTGCTTGCTTCTGCAAGTTGAGTTCAACAAGACTGGAATTGTGCTGGCCTATCGTTATCCAAGTCTTGGCCCAGCTTTGCAGCGCCGCTAACTCGCAGTCATCCGACGAGAGGCTATCCAAGAATGACGAGGCGCCGCGTCGGGTGGACGCAAGATCGCTCGTTCCAGCAAACCAAGCACGAGACTCCATCAATTTGTCCTCGGTGCAGATCCTGGGCCCTCGTGGTCCAGTCATTCAGAAGCTAAGCCGCCAGTGAATCTCGGTCCTAGGTGTCGGTACTATCAAAGATCCGTCGTTTTCCTCATCGGTTGGTAGTTTATACCGAGTTCCTGCCGAGAAACTGCTCGTAGGCGCACCTTTAAGCTCGAAGTCGTGCGTCTTGGGCCGTTATAAGAGGTTTTTAGGCGTAACAACTCAATACGGCTCCGCGCACGACGTGCCTGGGCGTCGGCAAATCGTTGTCGCAACGTCAAACCTGAGACCATGGCGATGCCAAACGAGTGAGTCTGCATCAGCAGCAACTCCGCCTGCTCTTCCATTGCGCAAGTGTTTCGAACGAATTGCGTTCTATCCCATAGACTTGGCTGCTGAAGCCGAAGGATAGACCGTGCGGGCTATGCTAATGTGGCAAAGCGGCACAATGAGCCCAAGGATGGATTTCGGCACGTCAACCGCTCCCAACGCCGCATTCCATCGCAGGCGCAGCGCATTTGCCGACGATTGTTGCGGCAGATGGCGTAATCTCGCACAGAGAGCGTTTCCGGGTCGTGCAGCATTAGCAAAGTCAAAGAGACGGTTGCCAGATTCATCTCTGCTTGATCGAGCCTGACTTTGATGTGGGGCTCGATGGCATGTGAATGAGCGGAAATGCGAAGAGCAAGTAAGTGATCGGATCTTAGGCGAGGAATTCATGCTAAGGAACACGAAGCCAGTTTGGGAGTGCGTTGAGTCTCACAAAACGGAATTTTTCGATTTGAGCGACCGGATCTGGGGGCGCCCCGAAGAGAACTATCAGGAATTCTTCGCATTCAGCGAACATCGTCAGACGCTCGCCTTGCAGGGCTTTACGGTCTCCGAAGCGCTGGCTGGAATCCCAACAGCAGTGATGGGTGAAGCGGGTAAAGGCGGCCCTGTTATTGCTATCCTCGGTGAATACGACGCGCTGCCCGGTTTGAGCCAGGAAGCAGGCCTCGCTGAACAGCGGCCTCTCGTTCCGGGCGGTTCAGGGCACGGCTGCGGTCACAACATGCTCGGCTCGGCCTCGCTGTTGGCTGCAGTGGCGGTAAAGGATTGGCTGGCCCAAGCCGGGCTACCTGGCCGAGTGCGCTACTATGGCTGTCCTGCGGAAGAGGGCGGATCTGGCAAGAGCTTTTTGGTTAGAGCTGGCGCGTTCGATGATGTCGATATTGCGATTTGTTGGCACCCCTCAGCCTTTACGGGCGTGTGGCCCGCGGCTTCGCTCGCGTGTGTGGAAATGGAATTCACGTTTCATGGGCGCGCCGCCCATGCCGCGGTGGCGCCGCATCTTGGGCGAAGCGCGCTCGATGCCGTGGAGCTCATGAGCGTAGGTGTGAATTATATGCGCGAGCACATGCCCTCCTCGGCTCGCGTCCACTACGCCCTCGTGGATGGTGGAGGTATCGCCCCAAACGTGGTGCAACCGCGTGCTGTTGTTCGTCATCTCGTTCGGGCACTTAAACTCAATGACATGTGGGGTTTGGTCGAGCGGGTCCGGAAGATCGCTGAGGGCGCGGCGCTGATGACGGAGACCAGAGTGGAAATGAAACAACTATCGGGCGAGGCCAACTTAGTTCCCAACGCTCCCTTGGAAGAAGCCATGCATGAGAACCTGCTGCAACTGGGCGGAGTTGAGTTCGACAGTTCTGATATGGAGTTCGCCAGACAGATTCAACGCACTCTCCCGCCCGACGATATTCGTTCCGCGTATGGTCGTCACGGTCTGCCGGTGACCGCAGCCCCCCTCAGCGGCAAAATTTACCCACCGGATGGCTCCCGCACCGACTCAATTGGCTCCACGGACGTAGGGACCGTGAGTTGGGTCGTTCCTACGGTGCAATGCTTAGTCTCATGCTATGCGATCGGGACGCCAGGTCATTCCTGGCAGCTGGTTGCACAAGGCAAGTCCCCCGCTGCTCACAAAGGAATCGCCTTCGCTGCAAAAGCTATGGCAGGCGTGGCCGCCGACGTTCTTTCGGATCCTGCTCTCCTCGCTGCGGCAAAAGAAGCGCTTGAGAGTTACCGTAAAGACAACGAGTTCAAAAATCCGGTAGGACCAGAAGCCGAACCTCCGCTCTCTATGGCGGCAAAATAAGATCAAACCCGCAGGACGATAGCGCGAGCACCACGCCTTCGGGTTATCCAACATGCGTTCCCGTAAGATGCTGGGTGTGCATAATGGCTCACCTAAGGCAATTTGAGGGGAGTCGGGCTTTCGCTGGCCAACTGCCCAGAGTGAGCATGAGTGCGAGCAGGAGGACCGCGAGCCATCGAACGAACGGTGCGCCCGAATGCGGCATCACACACTTTGCGGGATCCTAATGCATTCAAGCCTTGCGGTCACGACAGACGGACTGCCGCTCGGGTTGTTCATCTTGGTGAGAAACGCGACGCTTCGGAAATAGTGGAGAGAGCTGTACGGCTCACGGAACGCTAAATTCCGCAGAAAATCTGCGCCGAACTTAGCAAGTTCACAGCTTTACATCGCCAGTCTGTAGTTAGCCTTGAACTTCAGAGGGAAGCTTCCGCAGTATCGTCGCAGGTTTAATCGTTACTCCGAGTTGCGTTGAAGGTCGTTCAAAAAGATTAGCTGGCTGCCGGGAGTGTCTTGGGTTGGGACCACCACCAGAAGGATCCGGTGTTTCTATCGACTTCGCGCGACAAAGCCTGGAACGCGACGGTGGCGGAACCACGGCGAACAACTTGCGTCACCGGTCGCGAGCGAGAGCAACCTCCGAAATGCGTCGCGAGCCGGAGTCGTCCAGCTACCGCTGGAAAACTCCGCAAATGAAATGTTGATGTTCCAGAAAGGTGTGGAGCATCGGGCGACGCCTTCCACAAGACCGAATCTACTTGGGCTTAAGCGGTTGATTATTTATGCAAGGAGCTGAAATCATGGCAATGCCAAGAGCCGAGCTGGTGTTTCCCCGGTCTGAATATATGCGACGCTTGTCCGCCGTAAAGTCGGAGATGAAGCGACGCGAGGTCGAACTGCTGGTGGTCTCGGTTTCAGCCAACATCACATACCTTTCGGGATACACTTCAAAGTCCGGATATGTGCCTCAAGCTCTACTCGTCTCTTTGAGCGAGGAAGAGCCAACCTTTGTTACGCGGCGGATGGACGCGCCAGCTGCACTCCATCAGATGTTCATCGATCGAACCAATGTGATCGGCTACCCGGAAGCCCTGATTGGCAATGCCGACCGCGATGGGTACGACGCGATAATCGATCTTATCCTGGACAAGGGGCTCGGCCGCAAGAGGATTGGCCTTGAAGCAAAGTCTCTGTCGACGATAGCCGTCGAAAAAGTCAGGTCCCGGTTGGTTGGCGCGAAAATCCTTGATTGCACGAACCTCGTGACCTGGATTCGAGGCGAGAAGTCGGACCTGGAAATCGGCATCATGCGCGAAGCCGCCGCAATTTCTGATGCGGGAATGCTCAAGGGGATGGACGTTATTCGCCCGGGCGTGCGCGAAGCCGATGCATCCGCAGAGATCATCGCAACATTGGTGCGCGGTGCTAACGGAAAGCCCGGCACCGACGCCGCGAGCTTCTTTCTGTGCGCGACACCGCGAACGTCCACGTGTCACATTAGCTGGACAGAGGACGTCTTCCAACAAGGTTCGCAAATCAACCTCGAGTTAACCGGCGTGCGTCACGGCTATACGTCTCCATTGATGCGCACCTTGTCGATTGGCAAACCATCAGATCAGATACGGCGGCTGCATGAAGGAGAAGTTGCTGGCCTGGAAGCTGCACTTTCGGTAGCCAAGACCGGAATGACGTGTAACGATGTCGCCGCGGCTTTCAACACTACGCTGAGGAAGCATGGCTTTGACAAGGAGTCGCGGTGTGGCTACGCGGTCGGAATCGATTGGACAGAGCCAACGGCGAGCTTGAAGGAAGGTGACACGACTATCTTGAAGTCGAACATGACCTTTCACCTCATGCTCGGAAACTGGATCGGTGAAGATATCGGCTATGTGATCAGCGAAACGTTTCGCGTCACAGATCTTGGTGGTGAACCATTTACCAAGCTGCCCCGTGAGCTGTTCGAAATTTAATCTGGTAACGCAACGACGTAACAAATGCTATGTCGCCTAACGGCAAGGGATCGGGACCCTGCAGGCGCTAAAAGGATTGCCCGTCCGTGCTGGCTTCCGCCCGGCCAGCATGGTGAATCAGAGACATACTGATTAAGGAATCCAAAACGATTCAGCTTAACCCCATGCCGCTGTTTGTCTCGAGAGATTGCGGGCCAGGAGCTGCTCAACAGACACTGCTAGTCAATCTGGACGATGCGCGCGCCAATCTCGCCGTCTGGATCGTCGACTACAATCCCCAGCGCCCCTACTCGTCGCTGACATACGCGGCGCTCACCGCAACGGACCATCGGCTCGGCAACCGCTGCGAGCTCCGTCCATGCCCATTGCTCCACCCGCGCCACCTGGCGTACTACAAGACGCTGGCGCAGGACGGAAAACTCCGTGGCGACTAGAACGCCAGTCACGGGGCTCTCGCAGGACAGGGTGCACGCAGAGAGGTGGTCCGGCAATACTGAACGGACAACCAGTGGCACGCGATGCCGCACTTTGACGTAGTGAAGTCAAGCTTTCACTGTCAGGGTCAGGAAAGAAGCAAACAGCCTCTCAGCGCTCTCTTTGTGGCCAAGGCTGCTTTAGGACTGCGCATGAGTTTCTTGCGATCCTCGCCCTTGGTTACGAAGCTGGCGGTCAAATCGCTGGCCTTTGGTTTCCTACCCGCTCTTAGATCCCGATCGCTTCGTATGCTTCGGCGATCTGTCTAATGGATGCGACGTAGGCGGCGGTCCTGTAGTCGCCCAGCTCCGGCCGCTTCTCCATGAGATCTGCAATGCGCGCCCAGGTGCTCCGCATGACGTCCTCAAGGCCGGATCGAACGAGATCGATCTCTGCGCCTCCTTCAAGAAACTCGTCGCGCATGTCAGCTGGAAACTGCTTGCCAGTCATCCTTTCCAGCGCTGTAGCGATCGTATGGTTCCGCCTTTCTCGTCGCCGCCGTTCCATCAAGCCGAACGGGATGTGTGTTAGGTTCTTCACCCATTCGAAATAGCTGACGACAACACCGCCGGCATTCACATAGAGATCCGGTAGGATGGTTATTCCTCGAGAGCGGAGTATCTTGTCAGCCTCGAAGGTGACAGGGCCGTTGGCGGCTTCTACTACAAGATGCGCGTTTATTCGGCCCGCATTCCCTGTGTGAATCGCGTTCTCCATTGCTGCAGGAACGAGAACATCACAGGCCATTTCGATACCGGACATATCGTTAGCAGCAGACGTGGCGCCAGGGAAGCCCAGAATGCTGCCCGTTTGAATTTGATGACGCTTCAGCAATTCAATGGAGAGCCCCGTTGAATTCGCGACATAACCGTCGCTTTCAGCAACGGCGATTACCCGGGCGCCGTCCTCCTCAGACAGAAATTTAGCCGCGTGATAGCCGACATTGCCAAAGCCTTGGATCACGATAGAAGCTTCCTTGAGATCGCGCTTGCCATTCATACCTCGGGTGCGCGGATCGCGAAGATAGCTCTGGAGCGCAAACTGCAGACCCCTCCCCGTTGCCTCGGTGCGACCGGCAATCCCGCCTTTCGACAAAGGTTTTCCCGTTACACAGGCCCGTGCGTTGATGACATCGGTCGGGTTCGCACGGCGGAATTCGTCCATCATCCAGGCCATCTCCCGCTCGCTTGTGCCGATGTCCGGGGCCGGAACGTTGACGCCAGGGCCGATCAGGCCACGCTTGTTGAGTTCCTGGGTGAAGCGGCGGGTGATACGCTCGAGTTCCTGTGGGGTCCATTCGCGCGGATCAATCTTGAGGGCTCCCTTCGAGCCGCCAAAGGGTACATCGACAAGTGAGCATTTAAGCGTCATGAGCGCAGCGAGCGCCTCCACTTCGTCGGCGTCGGCGTTCGGCGCGTAGCGAATACCGCCCTTCACAGGCTCTGTGTGTTCGCTGTGGACGGATCGCCAGCCGACAAAGCTGTACATGCGGCCGCGCAGTCTCACGCCAAAGCGAACCGTGTAGGTTGAGTTACATTGAATGATCCGCTCCGCCAAACCCTCGGGCAGATCGAGAAACGCCATCGAATGCTGGAAATGTTTGCCGACGCTCTCGAGAAAGCCATTAGAGTTAGCAGCCTGCATTACACGACCTTCGTTGCGTCATTGTGATTTCCCCTATTCTATTCGTTCTACATCTGGATCATTGAAGTATTCGGTCGTGACTTAGCCATTCACGCGGGCTACTGACCTTCGCGGTGTGCTTCGGGACTTCTCCGCAGGACAACACTTCTACTCGATATCGTAGGTTCCCGCGTTACCGGTTCAGGCTGTCGTCGGCGCGTGGAAGGAATATGGACCTCCAGTCGCGTTCGTGCTGGCTTGTCAGCAGCGGCCCCATGTGGGGGTCCTGCGGCAGAATGATTCGCGGAGCGAGTGTTCGATGCATGCCAAAGATAACGCACGTGCGCCAGTAGCAAAAAAGCGTCGAGAAGTCGAAATCCGTTCCTGAACATTATATGCGCGTGCTGCTACGGCGACGCACCAAGTTGTGAGGCAGCTTCAACTCGGAATCCTCGCGGGCAGTCATAAGTAGCAGGCTGATGCCTTAGGCAAAGTGTGCAGCAGATGAAGTCGGGCCGCGATGCACGCGGCGCCGCCTACGGCCTAGCCTGGGTCTCTCCGCTTCAACAGGCGCCCTACTGGGAGAATGCAAGGGCAGCCTAAGACGGGGGCCAATCTCCGCAAAGCCCGCCTTTAAATATAATGCGGAATGTGGGCTGCGGCTCCACATCGGCTGTCTTGGGACCCCAACTTCGAGGTGGCGCCAGCCCTTTTCTTTCCCGAGATCTACAGCAGCATCGATGAGTCGCATCGCCACCCCAGATGATCGCTGGTCCGGGACCACATAGAGTTCGGTTACGATTCCATAAATCCCACACGCGAGCAGTGCCGCCCCCTCAGATAGCATAATGAGACCAACAGGGTTCTCGAGGTCGAATGCGAGAAAGCCACAGACGCGCTCCTTCATCGCCAGGAGATCGCCCACGAGCCGGGTGTCTACTCCGGCCCCACGTTCACCGGGCCCGAGTTCGGCAAGCAGGGCAGCAACCAAACCAGCCACCGTCTTGGCGTCCTCAACAGAGACTTCTCGCGTGGTCACCATGTGACATCATCCTCCAAGTTCAAGCCGCATGCGGACAGGTATTGTGGCGTCATCAAGGCTGCTGCATCATCCGGGACAGCGATATGCCGGCATGTTGACGTTCGGATGACGGGCTTCGTTCAGATCGCTGAAAGTGATATCGTGTTCGTGGTGCACTCCTTACAAAGCTTAGTGCTGAAAGAGATAAGGCTGGCCGTCTGGCATGCAGCGCTCGGGTGTAGGAAGCGCCGCTATGGTCGACATCGGCGGACGCGGGGAAGAGTTGCACGGCGTGACAACAATCCTCCCGGGACGATGACGCGCCAATCTTCTCAAAGTATCTATGAACACGCGAGTCAAAGACCGACTGTGTTTAGCCAGTTGGTGAAAGACGGCTTTCGTAATTTGTCCTTCTGCGTCTTGTTTGTTGCGCGAGGCGCATGTAGCGCCGATCGGAGCAGAGCAAGATGTGTGATCGTTGCTCGGTCGCATTGCCATACGATAGCTCCTCGCTCATGCCGACATATTGATCTGCTTCGGTCGATTTGGGAATCTTCCCGAATGAATCAGACCACTAGCTCGCGATAAAAAGCTGCAAGCACTGGCGGAATGTTGCGCAAATCCTTCGCGTCAACGCGGGTGCGCGCTCAAAACATCCACGATTGCGTGATATGTTGACATCACAGACGTATTTGGATCGTTCCGAACGCTTGGGTTCGCAAAACCCATAGAGATAGGTCTCTCGTCGCAATAGCGGATCAAATAGAGGCCCCGGCCTGGAGCTACGACAGCCATGACGATCGATCGCAATCGCTCACGTGGCCTCGACTCCCTTCCGCTGTTCCTGTCCAGACAGCATCCTGAGTTCATGAAAGTCTTTGAGGTAGTGAATGATCTCCCTATCGACGATACCCATTGCCACATAATCACCGATCGCGATGCCGTAACGACTCCGCAGCGTTATGTGGAACGCATATCCCTGGCGGGATATCCTGTCGCCAGTTACTTTCCCCAGGGCGTTTATGACCGCTGGCTAAATGGCGATGAGGCAACCAGGCACGACTTTAATCGAAAGTTTGACATCCAGAGCAAGGTCGACGGCATCACTCGAGATATCGCAGAAAGTGTATTTATGAAGTTCCTTACTAGGGAGCTGTCGCACTTCCTGGGTTGTGAGTCGAGACTCGAGGCGGTCATCGAAGCCAGGAATGAGCGCGGAAGGGATTACTGGGGCTACGTCAATAGCTTATTACGGGACGTGAAGTATGAGAACATCATGCTTGATACGGGATATGCTGAGGGGTGTGGAGCGGAGGAGATATCGCGCTTTGAAGAAGCCATTCTGCCTTGCCGTACCAATCGTCTCGCCCGGATAGAGATGATCCAAAAAGAGCTTTTTCCTCTCGATGTCTCGTTCGAAGAATACGAGCAGCGCTTTCTAACTAGGATGCGCGAAATGCTGGACGGGACCGGAGACGGAAACTATGGGAAAAACTCTTTTGGAATGAAGTCCTACCTCCTGCCGTTCATCGGTTTGATCAGGCCCCTTTATGATCGCGGGGTCGCTCAGGCATCCTGGCAAAATCTCAGAGAATGCTTTCACAATATGCCGAAGGAACGAGAAGCTAATTACAATGTATCGAAGGATCTCCGGCGCTACAACTTCACGTTGGCTCTTGAAGAGTGTCTCCGGCGCGACATTCCCATGCAGATCCATACAGGGGATGGAGAAGCGCCTTACGTAATTCTCCGCAATCAAGACCCATTTTTTCTTGAGGAGGTCTGTCGGTTCGACCGAGATGATGTAATGCGTATGCCGAAAATTATTCCTCTACACGCCGGTTATCCATCGGTGGGAAAGGCCGCTTGGCTTAGTCATTTGTATCCGAATTGCTATTTCGAGCTATCTATCATGACACCATTCGTGCATCAGAGCTTGTTTCAGAGATACATGCAAGTGATGGAGGTCGTTCCACTATCTAAGATAATGTATGCGAGTGATGCTTACCACATTCCTGAGCTTTATTGGCTTTCCGGTCGGTGGGGCAAGCGGTATCTTGCTCAAGCGCTGACTGAGCACATAGTAGGAGGAAGCCTGAGCCTGGAGGAGGCAATTGAGGGCGCCAGGATGATACTTTATAAGAACAACCGATCGCTCTACAGGATCAACTGACAGCGAAGGTGCGCTTCGGCCGAGTGCGGAATGAGAGGCGTTGCAGCGCGCCCTAAGAGGACCTCTCTCGGCGCCGGCTGGCGCGAGTTCCTAGTGCGCCGCATGTGCATGGAGGCTCTGGTCGGCAACACAATCGCACGCACCCCCTCCGCCAAAAGATACCGCGGCCATAATGCGCCGCCCGATCACAAGTTCAGGATCTTCATCTCAGGCCAGAAGCCAAGAAGCGAGGGGCAGCGCCCAAGATCGAGCGCGAACTGTGCCGCAGGGCCGCCGTCGAACCGGCATCGGCCATTAAGGCCAAGCACCCCATGGGCGCACTTATCTCTGGCTCCGCAGGGCGACACCGCCAACACTGATGCATAAACCTGAAGGCCGATTGACAGCGCCGTGTTAAGCTTGTCGTCTGGGCCGGCAGTGGTCTTTGTGCTGTATTGGAGCCGGCTTGAGGGCGGCGGCTTCAAGTGCCCACCTGTTGTTGAGGGTGTGATGGGGAAGCGTCCGCCGCACTGCTCGACGCCGCTTCAATCGAGCCCGCTGTTGGTGCGGGCACCAAGTCAATCACGATGCCCAATGGAAATTGCAGCCGGCTTGCGCTGCGTTCCGGATGGTCGCGCCGACGAGCCGCCGGCTAGTAAACGCTTAGCCGCGACCCTAACGAGGTTAGCTTGACGTGTTGCGGAATCGCCACGGCATGAGGCCTTTCGATGCGGCTATCGGGATGTCCGGCGATGAACCGCGTACGAAGTAGCCGTTCTTCGTGTGCCACTCCCCGGAACGAGCACCGGTGCCGTGGTTTCGTCCATGAACAGACGATCTGCCCTCTCCAAATGGCGACGCATGTGGTCCTTTACGGGTTGAAGATGGAAGCAGGCGCGGCCGGACCAGTTAGCCCAGTGTCCCCGATCAAGTCGGATCCCCTGGCGCGCATAGATCTCGGCCTGACGGTGAAACGGCGTATGGTCGCCGATCTTGGACACGATCACGTGCGCAGTCGCCGCTTCGGTCGGCAGTCCAGCAGGCACCCGCGTGCTCCGGTGCGTGCGCCTGCTACAGCCCGAGCAGCGGCGACAGATGTATTGCGGGCGGCGCGTGACCAACACCTGCCATTGCGCCGGATCACGTCGAGCGTTTGCTGACGTCCTCGCCAATCTTCGTCATGGCGCCGAAACCGCACGGACGGAGCGTACTCGCGGTTCGATGATCCGTTCCACCCGTGAGAAATGGGCAGGCAAGCAGCCGCGATTGCGATGCGAACCTAGATCTGGCGCGCTCCGCGATCCGGCCCTGGATCACAGCCGCGGCTCTCTCCTGCGCCGCGTGCAGGATGCATTGCGCGATCTCCACGTCTTCCAGCGGTAAGTGATACTGATAAAAGCGCGCCTTCAGGCGTTCGTTTTCCTCGCGCCGCGCCGCAATGCTCATGCGCTATTTCGAGCGCATCACCACTGCGCGCCCGAGTCAATCTGCCGCAGTTATCCAGCTGCCTGGGGACGCCGGGCTTCTTCCGGGCGGAAACCTCCAATCCAGCCCTTCGACTCAGGGCTGCGAACATCGCTGGCGATATGCGCATCACGCCGTCTGCGATCGTTGGCCAAACGAACTTGCAGCCTTCGAGGCGCTTATGGACTAACACCAGGCCCGTTCGATCCCCAGACCAAAATCTTGATTTGGTCCGCTCATTTCGATCGGAACACGAAGGCTGCGCCGCTGAACGGGACAGCTGCTCGCCATCTATGGCTGCGCCCGTCCGCAGCACGACATCGGCGATCGCGATCTCAAGCTTGATGGCCGGAACGTGACCCGCCTCCAACGCGCTTTCCACGACCAGCGACGCGAATGTCGACGGCGACGCCTCGCACGGCGCCAACATGCCTCGCTGTCGGAAGCGTCGTCGCCAATCGTAAATCTGCCAGCGCGTCGCTCCGTGCTTGCCGGCCACTCGGACGCCTCGGCACCGGTAGCAGACTCTCCATGACGATCGAGCTCTCTCAGTCTCCGAACGCACGCGGCGTCCCGAGGGTCCTTCACTGCCGATTGCCAATCAGAATGAGAGTGCTTCCAAGCAAGAATGTCGTGCCAATATGCATGGTCTTCATGCGCATTCTCAGAAGACTTGTGCACACGCCCCTCGGCTGACCCGAGAATCCACCGAGCCTATTGCAAGCAGAAGTCAAGCGACCGTTGTCTCCTTGGCCAGCTCATCCATCACATCCTTTGTTGCTCGATAAGCCAAGTCCACAATCTGGTCGATTTCGGCCTCTGAAACAATGAGCGGGGGTGCAAAGCCAAGAATGTCTCCATGCGGCATCGCTCGGGCGATAAGCCCCCGATCGCGGGCAGCCTTCGAGATTCGTGCGCCAACTTTTAATTCCGCATCAAACCGGCGTTTCGTTTGGCGATCTGCTACAAACTCGATCGCGCCGAGCAGGCCAACGCCCCGAACCTCCCCCACGATTTCTAGCTGCGCAAATCGTTCTTTCAATCGCTTCTGAAAGTGCGCGCCGACGGTTTTAGCTCGGTCGGCTAACTGCTCATGTTCTACGATGTCGAGCACTGCATTCGCAGCTGCAGCCGCAATCGGGTGGCCCGAATAAGTGTACCCATGCGAGAATGCCCCGACGCGATCGGCGGCTTCCTCCATGACCTTGTAAACTCTCTCACCTACAATGGCTGCCGAGAGCGGCATGTAGCCGGATGTCAGCCCTTTGGCGACTGTCACCAGATCCGGCTCAATCGCGTAAAGAGTGCTACCGAAGTCCGCGCCGGTGCGACCAAAGCCACAGATAACCTCGTCTGCAATCAGAAGAATGTCGTAACGCCTGAGCACGGCTTGGATTTCCCCCCAGTACCCCTCAGGTGGCGGCGTGATGCCGCCGGTACCTAGCACCGGCTCAGCGATGAAGGCGCCGATTGTTTCTGGCCCCTCGGTCACGATTAATTCTTCGAGTTCGGCGGCGCGCCGACGAGAGAAGCCCAGTTCCGTCTCGCCCGGCTCAGCGCCCCAATAGTGATGCGGTGCACCCGTGTGCAGAATGCCCGGGAACGGCAGGTCCATGTGATCGTGGTAGAACGACATACCGGTCATCGATCCCGAAACCACAGAGCAGCCATGGTAACCGCGCTCACGCGAAATGATTTTTTTCTTCTTGGGCTGAGCACGCAGATTGTTATAGTACCAGACGAGCTTGGCCTGGGTCTCATTTGCATCGGACCCGGATAGCCCGTAGAACACCTTACTTGCTCTGCCGGGTGCCATCCGCACGAGTCGATCCGACAGCGTCGCCAGCTGTTCGGTCGTGTGCGCCGCATATGTATGGTAATAGGCCAAACTGTGAGCCTGACGGGCGATGGCTTCGGCAACCTCCGTACGGCCATAGCCGATGTTGACGCAATAAAGGCCAGCAAAGGCGTCGATGTAATTGCGCCCCTCTGCGTCATTAATGCAGATCCCGTTTCCGCCGGTAACGATCGTCGGATCGCCCATTTTTCCCGTGGCGAAGTCTTTGAGCTGAGTGAAGGGATGCAAAACGCTCGAGCGATCCCGTTCAGCAATGGTTTTGATGTCCATCATTTCTTATCTCCTAGACTGCTAGATCGCCGAAGCAGACGTATTTAAGTTCCATGTATTCCGCCAACCCGTGTCGCGATCCTTCGCGACCAAGTCCAGATTGTTTCCAGCCTCCGAACGGGATGGGCGGTCCCGTGAATGAAGCTGTATTGACACCGAGCATGCCGCACTCGATTTGCTCAGAAAGTCTAAGAGCTCGGCGTAGGCTGTCCGTGTAGACATAGCCAGCGAGCCCCATTTCGTTGGCGTTGGCTCGGGCTATGACCTCTTCTTCGGAATCGAAGGGAAGTACGGCTGCGACAGGCCCAAATGTCTCTTCGCGAGCAATGAGCATCTCTTCCGTGGCGTCGCTGAGCAGCGTTGGCGCGACGAAGTGTGGACCGAGGGCGGCCTCTTGTTTTGGGGAGAAAACGCGCGCACCTCGCTGTGTCGCATCGTCGATCTGCGCCCGGCATTTCTGGGCTACAGACAATGTTGTCATGGGACCAATATCAGTCGAGGGCTCCAGCCCATGTCCAACTTTCAGTCCGGCGATCGCTGCGGCAAATTCGTCAACGAAGGCGTTATAGATGCTTCGTTGCACATAGATGCGATTGGCGGCCAAGCAATCTTGGCCGGAGGTGGCAAACTTAGCTGCGATCGCGCCCTTCACGGCTTTACCAACGTCAACGTCGTCAAAAACCAGAAAAGGGGCATGGCCACCCAATTCCAACGAGACCTTCTTGACGCCCTCGGCCGCTCCTTTAAGGAGCAAGCGGCCGACCTCCGTTGAACCGGTGAACGAAAGTGCGCGTATTCTCGTATCGCTCAACAGTGGCCCTGAAAGCTCGATCGGATTACCAACGAGTACTTGGAGCACGCCCGGTGGGAAGCCTGCCTGTTCGGCCAGCCTGGCAAGGGCAAGTGCAGACAGCGGAGTCTCAGGCGCAGGCTTGACGATGATTGGGCACCCGGCAGCAAGAGCGGCGCCCGCCTTCCTTGTGATCATCGCGACAGGAAAATTCCAGGGCGTAATCGCGGCTGCGAGGCCTATCGGCTGCATACGCACTTGGAGGAGGCTACCAGCCTTATGGCTGGGAATCGTCTCTCCGTACGAACGCTCGCCCTCTGCCGCGAACCAGTCAAGAAAGGCGGCCGCATAAGCAATTTCCTGCCGTGCCTCGGCTAGTGGTTTACCTTGTTCGCTCGTCACCAGGATCGCGAGGTCTTCGGCATGATCGAGCATCAATGAGGCCCATGCCCTCAGTGCCGCCCCTCTTCTTGCTGGAAGTAATTCTCGCCAAGCCGGGAAAGACCGCTCAGCCGAGGCGATTGCTAACTCCATCTCTGTGGCGCTACATCGAGCAACATCCGCGATCCGCTCTCCGGTCGCGGGATCGATCACGTGTTCTCGCTCTCCCTCTGAGAACCATCGACCGTTGACCAGCGCCGCTCCCGCCAGGAAGTCGCGCCGCCGTAGAGTTTGCAGATAACGAGTAGCTATGCCAGCGGGACGGACGCTAGGAGCAGTCGCCTGAAAGGTCATCTGTGGGTCACGCACGCTCAATTGTTGAAATGATCCAGGAATTCAGGATAGTGGTATTGGACAAAGATTTGCGCCGCATTTCCCTGCGACCTGGAGGATTTCCTGCGGTGTGCACGGGGTTAGCGACGGAATGCACCTGAGGGTTGGCTGGAGCGCAGCATGCAATACGACCGGATCGATGCCCGTATCCTGGAGATTGTGCAGAAGAACAATCGTCTGACCTCCGACGTCATCGGGGAAATGGCCGGCCTTTCTGCGACGGCCTGTCAACGCCGGTTGAAGAGACTGCGCGCGGATGGGATCATCGAAGCGGACGTCTCGATCGTTTCGGCCAAAGTGGTTGGAAGGCCCATTCAGATGCTTGTCTTGGTGACCCTCGAGCGAGAGCGCTCGGACATCATCGACAGGTTTAAGAAGGCGATCAAATCGTCAGCAGAGGTCGTCAACGGCTTCCTTGTCACGGGTGACGCGGATTTCGTTCTCTATCTTACGGCGCGAACCATGGAAGACTACGAGCAGTTCACGCGTCGTTTCTTCTATGAGAACCCGGACATCAAGGGCTTCAAGACGATGGTTATAATTGATCGCGTAAAAGCTGGCTTTGCGATTCCGATCGAACCACCGTCCGAGGATTAGCGCAGTTCCTTATTCTAGTTTGCGCAGCTTTTCATCGCGCGCGCGCCCCCAACGCCTGAAATCACCGTTAGGCTGTTCTATTATAAGCCGTCAATGCATTTGATCGCCGACGCAGAACTTTGGACTGAACGCTATCACTGCCCAACATGGCTAGATTTCCTGCGACAGCGCAACCGCTCAACGTAGTCAGAGGGCGACTTGGATCGACAGGCGGCTGTCTTTCCACAAAGGTCCAGTGCCGATCCGCGTCCGCCGTATGCTGGAGCGCTCCTTTGGTCCGTTCGCCGCATAGAAGATCAACTTGACCGTGCTCCGAAAGAAGCGGCCGCGATCAAGGGCGGAGTCGTAGGTTGAGCACGTAGCGAAACGATAATCGGACTAGCGGACGCGAGAAAAGACGATGCTCGCCATCGCGCAAGAACTTCGGCGGTTTTGATCAAATTCAACACAGGCCCAGGTAAGTCGCAGGAATATGTTACCACAACCATGGTGTTCGTTGAGCAGTGCATTCTCTCGAACCGATGCACGCGGGCAATATCTGATGGTGCACTGGATGGTGAACCATGGCATGTGTTTGGTCGGTCGCCCCCCGGGATAAAAAAGGGCCACTCCCGAAGGAGTGGCCGCCAAGCCAGCGAGGAAAGGCCTCCCATGGAGGCGCCTGGGATCAGGCAGCAGCTTGTTCGATGGGGGAGAATGGCAGGCCTAGACTCTCGGCCACGGCCTTGTAGGTGAGACGGCCGCGATAGACATTGAGACCGGCGCGCAGATGCGGATTTTCAAGAATGGCTGCAAAGCCTTTATTGGCGAGAGACAAACCAAATGGGAGCGTTGCGTTGTTCAGAGCGTGGCTGGATGTAAGCGGGACAGCCCCTGGCATATTGGCAACGCAGTAGTGAATGACACCGTCGACGTCGTATGTTGGATCAGCATGCGTCGTGGGATGCGAGCTTTCGAAACAGCCGCCCTGGTCGATGGCGACGTCAACGATCACAGAGCCGTTGCCCATTGAGCTCAGCATTTTGCGGCTCACTAACTTCGGCGCACTCGCCCCCGGCACAAGCACCGCGCCGATGACAACGTCTGCCGAGAAAACCTCTTTTTCAACGCTGTCGATCGTCGAGAATCTGGTGCGGACACGGCCTTGGAACAGTTCGTCCAGCTCGCGCAGGCGGGGTATAGATCGATCAATGACGGTGACCTCGGCACCAAGTCCGACAGCCATGCGCGCGGCATGCGTACCGACAACGCCGGCTCCGATGACGACGATCCGGGCGGGCTGAACCCCCGGAACGCCACCGATCAACAATCCCCGGCCGCCTGTATAACGCTTAAGCGCCGTACCGGCTGCCTCGATTGCAAGTCTTCCCGCAACTTCGCTCATCGGCGCAAGCAGCGGCAGGCCCCCGTTTGCATCCGTCACGGTTTCATATGCGACGGCCGTGCAGCCAGAATTCAGCAGTCCCTTGGCCTGGTCTGGATCCGGGGCGAGATGTAGATATGTAAACAGAATCTGGTTCTCTCGCAGCTGCACCCATTCCGAAGGCTGCGGCTCTTTGACCTTTACGATCATCTCGCACGATGCAAATACCTCGCGAGCAGAGTCCACAATCGTGGCGCCGGCATTGCGGTAGTCATTATCGGTCGACCCAATGCCGGCCCCGGCATTGGTCTCGACCATAACGTTGTGACCAGCGGTCACGTATTCGCGGACGGCTCCAGGCGTCAGACCCACTCGGTATTCGTGTGTCTTGATCTCTTTGGGAACACCCACCTTCATGTGCGACCTCCTGGCTCGATATGTCCTTGTAATCAGAAGCGGACCTGATGGTGCTTCATAGAAGATAAAACGGCGGAGAAATACAGCGTTTGTCGCTTGTTTACGCAGGATTTCGAACGGCCAGAGGTGCAAGAACGAATGCGCCGATCGGTTGTCATCACCATAAGCAGATGAAGGCCTAGATCGATTTGAAAGGAAGGCCGCTGGTCGTAAGATGAAGCGCGCGGCCGAGGTGATCATTCGGTAGAACAATCCTCCAAGTGATTGATCAAGAGTATGGTTTTCTGATTGCGGTGCACATGGGACTGCAGCGATTTGGAGGTTGAGACTGTCAAACCTGCAGCTCCATTTCTGGAGTTCCTTTAGTCGCAGACCACGGTTCTGTGGCGGACCGGAGGGCCGTTGCGACCGAAGCAGCACAAGAAGATCTGTCTCTCGCGCGGCCTGGACCAAATCGTCAAGAAGAAACAGGAGCTGATGCTGCTGGCGAGCAAGGTCGGTTGGGAATGGATCGACGGCAAGAGCGTCAGGCGCGTGTCCATCAGGGCGTGGTCGAATCCGGGTTGGCCTTGCGCCAGTACCCAAGCCTGCCCAGGCCCAGGATAGCTCCACCTTCCGTTGAGGGGCTTGATGACTGAACCCGACCACATGCGTGCCGGTCGATCAGAGAGGCCGGGAGCGATTGCATCAGTCCGACGAAAAGCCCGCGCGGACAGACAGGATACGAGAACTGCGCGCTTCTTTACAAATGGGCCCCGAAGGAGTGACGTTCTAAGTTTGAGACGGAATGTCTGCTAAGGTCATACAGCTCTAATGCAAACGAACTCGCTTGCATGAGCGTCTGCGCTTTGTTGGAAGCCTCCTTGTTTGTTCTCAAACCGTGTTTTCCTTGCCTAGTTGTCTTGGAAACGTCCCATCTTCACCGAGGAGGTGCTCAGAATCATATGCGATGGAGCGTACGCGGTGTGCTGCTGAGGCTTTTCGCCCCGCATTCAGTTACCAACAGATGATCGCTGCATCCAATTATGTGTCCTTTCCTTCCAAATAACATGATGGGCATGTGCACAGTCATCCACGGCTTAAGGATGTCTTTGACACCTGGCACGATGTCCATATCTCCGCGTTCCGACCAGTGAATCCCGGTTTGGTATCCTGCCTTGTTGCGAAAAGCCAGTGGGTGCCCGGAGCGCTCGATCATCTTCCGCACAGTTTGATCCACCTCCTCGGCAGCTACGCCTGGCTTGATCATGTTGATTGCTGTATCCAACACCTCATTAGATAATGCGAGCAGAGATTCGACCTCCGAATGCCGACCAACGACAGCGGTGCGGACGAGCCCCGCCGCATACCCGAATTTTACGCCGCCGATTTCGGTCACGGCCGGCTCGTTAAGACTGATGGGATGATCCGCCGGGAGACCGTGAGCCAGTCTCGTCCGCTCGCCGAAAACCAAGGACACCACCCTGAGTTCCTCGCCGCCAGCCCGCTTGACCGCGGCTTGCATGGCAGCCGACGTCTCCGCCTCAGTGACACCAATCCGCAACGTCTCCTGGAACGAGCTCACGGCCACCTCGGTCATAGCCATCGCATGGCGCATCGCGTCGAGTTCCAGCTCGCTTTTTATCGCCGCGACAGACCCGACTAGTTCTGTTGCGTCGATGACTGTCATTCCAGGAAGCTCCGCCTCCAGCTTGTAGACATCGGATGGCGTGACGTTCCAACAGCGGAGTTCAAGACCAATTCGCTTGCTGTGCAGTCCATATCGTCGAAGGACATCGCCGCATACCCTCGCGAAATCCCGCTCTTGAGTGTAGGTAACGATTTCATCAACGCAGCTATACGAGCGTACTGTTTGGGCCTCATACTCTCGAACGACGTATGTCGGAGGGCGCCCCGGCGCTAAGATCAATGGGAACGGCCCAAAGTAACTTCCGCCCCCATAGTAGCCGGTTAGATATCGAGCGTGCCCTAGAGCGGTCACCAAAAGTCCGTCCAGGTGCGCACCTGTGACTGCTTCAAGCACTTTCTGCTGGCGGCGTTCGTATTCCGCTCTCGGAAAGGGAACACCGGCAAGTGGAATCGATGAGCTTATTTGGTTCATATATTTCTCCATCGGGGTCTAGAGGCCTTTTGCGTTCGTCTTATGTCATGTCCGATGACCGAGAGCTGCCCCGGCGCCATCGCACTCGTCTCAGGACTGCGCTAGCTCCAGATGGCCAACATTAACGGCTTGCAAAGCTGATTACTTGTCAATGTGAGACTTGCGATGCTGAAATTCTGCGAATGAACAGAAAGTCCGACGCCGTCCTGATGGCGATCGACCAAGCCAAAGCACAACAAAATCAACTAGAGCGGTTATGAGAGCTCATGGTGCCTCGCAGCCAGAAGCCGTGGAGAACGCCTTGCGTTTACCCTGTGGAGGTGCGCTGGACAGTCCGCAGACGTGAGGATCGGCAGTTCATCGGGTTGTCGAGCGCAATCCAGGTCGCAAAAACGCTTTAGTGGAGCGAAGAAGGTGCTTGAAGAGTTCACTCGCGATGACGTTCGGATGCTGAGACGTAGGGTAGGAAGCCAGCTATGGTGATCTTTATTGCTGCATGGCGATATTGGCAAAGGGGGCGTCGCGGCGCGGTGCAAGTTCTTGCGAAACAGAGTTGTAGCACAGCTGCAATTCACGTGTTTCAGCTTGCTTACGTCGGTACGCTTCCGAACGTACGCTGACCTTCCGGTCTCGATCTCCACCACGTCAGGTAGATAGTAAACAACCAGAGGACGGGTAGAAGAACCAGCATCGAAGCCACAGCGGCAATCGTTGGGTCTATCGCGTGGCGGATGTTTTCCCACATTTTCAGCGGCAATGTACGAATAGAGAAGCCACTGACCAGCGAGGATATAACGACCTCATCGAAGGAGTGGATGAATGCGAATATGGCGCCACCGATGATACCCGGCATGATGATTGGCAGCGTCACCCTTCTGGCGGTCTGGAACGGCCCGGCGCGCATGCTCATAGAAGCCTGCTCGAGTCGCCTGTCAAAATTCGCTAGAGTAGCCGCGACGATCACGACAACATAGCCGATCGCGCCGGCGCTATGCGCCAACACGATTCCGGTTCTCGAGCCAATCAGCCCAACATTAAGCAGGCCGAGATACGTCGCGATAGCTACGACTATGCTAGGAAAAGTGATAGGCATGAGAATGATCATGGTCAGGAAGCCCCGCAGACGTGCAGATGTGCGGCTAAGGCCAAAGGCCGCCATCGTCCCGGTGAAGGTCGACACGAGAGTGACCGCTACGCCGATCTGAATGCTAGTCCAGGCAGCTTCGGTCCACGATGGATCGCCAAAGAACGAACGATACCACTGCAGGGACAGTCCGGACGGTGGGAACTCTAGAAAAGCCCCAGAACTTAAAGACATGATCGTAACTACGACGCTCGGGGCCAGCAAATAGAAGACGACACTTGCGATGAATAATGCGCCGGCAACGTTCCAGCGGGAGTCAACGCCGCCGGGTTGGTAGAGGTGAGTAGTCCAACGCTTCGCCTGAAGAGGCCTAGCAAGCTCGATGAAATACCGTTTCAGGGCAGCAGATGAGGAGAGCCAGTTAGGGCGCGCTCGAGTTGGTCGTTCGGCGCTATTCTGCATGCCGGAAAGATCGAGACCAAACAGCGAGAGCACGATTGCGGCAACACCCAGTAGGACAAAGGAAGAGGCCGCAATGTTTGCTAAGTTAAAAGAGCTCGCGACTTGCGCTGCAATGAAGGTTGACAGCATTGCATCGCGTAATCCCCCTAGTGCAGCAGGAGTGATGTAGAAGCCTAGACAAAGAATGAAGACCAAGAGAGTTCCGCTGCGGAGTCCTGGCAGAGTGAGGGGGAAGAAGACGCGCCAAAACGCAGCGAGAGGCCCCGCACCCATGCTGCGCGCGGCCGCCACCAGCGACCTGTCAATGCCAACCATCACACCGACTAACGGAAGAATCATCATCGGTAGCATGATGTGAACCATTCCGATGTAGACGGCAGACCGACTGTAGAGAAGCGGCAGGGGATTGGAAATCAGGCCGAACTTGAGCAGCGCATTATTTATCAAGCCGCGATCGCCAAGAATTACGATCCATGCATAGGTCCGGACCAAAAGGCTGGTCAGATAAGGGATGACAACGAACACAAGAAGCGCCGCGCGCAAACGCTTCGGAGAGGCTGCAATCACGTATGCTGTGGGATAGCCGAACAGAAGGCAGAGCGAAGTCGCTACAACGCTCATTTCGATGGTCTGGAAAAGCACTCGTACATTTGCCGGCTGTCCAAGGAATGCCTGATAATTGGCGATCGAAAAGGCCGGCGCATTAAGGCTGGTCAAGAACAGTAGAGCAATCGGTATTCCGAATACGACGAACAGGATTGCCAGTGCTGGTAAAGCGAGGCAGACTGCCGTCCAGCGGAAATGTGGAAACGTCTTCATTTATCCGTCGACCTCATTGTGTAACAAATCGGACGTCCGATCGCAGCCAATCCAGCCGCACCTCGTTGCCGGGTCGAAATATGGGCTGTTGGGATGCAGCGTGCTCACGCACAACAAGGACGTTATTGCCTACCCGCACATGATATTTGCGCACGGCGCCTGCGTAGATCATGTCATTCACGATCCCACTGACAGACTGGCGCTCCTCGGAGGCCGATTGCTTTGCTCCCGTGGGAGGGGCGACGCGAATGCGCTCCGGCCGGATCATGGCTATGGCACCGGCCGAGGGCTTTGTGTCGGATTCGACATTGAAACTTGGGTTATCGAGGATGTTGGCCTCGCCCAGAAATGTGGCGACGAATCGCGTCGCCGGCCGGTCGTAAAGGGCTTCGGGTGTATCGACTTGCACAATGCGTCCGGCGCGCATGACCACAACGCGATCCGATAGTGTCAGCGCCTCCTCCTGATCGTGTGTGACACAAACGGTGGTGATGCCAAATTCCTTGTGCAAGCTCTTGACTTCCCCTTGCATCTGCTCGCGCAGATTGCGATCGAGTGCGCCGAGCGGCTCATCAAGCAGCAGAATGGGAGGATCGGCGATCAGCGCACGGGCAAGCGCCACGCGTTGTTGCTGACCCCCACTTAGTTGTGAGGGCATGCGGCCGTCAAAACCAGAAAGGTGCACGCGTTCCAGAATCCGGTTGACTCGTTTGGTTCTCTCGCCAACCTTCATGCCGCGCATTTCAAGCGGAAATTCTAGATTGCGCCGCACGGAGAGATGCGGAAACAGAGCATAGCTCTGGAAGACGATACCCTGGTCGCGCCGATAGGAAGGCACCGATGCAACGGACTTTCCTGAGATCCGTATATCGCCTTCGTCGGGTGTCTCAAAGCCGGCGAGCAGCATCAGAGTAGTAGTCTTTCCTGATCCGCTCGGACCGAGAATGGTCAGAAACTCGCCGCCATTAACGGTCAGCGATAGATCCTTCACCGCAGCAACCGGTCCATACAACTTGGTGACGTTGCAAAACTCGATCTGTGCGGGACTGCATTCCAGCGCAAATTGGTGGTCCTTCGGAAGCGGCAAGATGGCGGTTTCATGCGCATTCATAGCTGACGTCCAGAACCGTTAGAGGAAACCCTGCGACCGGCGTGCTGCCGTAGCCAGCTCATAGGAGGAAGGATCACGCTTATCGGCAACCGAGTGCGAGCCCTGAGCAAGTAAGCATCCTCAGGTACTCCGCCGGAGATCAAGTGGTTTAGCCGCGGAGTGTCTATCGTGGGCAACCGAGCCAGACGTCGCTACTGGAGGATCCATTCGTTCCAGCGCTGGATGAGGCGCTCGGTGTTCGACCGGCCATCTGATCCCGTTTCAGCGTACCACTGCGTATTAATTGGGATGCTGCTCGGCATATAGTCGGGATGGCTAGCGAGTTTGCGACCTACAGTCTCCGGCAGCAGCTTGTAGGCATTGCGATTACTCGGCCCATATGAGACGCGCTGAGCGAAGGCGGCCTGATGGGCGGCTCGTGTAGCGAACTCGATAAATCGCTGTGCGTTCTGCGCGTTCGGACTCCCCTTGGGGATCGCCCAGTAGTTCCAGGCCAACTTGGCTTGGTTGCGGTTGAGTTCAACCGGTGCCCCCTTATCGATCAATAAACTCGCGCGGCCATCGAACGAGTTCCCGATGTCGGCAACTTTATCATGCATAATCTGCTGGATCTCGGACCCGCTCGCCCACCATTTTCGAACATGAGGCTTGATCCTGTCCAAGCTCGCAAAAATGCGCTCGATATCTAGGGGATAGAGCTGGTCGTGCGCGACACCATCCGCCAGGAGCGCCTCTTCCCAAGGACCGGACGAACCTTCTTGCCCAGACATAAGCACGCGAGTTGCTGGAAATTGTTTGACATCCCAGAAGTCGGCCCAAGTAGTCGGTCGTGGTTTATTCGCCGGAAACTTCTCGGTATTGTAGACCATGACATAAGAATAAATAAGCGCAGCGACACCGTAGGGCTGCTTGGCAAAATCTATGATGCCGTTCAACTCGTCCTTACTGAAGATTGAATAGTCTATGTCCTGTAAGATACCTTTCGCGCCTAGAGTAGTCGCGGTGCCCTGCGTTAGTTCCACCACGTCGACCGTGACATTCTTCGTGGTTACCATCAGCTCGAGCTGCGCGGTGTTGACGTCATCTGTGATCGGAACCACCTTGATTCCGGTCTCATCCTGAAATGGCTTAACATAAGCTTCAATGTTAGCCTTTCCATAATCGCCTCCGCCGACGGTTACTCGGACCACATCTGAAGACGTCGCCGCCGAGCGACCTGCCACAAAGACGAGCGCGCCGGTGGTTAAACCTGCGGCGCTCGTCCGCAGGAGACGCCTGCGATTGACGAATAGAGTCATCAACTCCCCCCACATATAGCGTTGATCGACGAAGCAGCAGCATTATTGTGAGCATCATAGCCTTGCTGGGAGCCGAATTTCGGCGAAAGGGAGCATTGCGCGGTCGACTTCCTTCAAAAGAAAGAACAATGCGAATTTTTAAAGCGTTGAAGGCCCGGGACGCGAGGGTGAGTTTGTGCGGGCGGCTAATGCCACGAGCGTCGGACCGCCGCTCTCCCAGTGAATGTAGTCTTAGGCAGGTTGTCGAACGCAGCCTCTTCAAACAACATGCGGCTTTCGCCGACAGCGGAGCAGCGGCCATGGTCGAGGAAGAGCTTCAATCCCAGCTCAGACCACTCCCAAGTTCCCGCCGACTTCGGTGAACGCGGCAATCGCACGGTCGATAGCCGCCGCCGAATGTGCTGCTGACATCTGCGTCCGGATGCGCGCCCGCCCATTCGGGACGACGGGGAAAGAGAAGCTGATCGCATAGACGCCGCGTTGAAGCAATTGCTCCGACATCTCATGCGCGAGCATCGAGTCACCTATCATGACGGGGATAATCGGATGATCCGCGCCCGCGAGGGCGAAGCCGGCCTTGCTCATCTTGGAACGGAATCGCTCTGAATTAGCCGACAATTGTTCACGCGAAGCGTTGCTACGCTGGATGATGTCAAGCGCCTTCATGGATGCCGCGGCGATTGCCGGCATCAAAGTATTGGAGAACAGATATGGCCGCGAACGCTGGCGTAGCCACTCGACCACCTCGCGCTTTCCCGAGGTGTATCCGCCTGACGCTCCGCCCAAAGCCTTGCCTAATGTTCCTGTCAGGATATCCACGCGGCCCTCGACACCGCAATATTCGGGCGTACCACGCCCATGACGCCCCACAATGCCGACGGCGTGGCTGTCGTCCACCATCACCATGGCGCCATACTTATCGGCCAGGTCACATACACCGCGGAGATCGGCAATGATGCCGTCCATAGAAAAGACACCGTCGGTCGCGATGAGCTTAAAGCGACTGCCTTCGGCCTTCTTCAGTTGCTCTTCCAGGGAGACCATATCATTATTTGCGTAACGGAAGCGCGTCGCTTTCGAGAGTCGGACACCGTCGATGATCGATGCATGATTGAGCTCGTCGGAAATGACTGCGTCTTCGTCTCCTAGCAGGCTCTCGAACAGCCCTGCATTAGCGTCGAAGCAGGACGAATAGAGGATCGTATCTTCTGTGCAAAGAAAGGATGAAATGCGCTGCTCGAGTAGCTTGTGCTCTTCTTGCGTGCCGCAGATAAAGCGGACGGATGCCATGCCATAGCCATACCGGTCGATCGCGTTCTTGGCGGCCTCTCGCATCTCCCTGTCGTCTGCGAGCCCAAGATAATTATTAGCACACAAATTAAGCACATTCGCGCCGTGCGCGACCTGAACCTGCGACCCTTGCCTCGATGTGATGACACGTTCGACCTTGTAGAGGCCGGTAGATTTCAGCCGGGCGAGCTCTCCGTTGAAATGAGCAATTATGGAATCATCCATCGTTAACGCCTGGGCTGATGTGACTTGGCGAGAGCTACCCTAGTTCAAGGCGTAGCGCTCGTTAAAAGGCGTGAGCGGCGCAGCCCGGCTCTCCGCCATTGTTTACGCGTTCCATCAAGGATAAACGACAGCTGTCGACCAAGCCGGATCTTCATGCTTCTGCCAGTAAAGGTCCATCAGCCGGCGTGTTACCGATCCGACTTGGCCGCAAGCGACGGGAGCGCCATCCACGTTGGTCACCGGCATAATGCCGCCGGCGGTTGATGTGATGAATACCTCGTCAGCAGCCCTGAGCTCGCGGGGACTGACATCGGCAGCGTCCACCGAAAAGCCAAGTTCCGCGCAGAGTTCTATGACGGTCCGGCGTGTGATACCCGGAAGGACTCCGAACTCCGGTGTCTTCAGTGCCCCGCGTTTCACAATGAACACATTGAAGCCAGGCCCCTCGGCAAGATTGCCGTTGGTGTCCACGATCAGCGCTGTTTCGGCTCCCTTGTCGTAGGCATCGAACAGACCCTTGACAAGGTCAAGCCAGTGGTAGTTCTTGATCGTTGGGTCGACCGACTGGGGCGGGATACGAATAGTGTCGCTGATCGCTACGTGCAAGCCGCGCTCTAGCTGTTCTTTATTCGCAACCGATCCGAACGGAATTGCAAACGCGATTAGCTGGTTCTCAGCTTGGCGGGGATCCCGACTGAATGTCGGTGATGAACCGCGCGTGCAGATCATCTCCACATAAGCCGATTTATGGCCTGACAACGCGACACAATCGCTAAGGATGCTTATTAGCTTTTCGCGGTTGTAGGGAATGGTCATCCGAAGACGCTCCATTCCGGAAAAGAAACGGTTGATGTGCAAATCCATCCGAAAAAACCTGCCGTTCCAGACGTGCACAGTATCATAGGTCGCATCGGAGTGCAGCAAGCCCCAGTCAAGCACCGAGATCTTAGCTTCCGACATCGGCAGGTATTGTCCATCCATAAAGGCGACCCCGTGTGGGTATCGCCGACGATCAGTGTGATGCTTGTCGATTCCCGGAAGCATAGATGAGGGAGTTGTCATGTGGCGGTCATTCAAGGCAGGATGGAGCAACATGGGAAAGTACTTGATGCTTCTTGCAAAAAGCTGTCTCGGACATGGTTGCCCTATGATGTTGTTAAACTTCGGCATCGCCGTGCAGGTGATGTTGTTAGCAGTGTCGCAGGGTCGCATTTCTCTAATGTAGGGCCTCGTATGGCCGAAATTCTTCACCTGGAGTGGAACTCCGACGTTTTCATCGACGAGCGCAAAAGCATCGAGAATCACATGATCGTCGCCAACGTGATATTGATCAATCGAGATGAAGGAGCATCCGGCCTCGATAGCCGGGCGCGTGAAAAGGTATTCTTACTCAACAGCATCGCCGAGAGCCGCGGTTGAACTCGGGCACATCGCTGCGTGGACCTTGCCGAGAACCGTCCTCTGCAGGACGTCGCTCGCGTAAGTTTCAGACCGTCCGTTGGAAGAGCCAGCACTCGAGCCAGAGCGGATGTCCGACGGTCCATGGTCGAACAGCGCAATGGACCCACGCCTGAGTCGGGTACATATGCGGGCTCATCGGTTGAAGCGGTGGCCAAGGTACCATACTTTGGAGTCATCAGCCGAAATGATCACCCGGCTCCATGTTGTCACGTTCTCCTGATCGGAGGGCTGATAAGGGAAATTCGGCTCAAGCCGATTTTACCTTGCCCCAAGTATTATCCAGTTCTGAGTTCGTTGACGGCGCCATTATGGTGTTTGCCGTTGGCGAATGGCGTTCAAGCGCTCACCGGAACAAGCGCCTTATTGAGCTCATCCAAATCTATGAAGAAAATCCGAGCTTGCTCAACGCTGGCCGACCGAAGTAATCCGATCAAGCCCGCGGTCTACGTCGGATGCTTACGGACGTGGCGCCCCTTGGCGCCGATGTCTGCGTCGTCGTCGAGCTCCGCGAAAGATCGACTGCTCGCAATCCGCAAGAACGTTGGGAAGGGTCAAGGGCTACTACCAGAACAGCCGTGCAGGTCGTCGTTTCTCTATCGGACGTCCGCGCTTGTTTTACACTGGCGAGCAGAAAGTAGAAGAGAAAGATCGGTTTGGCCAAAATCCGTCGTCTCAAGCCTCATATCTCTTGGTCGACTGCAGCAACCGCAATGCATACGACTACTCGTAGAATCGTGAGCTTCCTGAACAAACCGGCGGTGTCACCTGGTCGAGAGTTGGGGGCGACCGACCAGCTAAAGGATCCGCCGATCACTTGCAACGTGTTCGTCGACGATGAACAGTTGCTCCAATTGGTGTGCAGCGTTCGAGGCGATGCGCCGGCCTTCACCGCAGCTAAATTGGGAAAAGGAGATATAGCGAAAGCGTCGAGATCTCCAGATTTCCGGCCGGCCTCCACCTTGGTGGGGCGACTAATCAGCTCCGAGCTGATTGGAAATCCCTTCAGCACCCACGCCCGGGCGAACGCCCTACGGATCAGGCCCCCTCTCAGCAAGCGCTATTCGGATGAGGCAGCAAGATTGCTGACATGACCGCCAGCGTCGCAGTGTCCCGATGATGCATATGTGCTTAGGGTATAGCCAAGAAGGAAGTTCAATTCTGCGCGGGTCAATCGTCTTCAGGCACCTAGCACCGTTTCGACCAGGTTAACCCAGTAGCCAATGCCGTAAGGCAGCGCATCATCGTTGAAATCATACGCCGGGTGATGCAAGCCAGCAGTCGATCCGTTGCCAATGTAAATCATGGCACCAGGCCGAGCTTCAAGCATGTAGGCGAAATCCTCCGCCCCCATCTGCGCCTTTATCTTACCGTCGACTGCGGAAGATCCCACTAAATCGCGGGCTGCCTTGATTGCGAGGCTTGTCTCTTGGGTGTGATTGAACGTGACAGGCACGGATCGAATGTACTTAAACTCCACGTTGGCGCCAGCACTGCGCGCGATTCCCTCAGCGGCCATGCGAATCTGACGCTCGGCAAAGTCGCGTAGACCGGGCATGAGGGTCCTCACCGTTCCGGCCATCTCAACCTGATCGGGAATAATGTTGTAGGCCTGAGCGGCTTTCAGCTTCGTTACGGAGATTACAAGCGCCTCGGTGGGGTCCGTGTTCCGCGAAACCAGTGTCTGCAAGCCGAGGATGATTTGCGCCGATATGACGACCGGATCGATGGCTCGATGTGGCGAGGCCGCATGTCCTCCTTTCCCTTTCACAACGATATCGAAATCATCCTGAGACGCCAGAATCGGGCCATCGCAAATGGCAAAGTGTCCGACCTCGATTCCGGGTGAATTATGCATCCCAAAGACCCGGGAGATGTTGAATCGGTCCATAATGCCTGACTCAACCATTTTCAGGCCTCCGGATGGTAGCTCGACCTCTTCGGCCGGCTGGAAGATCAGAGCAACGCAACCTTTAAAGCTGCGGGTATTCGCAAGATATTTGGCCGCACCTAGCAGCATGGCAGTGTGGCCATCATGTCCGCATGCATGCATTTTCCCGGACACCCTGGAGGACCAGGGCTTGTTTGATGCCTCTACAATTGGCAGGGCGTCCATATCTGCCCTCAGCCCGATCGTTGGCCCGTCCCCGCCGTCGCCCGGGATCAATGCGACGATACCCGTTTCTGCTATTCCTGTTTCGATGTGATTAATGCCAAACGATGCCAGCTTCTCCGCCACGAAGCGTGCTGTATTGTCGACACGGAAGTTGAGCTCTGGATTTTGGTGGAGATATCGCCGCCATTCGATTGCCTCGCGTTGCAAATCCGTGAAGTGTTCGACCGTGCTCATAGTAGTTCCCACCTTTTCATTTTACGGAAACTCTGGCAGAGGGCACGTAGTGGCGGCGAAATGAAGCGATGTATCACCGACACCTGAGCGCTCCATCAGGTAACCGAAGCTAGTGGATCCGGCATGTCCCGTTACGTCGTCATAGGAAGCCCAGTCAGGGGCGGATCGCAGGCGCAACTAGCGAAAACCCTGTGCATTCGAACAGGATTGCTGCGGTTTCTCGGTGTGCGTAGCGGTTTGGGGGGAGGTATGGCTGAAGCCATCCCCCGTCCATTCCTGTGTTGGAGCACACGATGAGCGCGACTACCATTATCCGATCCGGAATTGCGGGAGTTACGACCGCTTTATATGCGGGGCTGAGTTAGAGGAACCAGATGGTCAAGAAATGCTGCCGCGGCCTCAGAAAGACACCTGCGGCTATTGGACTTGCCACGCGGAACGCTCGTCGCGGTCCTTCATAGCCGGCCTACGGCCGGGCCGCCCCTCCATTCATTTCAACTCGGCGCTTCGCTCCGGCCCCCTATTCACCTGCCTGTCCGAGAGAGCGTACGGCCTCTGCAAAATCGAAACCCTGAAGAACTCGTCGAACCCGCGCATAGATCCTGCAAGTTTTGCACACTTCCGCAGGACTCCACCGGATCATCCCTAAGCTGATTGCTTTGCCGTCACGATCGCCGGCTCGACGGCCCCCAGGGCGGGAGTTCGGCTCGAACCATTCGAAGATGAAGCACTTGCGAAGGGTTCCCCAACCAGAGATAGTAGCTTTCGAAGAACGCCTCCCTTAGCTCAAATGAACCGAACCATTCAGACGTTTATAGATCGAATGATTGAGAGCAGAGACCAGACTGCTCTGCAGCAAAGTATGGCCGACGTCGCCAAAGCTCTGAACCTATCTTCGTTCGCCTACCTCCGGCTCTCTAAGAAGGAAGGCCGTGATCCGAAGCTGATTTCAACATATCCGCCCGGCTGGACCACGCATTATTTGCAACGCCGCTACCAGGAGCTGGACCCTGTGGTTCGTCAAGCGATCATCCATGCTCGACCGTTTCGGTGGGGGCCCGGGTTGGGACCGCGAGTCCGCTCGGACTCGGAACGAGAGTTGTTCGAAGAGGCAGGCAGGTTCGGTATCCGGCACGGATATACGATTCCAATTCACGACAACAGAGGTGAAACGGCCATTATAACATTTGCGACTGACACGAACCGGGCCGGCTTTGAGCGCTCCGTGAGGGAAGGCGGTAATGTTCTGGAAGTGATCGCCTGGTATTTCCACGCGCATGCCCGACAAAAGCTTGCGCCCGATCGTATGATCAATGGCGTGTTGCTGTCTCAGCGCGAACACGAGTGCCTCGAGTGGTCCTCTCACGGAAAATCGATTGCCGACATCGGGGGCATCCTAAGAATTTCAAGGAGAACCGCCGCATTTCATCTGGATAATGTTCGAGCCAAGCTCGGTGTTCGCACGATTTGCCAGGCGGTGGCGCAATTTGCGCAACACAATTCACAACGAAAGTAGGCTCGTTTGACCTGGGCTTTCGCGCCGCACCAACGGCGCGATTGTGGGAGTCCTGTTATATAAGGCCCGACCGCACCAGTCTTCGGTGGTACGCCAGACCACTTAGCGCAGCCGATAGGACATAGGCGAATTAGCTCATCCTATCGCATGCTGATTCATGAGCATGCCGGCTGGAAAGACGTTGTCAAAGCCACGGCCGGAGGTGACCGAAGCCAAGGCTGATCAGGAAAATGTTGACGATAGGATCCGCTCGCCAACTGCATCATGGGCGGCCGTGAGGCTGAGACTTATTCTAAGTGCGGCCCGGCCGTACGTGAAATGTCGGCTCGCCCCGGCGACCATTTCCTCCTCGCGGCTATCGGCCACATTCCGCGTGTTAAAGAGTTGAAAGAAGATCGTTGTTGGCACGAATTGCCGGCCCTCACTGGGCGGCCAGAAGAAAAAATCAACATCATACTCGAAGCAAAATGGTCGCGCACCTGTGCACCTGCACAGGTGGAGGGTACGCAGAATTGTGCTTTACTTTGCGAAGCAAGCACGGAGGTGGCAATGATGCTCCTGATTAAGCCAGAATATTACGGCGAGTTTGTTGAGGAGCTGGCCGAGATGCACCGTCTGCGCTATCGAGTGTTCAAGCAGCGTCTTGAATGGGAGGTCCAAGTGAAGGGGGATATGGAGGTCGACGCGTTCGATGTCGTTCGGCCTGTTCACTTGCTGCTCCGGTCGAGCGAAGGCCGGCTTCAGGGTTGTGTCCGTCTTCTCCCCTCGACCGGCCCTACGATGCTGAGAGACACTTTCCCGGTTCTTCTGGACGGGCAACCGGTGCCGCGGAGCGAGAAGATCTGGGAGAGCAGCCGTTTTGCGCTCGACATTCCCCCCGACGCGCCGAAGGCAGGTGGCGGACTTGCTGCTGCGACTTACCAGCTTTTTGCAGCGATGATCGAATTCGGCCTCTCCCTTGATCTCTGTAATATCGTCACCGTCACCGATGCCCGCATGGAGCGCATTCTTCGGCGCGCTGGCTGGCCTCTTTGCCGGATTGGGAGATCTCGGGCACTCGGCAACACGTCGGCTGTTGCCGGTTACCTGGAAGTATCGACGGGTGCGTTGGAACGTATCCGTCAGGCGGGGCAGATCTCAGGTCCAGTGCTCTGGGCGCCTGTCGTCCGAGCCGCCGCGTAGGCATTCGAGCAAGTCCGAAGCTTTTAACATGGCTGCGCACTAAACCGGCAGCCACTCTCGCTCGTTCCTCAAGATGCGCAATTCCCGCGGACGAAATCTTTCGCTTCAAGCCCACAAAGCCGTGGAACTGAAGCACTTAAGATCGGCGGTGGCTGCCGCGGATTGCGGTAGCTTTCGTGGAGCCGCCGAGTTGCTGGGATCGCAACAATCGAGCCTTAGCCGAATAATCAGCGAGTTTGAGCACCACTTGGGCGTTCCAATTTTCGAGCGCTTCAGCGGAGGTGTGCGCCCAACGCGGCCCGGCCGCGACGTTCTTCGGTTATCCAGAACCATCCTGGAGGAGTTCGGCGCACTCATCGCAACCGCGCGATCCGTCCACAACAGCGAAACCGGCCGTCTGAGCGTCGGTTTCTGCACATCACTTTCGGCCGGCAATCTGCAAGCGTCCCTACTTGAGTTCAAGCAGCGCTTCCCGCAGAGCGCTCTTGCAACGGTTGAACGATCACGGACACGTTTAGCAGCGGCACTTCGCAACGGATCGCTTGATCTCCTGATCGTCACGGGGAGCTTGCCGCTGTTGGACAATAAAGCCATGTCTCTGTGGAGCGAGCGTGTTCTCGTTGCCTTGCCTCATGACCATCCTCTCAGTTCGCGCGAAACTGTCTACTGGACCGACCTGCGTGGTGAGACGGTGCTGCTCAGCCACTACGACCCCGGAAAGGAGCTCGAAGATCTCCTGGTTTCCAAGCTCGTTTCCCCTGAGGCCCGCCCAAATATCGAGCGCCATGACGTCAGTCGCGGCATCATCAAAAGCCTGATCAGCATGAACACGGGAATAAGCCTCGTGCTCGAGTCCGATATAGGCGCAAATTTTGCGGGCCTTGTTTACCGGGAGCTGCGCGATGGGGCGGGTGCGAGCCGGTTGGAGTTTTCTGCCTATTGGCGCGCCGACAATGAAAACCCCGCGCTACACGAATTCCTGAAGTTGCTCTCCCAGCGCTACCCCTCGCCTTCTGCTGGTCGCTGACCCGCGCGGCGCGCCTTCCGGAAGCTCCGGTCAGCTGCCATGAACCGGGCCAGCATGGGCGCGATAAGTTTGGCTGGATCTCCGATCGGCTGCTGGGTCTCATGTGCAAGGATCTCGGCATATGCCACGAGATCCCTGTGCACGCTCGCGGGCAGTTCATGCGTAATTTTGATCGGCTTGTCGTCTTCGATTGCGCCGAGCTTAAGCTTGGCCATCGTCCTCACCCCCTATACGGTTCGAGCACCAGGTCACGGTTGACGATCACCCGCACCGGAAATCCCGGACGAATCGTCAAAGTTGGCTGAATATTGAGATTGCGGCGGACTAACTGCTGGCCCGTTTGATTGATCGAATCCCCAGCTCCACGGCGGAGCGCGGCAATGAGATCGCTGTTGGTATTGCCGCTATCGGCCCCGGAATTCACCTCCGTGCCGACGGAAAGCAGCGTCGAAAGAGCGGCGGCCCCCAACAATTCCTTCCAATGATTGTCGACTTCGTCCTCAAGACCAGAGTAGCCTGCCGCATCTGCGC
>NZ_JADPJQ010000008.1:0-22164 GCF_023073515.1 Bradyrhizobium sp. 17 | reverse complement strand
GCAGTTGCGTATCCTGCGCAGCCGGCTGGGCCGGATCATCCGCGACATCCGTCGCAAGATCGAGGGCCAGTCAGCCCTCGAGGAGGCATTCGCCCTTCCGCTTGGCCGAGCCAGCCAGATCCGCTCCCAGCAGCAGCGCCAACGCGGCTGGAAGCTCTATTCCTTTCATGCCCCGGAGGTGGAGTGCATCGGCAAAGGCAAGGCCTCAGCACCTTACGAGTTCGGCGTGAAGGCCTCCATCGTCACCAACAATCGCCGAGCTCCCGGCGGCCTGTTCGTACTGCACGCCAGGTCGCTGCCCGATAATCCCTATGACGGTCATACCCTGCGGGACGTCATCGACCGCACCGAGGCGCTCACCGGCTGTCCGATCGAGCGGGCCTATGTCGACAAGGGATATCGCGGCCACGACACGCAAAATCCCCGTCGCGTCTTCATTTCGGGCCAGAAGCGCGGCGTGTTCGGCGCCATCAAGCGCGAGCTCCGGCGCCGCTCCGCCATCGAGCCCATCATCGGACATCTGAAGGCCGAAGGTCACCTTGGCCGCTGCTATCTCAAAGGCCGTGCCGGCGATGCGGCCAACGTCATCCTCTCAGCCGTCGGCCACAACTTCCGCCGCATCCTCGCCTGGCTCAGAGAACTCTTGTGCCTGTTCCTGATCCAGCTCTGGCGCACGCCCGCCTGTCCGGCCCCGCTCAATTCGGCTTCTTAACGGACGACTAGACACGGGGTTCTTAGAGGTATTGAGACAGCCTATCCAGAATGACGTGCGATCCTCTGGGATGGGAGGTTTCGCGACAGCCTAGGCGAGTTGAATCCTTCTTATCCTGCAGTATTCTAGGCCGATTAGATCCGGCCAACGAACTTCTTGGTTCCTCTGATGGCGTTCAAGAACGGGTTTGTTAAACGCCGTCTCAACAGTTTCTGTCTTGCATACTGTTGGTATTCGAGCAGAAATTCTTGAGTGCTGAAGGGCGTCTTTCGGCACTGCTGCGATAAAAACACCTTATCTGAGGGCAGATGAATTATGTTCGATGCGGCTGCGACGGTAAATCGAACTTGAACAGAATTCGTGCGTGCGGTCCACCACCGGCCGATCAACTTGGTTTCCGCGATGTCAATCAGCTTCATGCCCTCAGCCTGAAGTAGGCCGAGAGCCGCGGTAACGACCATCTCATCTCCAACGTGGTGAACGTCTGGTATGTGCTTCAAATAGTTCGGCCATATCTCGTCGACTTTGTCCGCGAGCCTGTTGAAGGCCGATGGGCAGCCCAGGATGAATTCGCCTCCATACCAGCTAACAGGGTTAGTCGTTTTGCCGCCTACCAACCGGATGTCGCTCGCGAGCTTCTCGGATGATCGATCTTGGCTCAGTTGACTTACTATATTGTACACGAATAACTGCTCGTCCGATGGGCGCTCAATTTGTAGCGGCCGAAGCAATACGGTGTCGCCGTCGAGCAGACAGATCGGATCGGGGTTTTTGTTCGCGCCAAAGAAGCGGAACAAATCAAGTTTAAAGTGAGCCGAATAGAAGGGGATACCTTGAGGGACACTTCTGCTAAATGAAAACTCGTGTACCTCAAACACATCAGGCAGACCTAGAAATTTGATCCGTTGCGTAACGAAGGCTTTGTCGTTTGTGAGCACCGCGAGTGTCGACTGGGACGCCCTCAGCGATAGGGCTAGAGTTGAGGCGCATTCAATATAAATGTCGATTGGATCGCGATGGCGAGTTGTCAGATTTGCATGCTTGCCGACGATGCGTTCTACGAACAACAATGAAAAATACCGGATCGTGCGGCACGCAGACATTTTTCTATCGCCTCTCTCGTCGAACTTTTGGAAGTAGATGCTGATGTTGCTTGCGTTTTTTAACCGCTACGCTCTTTCATTAAAGATTGTAAGGCAGCCGTTAATGATACTTTTGGCAGCCGCGTCGGGGGTGAAGGGCGCAATCTGGGCGAAACACGCTCGTGCGGTACCTGGGATATCGGAAAATGTCTTCGGCGCGTGTCCCATCTTTTCTGAAAGCTGGTTCACGTCTCCCCACTCGAACGAGAAGCCGGTTCTGCCTTCATTCACGAGTTCGGGAACGCAGCCGCAACGATAGCTCACGATGACGGGACAGCCGTGGCTCAACGCTTCGTTTACCACCAATCCCCAAGGCTCGCTGTAGCTTGGTAGAACGAGGCAACTCGCCTTGGAATACTCTTCGAAGAGCTCGGAGTCGAATTTCGGTCCGGCGAAAATCACGTCCTTCTCAAGACCGAGTTGGGTGGCAAGATCGCGAAGTTCCTGCTCGGACGATCCCTTACCCACCAGCACGAGCTGTGCTCCGGAGCCTGATGCCACGACTTGCTTGAAGGCGACTAGCAGGTGATCGAGAGATTTTTCTGGAGATAGACGGCCGACGTACAGATATCGGGGAGGGGCATTCCGAGGAGCTTTTTCGACCCGTTGTTCGAGGGCCTTTGCTGCGGAGTAATCCTTCGGCAGGGCTGCTGCCTGACACCGGACAAAGCTCTTGCTACTCGGTACACCATAGCAACCTACGTACTCCACGGCGCGTACGCCATAGCAGAAGATGCCGTCGGCCCAGTTGAAAATGATGCGTTTCGCGATCCCCTTCCAGAAAGTTTGGGGTTGGTCGTAGAGCGTGGAATCGCAGAAAAGCGCAAATGGCCGTCGCTTCAGGCTCAGAATGAGAGCCTGGAGCCACACGACTGGTCTTTCGTACCCGGAAAGGATCACGATGTCCGCAGGATCCCTCCACGTCAACAGTGCCGCCTTCCACAACAGTTTGAGCGAAGGTATGCCGGAGGATGCCCCCTTGAAAAGGAGTGTGAACGGATAGTCGTGCCAGCTTTGATCGATTGGAGAAAGGCCAGCACGGTTCGCGTCTGTTTCCGCAATCTGATAGAAATTGATTGGGATGTTCTCAGCTTGGGCCCGGCGATAGATCGAAGAGAACACGACCGCCTTGTACCGAGACCACATGATATTGTGCCAAATCGCAATCTTCATGAAATGAAAGCTCTGCAGTTATGAAAATGGAAGAAGCGCCGAGACCGCCCGTCGCGCCTTTGCCTTCTCCGCAATATGAATATCAGTCATGTCGCGAGCTATGGAAGCGCGGGATGCCATTGTTTCCCGGCTCGCCTCAAGATTGCGCAGCCATGCGACTGCAGCGGGCACGAACGGCTCTTGTTGCGGTATAATCAGGCCATGCTTCCCGACCTGAGAGGCAATGCAGCCCCTCTCATATGCGATGATGGCGTTGCCCGCGGCCAAGGCCTCGTACAGCACCGTGGGCTGGGCTTCATTGGCGTAGATGGTCGGAAACACGAACACGTCGATCGACTCGTAGTACTTGATCTTGTCGGCACCATAGAGAGGGCCGGCATAGCTTAGCCGACCGTCGAGCTCTTCTTTGGCCACATCGAGAGCGCTCCGGTCGTCTTGCTCGCGCAGCGGTCCAGCAAGCGTTCCCTGGACGTTTAAGCCGTGATCGCGTGTCGCTCGTAACAGATCGAGGAACAGATAAAGGCCTTTTTCGCGATTAAGGTTGCTCAGTAGTCCGATCTTAAGCGGCTGGCCCGGCGAACGGAGAGGCTGATCGCCTTGTGGCGGAGGCGGCACGAACGCAGCATTCGAAATGACGATAGAGCGCTTTGGCTTCCAATAGGCCTCGCCGAATTCCTCAAGCATCCGTTCGCAGAGAAAGATGTGAGCGACCTTTGGCCCAGCGACCCGGAGTGCGACGGCCATGATCCGGCGCCGCTCATTGATGTATCCGAAATTGTGGTGATGCAGGTAGGTCGGATAGCCGAGCAAGCGCGCCAAGGCCAATAGATAGATGGTATAGACCAGCCCGAAATCGCTTTGACATGGCATATAGCAGGCGCGATTGCCCCGCCATGCGTTCAACATCAGATGGATGGACGCAAGCAGCACGGTGGCCGTTCTCGACAGATGATACGCGAGACTTCGCTTGGCGACTTTCGGCGAAATATTCAGAAGTTTGACCTCGTGATCTTCGGCGAGGAGTTTCACGTACTCTGACGTGATGTAGGCAAGTCCGTCGGTCGGCGGCGGCACCTGACCGATCGCCACAATGAAACGTCGATTGATCTGCATCCCAGTTCGGCCGAGCTCGGTCGCCATATTTAATAGGCGGAGGTGCCAAGTACGCCGAAGGCAGTTCGGACGACGATCACGATGTCCAGCGCTACGCTCCAGTTATTGATGTACCACAGGTCATGCTCCACGCGCTTCTGCATCATCTCGAGCGCGCGGGTTTCTCCACGGTAACCATTAACCTGGGCCCAGCCGGTGATGCCGGGCTTGACGTGGTGGCGGAAGGCGTAGTTGCCGATGATCTGCTCATATTCGGTGTTGTGGGCGGCCGCGTGCGGGCGGGGGCCGACCAGCGACATGTCGCCCTTGAGCACGTTGAAGAGCTGCGGCAGCTCGTCGATCGAGGTCTTGCGCAGCCATTTGCCGATGGCGGTCACGCGCGGGTCGTTCTTCTGCGCCTGCACGATCTTCGGGCCGTCCTCGAGCACGCGCATGGTACGGAATTTGTAGATCTTGAAGGCGCGGCCGTTGAAGCCGTTGCGGGTCTGGCGGAAGAACACCGGCCCCTTCGAGGTCGCCTTGATCAGCACGGCGGTCACCAGCATCACGGGGGCGAACACGATCAGCGCCAGGGCCGTGCCGGCAAGGTCGAGCGTGCGCTTGAGCGCGCGTTCCTTCCGGGATAGCGGGGCGCGGCGCAGCTCCGCGGTAAAGGTGTTGCCGGTCCATTGGAGCGGATAGCGCAGGAAGCGCGCGGCGTGGGCATCGGGCACCAGATGCACGGGAACGGGCAGGATCTTCAGCGCGTCCAGGATGCTGTCGATCGCGTGCTGCTGGCTCCAGTTCATCAGCAGGAAGATGTGCTCGACCCGGTTCTCGCGCGCATAGGCGATCAGCTCGTCAAAGCGCGGCGCGATCGCCGACAGCAGCAGCGGCGAGGCCAAATCGGCGGAGCGGATCTCCATGATCCGCATCAGGCGATAGCCGTGCTGGGCGAGGTCCATCATGGTGCTGGAGGCCGCCGGAAGGCCGAATTCGGCGATCATGACCGCGCGGCTGTTGGCGAACGCGCCGGTGGCAAGCGCCCTGGCGGTCCAGCGCCCGGCCGCGACCTTCCAGGCCAGCAGCACGGCAAGCCCAACCAGGTAGAACGAGATCGTGGTGCCGCGGGAGAACTCCTCGCTGATCTTCATGGTGAAGGCGATCGCCAGCAGCGCGCCGAACAGCCCGGTCCACGTCGTCACCGCAATGCGGAACGCGCGCGACAGGTTGGTGATGTTCTTCAGCCGATAGCCCCGCTGGACAGTGGTCAGCAGGATGAAATTTATTGCAACCAGAACGCTCGCCGCGGCGTAGACATCCGCCTTGCCGAGCGCTGATTGGGTGTAGAGATGGTAGACGACCGCGCAGCCGATGCCGCTCAGCACCACCAGCAGGCCGTCGATGACCATCACCAGCCGTTCCACAACCAGTGGGAGAAGAAAGCTCCACGCCAAACCTTGAGGTGCCGGCGAAACTGGCTCCACCACGCGAATTTCCGCAGCCGAATCAGGGACGGAAGCAGGTCGAGGCGATAAAGGCGTCATCGCGCTAATGCTCACTTAGGATCAAATCACTATCCGAATACACCGTGCTATCGGGCAGAATCGCAATTAAAACAAGGCGGAGGAAAAAGTAACCTTACCCCGAATGGATTGATTGTAGCGCATTTGCCCTCACCCGATATGCCAAAGTTCACAGTTCGTTAGGATGCCTTCAGTGCCTCAGACCCGATCCCGGCGGCGATCCAGGCGACGCTCCAGCCGGTATGTGGCGATCGGTCTTACGACCGTTGCCCTCCTGGGCTTGGCCATGATCGCACTGCGCCCCGATTCGCTGCCTTCGCGGCCGGCATCGAACCCCGCGGCTGCGGCAAGTCTGCTCCTCGACGGACCCTACGCGGCGCGCTTTGCCGGCGAATTGATCGCGCTCAAGCAGGGCTTTTTCACTTCCCAGATCGCCTTGCGCCCGCACCCTGACGACCCGAACTTCGTTGAAACGATCGCACGCGAGCATGCCATTGGCGTGACAAGCGGCCAAAAATTTCTGCTGGCCGCTTGGCGCGGCGTTCCCGTAACGGCGTTCGCCGCAAGCTTCCTCGACACATCGATTGCGATTTTTACCCTGGAAACCTCTGGGTTGCGTCGTCCGCCCGACCTCGTCGGCAAACGCGTCGGCTACCGCAAGGCGAGCGAAGGAGACGTAATCTTCGATGCGATGATGGCGCAGTTGGGCCTGCCGCGCAGCCAGGTAACGAAAGTGGCCGATCGCGACAGCTTCGATGCGCTCCGTGGCGGTGAGGTCGACGCCATCATCGCCACGCTCGATGACCAGCCAAGGCCGTCCGGAGCGGGTTACGTCCGGCTGAACGTGATCAAACCGCAGGACTACGGCATTCATGTCCCGGGGCTGGTCTATTTCGCCAGCAATGACCTCATTCATGACCGTCCATCCGTTATCACCGACGTGCTCCAAGGCCTTATCCGTGGCTGGCAGTTCGTCTATAGCGATTATGCACGGAGCGTGCCTGTTCTCGCCGGCCTTGCCCCCGAAAGGCTTGGCCCGGACCGCCTGAAAGCCGAGTTACAGCAGCAGCGGAGCCTCATCTTGCCGACCGGCGGCCGCATCGCCGACTACGACGAAAGCCGCTGGAGGACGCTTCGGGACATCCTGATGTTCGCGAAGCTGGGTGAGGAGGAGGTGCCGCTCGCCCAGGTGGTCAACTATCAGTTTGTCCGGGACGTTTATCGTCGCTCGCCCGATCTTGGCGCGCCCGGCGCCTGGAGCGGAGACAACTAGGGCCGAGAAGCCACAGTTCTGCGCCATGTCGCTCCGAGCCTAAATTCGGTGCGTCGGATCGGTTGCGTTCCTCCCCTGCGCCTTGGTAGTCTGTTTCGGCTATTTCACAGCGATTTCTGGGGTGATTGACGAATCACAGCACTTCCGAAGCAGTTCTCGCAGGGCTGAGTGGCTTCGCTGATGAGTTCGTTGGGGCAAAGGAGCTTACACATGTTCAAGATGTTTGCGCGGGTCGGTCTTCTGACGTTGGCCACTTCCCTGTGTGCAGCGACCGCCGCAAGCGCCGGCATGCAGATGCCTGCAAGCGCGGCTTTGCTCACGGGCGCCCCCCAGGTAACGCCGATCACCTTTTGGGCACAACCTTATCCATACCGTTATGTGCCGTCGCGCCACTGTCCGCTCGTCCGGGTGGAGACCCCGTACGGCTGGTATTTGGATCGCGTCTGCGCGCCCGAGGGTCCGATCCTCCGACGTGCGTACTGATCCGCTAGACTAAATGATGTTTTATCGAACAAGCAGCCGTGCGGCTCGCGCGGCTGCTCTGTCTATTTTATCACCAATGGCCTGCTTTGGGTTTGTGCGCCCTGCTGCAGTTCACCATTAATATGTTCGCCCTCTTAGGCGGGCTGCTCGATGGTGAAGATTGTGTTAGCGAGTAAGAACGCGCACGAATCTTGCTTGACCATCAGCGCGCCGCGTGAATGGGCTGTACTGCCGGTTTTTCCGCATAGGGATCACCGAAGAGGGAATGTATGACAGGGGCTTCTACCTACGATCTTTCGGGCAAGCGGGTCTTCGTCGCGGGTCATCGCGGCATGGTCGGTTCAGCCGTCGTGCGGCGTCTCATTTCCGAAAATTGCGCGGTGCTTGTTGCCGATCGCCGCGAGCTGGATCTGACGAAGGAAGAGCCGACGCTGCGATGGCTGGAATCCAACCGTCCGGATGCGGTGGTGCACGCTGCTGCAAAAGTCGGAGGCATTGCAGCAAACAGCAGCTTTCCTGTCGACTTTCTCTGCGAAAATCTGGCGATCGAACTCAATGTGATCCGCGCAAGTCACGCCATCGGCGTTCAGCGCCTGTTGTTTCTGGGCTCGTCTTGCATCTATCCCAAGCATGCCAAGCAGCCGATTGCGGAGAGTGAATTATTGACTGGGCCGCTTGAGCCGACAAACGAATGGTATGCCATCGCGAAGATCGCGGGTCTCAAGATGTGCCAGGCCTATCGTCGCCAATATGGGGACGATTACATTTCGGCGATGCCCACCAACTTGTACGGCCGTGGCGATAACTACCACCCCGATCACAGTCACGTACCGGCCGCGCTGATCCGCCGCTTCCACGAAGCAAAGCTCGCGCAAGCACCGACCGTGAGTGTCTGGGGCACGGGCACGCCGCTTCGTGAGTTTCTCAACGTCGAAGATTTCGCCGATGCGTGTATCTTCCTTCTGAAGAACTATTCAAGCGAGCTGCCGATCAATGTCGGTAGCGGCGATGAATTGTCGATCGGAGATTTCGCGGCAACCGTTGCAGACGTCGTTGGCTATCGGGGTAACCTGGTCTTCGACACGTCCAAGCCCGATGGGACGCCGCGCAAGCTGCTCGATAGCTCGCGGGTGCGAGCCCTTGGTTGGCACCCGAACATTCCTCTGCGCGCCGGTCTCGCCGCTGCGTATCAGGATTTTCTAAAGGGCTACGGCCGTCATCTGGAGGTTAGCGCCACCAGCTAAGCTCGACTATTCTGCCTACAATAATTTAACCCCCTGAAATCTTACTTGGATTGCGCCTTTATGCGTGTTCTTTTGGTCGGCATCAATTATGCCCCCGATCTGATCGGAGTGGCGAAATACAATAGCGAGCTCTGCGAAAGCCTCGTCGCCGAAGGTCACGACGTCAGAGTGATCACAGCACCGCCTTATTATCCCGCTTGGAAGATTCCTCCACGCTTCACTAGTTGTTACTTCAGAACGAGGCATATCGATGGCGTTCGGGTCACGCGTACGCCGATCTATGTCCCTGGACATCCGTCGGGAGCGAAGCGGCTCATCCATCATGCCTCGTTCGCACTCTCGAGCGCAGTGCCGGTCCTTGTTAATGCGTTATCCTGGCGACCAGACGTCATGATCGCGGTTGCCCCCTCACTGATGTCGGCTGCCTTCGTCTCGCTCGTTGCTCGTCGCGTCGGTGCCAAATCATGGCTTCACATTCAGGACTTCGAGGTGGATGCTGCATTCGATCTTGGTCTGCTGCGCAACGATACCTTGCGCAAATGGATGCTTAGGACGGAAGCGGCGAGCCTCAAATCGTTCGATCATGTCTCAACGATCTCTCAGTCGATGGTGGATCGCCTGATTCTGAAGGGGGTGGGCGTCGATAAAGCGGTTGAGGTCAGAAATTGGATCGATACCCGCGCGATCCGCCCTGCTTCGCGGATGACGAGATATCGCGAGCAGCTGAAGCTTGCTGAGAGCGACATCGTGGCGCTCTACTCCGGAACGATGTCGAACAAGCAAGGGCTTGAATTCGTGATCGAAGCCGCGATCGACCTGGAGCAAAGCCATCCACATATTCGCTTCATCCTCGCCGGCGCGGGCCCAGATAAGACAAGGCTCGAGCAAATGGCCGTCGGGCACGCCAACATCCATTTTCTCGGGCTTCAGCCCAACGAGAGCTTCAACGAGTTGATGGCAACTGCCGATTTTCATCTGATTCCGCAGAAGGCCGAGGCGGCCGATCTGGTCTTGCCCTCGAAACTTGGCGCGATCTTCGCATCCGCGCGGCCGGTCATCGCGATGGCCGAAGAAGGTACGGGGCTGGCGGCGGAAGTGACCGGCGCCGGTCTCTTGATTCCGCCGGGAGATTCGTCCGCTCTTCAACTCGCAATTTGCGAGCTCAGTGAGGCGCCCGCACTCCGCCGGCATTACGGCGAGGAAGGACGAAAGCGCGCGCTCGATCGCTGGGACCGACAGACAATTGTTCGTCGGTGGTCGGAAGTCATGGCGGGCGTGCGCAAGCCAACGGGACAGAAGGGGGGCGGACCGATAAGTGCTAACGACAACATTGGACTTCCAGTGGAGGATGCGGTTCGCTTGCCCTGAGCCATTTGACCCCCAGCTGCGGCTCGATGATGTCGGCTGACGAACAAAAGCAGCCAAAGGTGAGGCGCCGGGACGAACGCTTACCTCCTGCCCGCTCGGTCTGACGGCTGATCTAACTCGAGATCACTCGTGACGCGGAAAGTATCGGAATCCGTGCTGCTTGATCAGTTCGTCCCGCTTTGCCGATTCGAGATCTTCCTTCATCATTTCCTGAACCAGAGACTCGAAGGAGGTCGTTGGCTCCCATCCGAGTTTCTGCTTCGCTTTCGCGGGATCTCCCAAGAGAGTCGCGACCTCAGTGGGCCGGAAGTAGCGGGGATCGACCGAGACGATGCATTTGCCGGTAGAGGCGTCATAGCCCTTCTCGTCGACACCGCTGCCTTCCCAGCGGATCCGTATTCCGACTTCGCTGGCCGCAATATTGACGAAGTCTCTCACGGAATGCTGCACGCCGGTGGCGATGACGAAATCCTCCGGCTTCTCCTGTTGCAGCATCAACCACTGCATCTGGACGTAGTCACGGGCATGGCCCCAGTCGCGCAGCGCGTCGAGATTGCCCAAGTACAGACGTTCCTGCAGACCCAAATGGATTCGCGCGAGTGCTCTCGTGATCTTTCGCGTGACGAAGGTCTCACCGCGAACGGGAGACTCATGATTGAACAGAATGCCGTTGCAGGCATACATGCCGTAGGCTTCGCGATAGTTCACCGTGATCCAATAGGCGTAGAGCTTGGCGACCGCATAAGGGGAGCGCGGGTAAAAAGGAGTGGTCTCCTTCTGCGGAATTTCCTGAACCAGTCCGTATAGTTCGGAAGTCGATGCCTGGTAAAAGCGGGCCGTCTTCACAAGCCCCACGATGCGCATGGCTTCGAGAATCCGCAACGTCCCCAGCCCATCGGAATTCGCAGTGTATTCGGGTTCCTCAAACGACACCGCCACATGGCTCTGCGCAGCCAGATTGTAAATTTCGTTAGGCTGCACCTGCGCAACGATCCGGATGAGGCTGGAGGAGTCCGTCAGATCGCCGTAGTGCAGCCGGAACGGCGGATCGGGCTCGTGCGGATCAAGGTAAAGGTGGTCAATGCGGTCGGTGTTGAAGAGCGAGGTCCGCCGCTTGATGCCATGGACTTCATAACCCTTCCCAAGTAGCAACTCCGCCAGGTAGGCGCCGTCCTGACCTGTAACACCGGTAATTAATGCGCGCTTTTTGGTCATGCAAATCTCACAGAAATTGGTGCGTGTTCTTACCCAAAAGCCTGTCCCGACGCTACCCGCGGCCGAGTATTTTCAAGCGGATTGTTGGCTATCATTAACGAGCCGAGCGCATCGCCGGCATTTCGCCGGCCAAGCGCAGAGCGCTGGCTGCCTGATTGGTAGCTGTTGGTTCGGAAGACGATAGGTTCGCGACGTGAGCCTCGCGCACGGCGCATGCGAGCTTCGTGCTCGATGCGCTGGAGCAGGCACTGCATGATCGGCGGCCGGTCCATCGCGGCGGGCTCGTGCATCATAGCGACCGCGGCCCAATACGTCTCCATCAAATACACCGAGCGCCTGGCTGAAGCAGGCGTAGAGCCTTCTGTCGGCAGCGTCGGAGATTCCTATGACAATGCTCTCGCCGAAACCATCAACGGCATCTACAGGCAGAGCTGATCGATCGGCGCGGGCCATGGCGCAGCTTCGAGGCCGTCGAGTTCGCGGCGCTAGAATGGGTCGACTGGTTCAACCGGCGGCTCTTGGAGCCCATCGGCAACATACCGCCGGCCGAAGCCGAGCAACTCTACTACGCCATGCTGGAACAATCCGCCAAGGCGGCATAACTTAAATCAAATGGCCTCCTGCAAACCCGGGGCGGCTCACTCGGGGCGAAAGACGCCCTCGGTTGCAGCGTCCGCTTGCAGCCAACAGCCAGTCAAAAAGAATAGGCCCGCAGCGGCTCGTTTGATTTTCATGCGCCGACCAAACGATCATCAGTTGGGATTGGATCGAGGGGACCACAAACAAACCGCCGCCACCGGCTGTCCACGTGGCGGCGGCGTCGAATTGGTCGTAGCTGCTAAGCAGCTTTGCCGCTTACCGGACGTACCAGTACCCCCACCAGCGCTGGGACACCGGTCGCGCTTCCGCCTTCATGGCCGCGACCTCTTCGATAGAGCGAAGTTGGGGCCATAGATTGGAGGCGGATAAACGTTGTGCCAGAATACATATCCGGTATTAACGTAACCCACCAGGTGATGAGCTGGCGCAACAGCCAATTCTGCGGCCGGCGCCGTGGTCGTCATTATGGTGACGCCGAGAGCACAGAGAGCAATGGATGCGGCAAGGTTGCGAACGTTCATAATCGTATCCCCTTCTAAAAAGCGGCGTGAAACAATGCGACAGTCCGGAAAAGTTGCAAGTGTAACTCGTGGCAATATTTCTAGCTCTTCATCCGTAGCCTCGGTGTGCTTCGTGCTCGCCAACCACAATTTGGGCGATGTCTTCATCTTCGGGCTCCCACGAGACCTGGCGTACCCAGGTAAGTGCGGTTTCAGAGTCCTGACGTTCCTGCGCCTCGGATTGCAGAAGGTATTTCCTTTGAAACAACTACCGGTTCGTGTGCGGGGCTTGCAGACCAAAGGTCATTGGCGATGGGAAGAGGCGAGACCTGCATGTCAGACCACCACGCTTTTTCATTGCCGTGTCGGTGCAGCTGTCGATGGTGCTTGCGGCACAGAGGCACCGTGAACTCATCGCTCACCTTGCGGCCGAGGGTTCTCGGTTGAGCAAACTTGACGTGATGGGCATCAGAAGGTGTTTGCTTGCAGACGAGACAGGGCTGTGCGCGGATGAACAGCAGATGCGCCTTGCTCCTTTTCCGCGGGGACTCTTTTGGGAAGGCCAGTCCGGCCTCTTTCTGCTCGAGTGATTCGCCGTTAGTGTCGCGAACTGGCAGACGATTCGCCACCATCCCCGCCGCCGCTACCTGCTTTCGCTGGAGCGCAGGTTCTTCCTCTTCAAGTTGGGCATCAAGAAGAGCTGCTTCCTCGAACCTCTTCTGGTAGGCGCCTTGTATGGATCGAGCATCCGCCTCAAGAAGTGTGTTCTTGATTGGAAGACTCGCTTTAGCCCAAGCGAGGAGATCATTGCTGCTTCGAATGGACGCGAGCTGGCCGAGCAGTTGCTCTCGCAGTTCAGCAGATCGCTGGGGCTGGAGGACGGGCGCGCGGTTGAGAACGCCTTTGAACGGTCTACCATTTGAGCCGGTGGATGCTGGTGGTTGGGCCGCTGCCGGAGGCGCCACGATCGCGTCTGGTGCATCCAGATCGTCCTCCCCGGCAATGCCGACCAGGGCAAAGAGGGCATAACGGCGAGCATATGTCAGGGCTGCTCCCATCCGATGCGGGGCTTCGACATCCTTCCCGGGGCAGACCGGTAAATCGGAGGAGATCCATTCACCCGATGAATGGGCGAGGAGGGTCGTCAGATGGATCTGCCCTGAACTCGCTTCGATCCGAGTAGTTTGGATCGTGGCAATCTCCTGCTGGCTCAGCGTCCTCCGCACGATGTCGAGGCCACTCGCAAGGGATGCGTAGCGGAACGTCCGGTCGTCCTCCCTGGGGAAAAGGCGAACGGATGGTTGCGGTGAGAGTTTTCTCGGGATTGGTCAGCTCGGCCTGGGCGCGGGCCAAGGCGCCCGCGATCGCGCCAATACGTTCACTGGACTGGTGCATGAGTGACCTCCGCCGAAAGAGCGTCAAAGCTGATGGCACCGGATTTCGAGCGCTTCGCTTTGATCCCGTGCCCGATCGCTTCCTTGGCGTCTTCAGGTACGAGCTTCTTCAGCTCTGCTTTGGCAAGTTCATGGTCGCCATGCGCGGCTCGGGTTCGCAGATAAGTCGCCGCAAGGTCAGCCCATGAGTTCGATGCGGCCATATCCACGACCTTGATGGCTTCAACGCGCGGGCGTGGCGTCTCGATCCCAAACAGGTGAGGCGGCTCGCCGGTCTGCACGCATCGCCAGAACTTCTTCTCGGCCGTCAATAAAAGGTGCTGGTAGAGCGGATCGGCATGGACCGTGATCTCGACCCACTTGCCTCCGCCTGTGATGATAGACAGCACAGCTGAGCGCGCGGCGATCACCCACATATTGTGTTGAAGCTGCGCCATGTGTTTGTCGGCGGCTGCTTCCTCGGAGAAATTCCAAGGCAGCATGAACTTGGCTTCGAACACGGCTCCGGTCTGCTCAACGCGGCCGTCAAGTGTCGCGCCCATCCACTTGTGGATGGGGTGCCGGACTTTGCGCTGCACGTCTTGGACCGTGTGGCCGCTATTGCGCTCGTACCAAGTTCGATTGAGGTCCTCGGTGATACTGCCGAGTTGGACAATCAGTTCTTGGCTGAGGTCTTGAGGCGCGATCTCGCCCCGCTTCTCGCGCCAGAGCCTGACGAGCTTGTCGTGATCGTCTCCCATGATGATCCGGGCGTCGGATCCGCCGATGAAAGTGCGGCGATCGGGCTGTACCTTTGCCGGGACTCGCGTATCCATTCCAATTACTCCTGCCGGTCAATTCTTGATCAAAATCGATCATATGGTATAAAATAACCCACATGGGCAATAATATCAATAGCGATGCGCCCCCCCTTTTAGGAGCCCAAATTCGCGCAGCGCGCGCGCTGCTCAGATGGAGTGCCGAAGATTTGGCGCAGGCGTCTGCGCTGGGGGCAAATACCGTTCGGAGAGCGGAAGTCACCGAGGGGGCAACTTCGCTAACTGCAGCCAATGACCGCGCTATCCGCAGGGCGTTAGAATACGCTGGAGTTGAATTTATCGACGAGAATGGCGGCGGTGCGGGAGTCCGGCTTCGCAAGCCGACGCGCTAATTTCCAAGCTCTAAGCCTGGTGCTTTCACTCATGCGTCACGGTTCGCCTTGGCCACAAACAGGGAGTGTGCAGGTGGGGCTGGAGAAATTCCCGATATCTGCGAGCGGGCCGGTCGCGTTCCTACGGCCGCGCAAAAAGCCGCCGCGTGCGGAATTACGGTTCATGCCTGATCGAATATTCCTTCGAAAGCTTCTTCAATTATTCGGTCGACTGCGCTTAGCGTAAACATGGGCTCGCCATTCTCGAATGTGAGCTCGTATGTGCGAAAGGCTTTCTGAGACGACTTTGTCGGCTTTGAAAATAGCTCAAAGAGCGGAGCGAACGCGCTGTCGGCAGCGTTCTCGGAAATAGCCGTACCGGGAGCGGGTTGTGACGGCAGATCAACCGGCTGACTATCGTCGGTCTTGGTGTTCACCGAACGATCCCTCTCTACATGTGCCTGTTGCGCTGCGCTGGCTCGAGACTCCCATCTCAACGCGCTTGTGGTCCTTATCGTGTCATCGCGCGAGTTGTCTAAGCTAGCCTCGGCGTCGCCTTCGTCTCCGCGTCATTTCGGGCCGGGCGTAGGCGTTTTCCCGTTGGCGGACTTATCGGCGAGGCCGTAGTCGGCAGGGTCAGAGCTGAGCTCGGTTATGCCCTTCGAGAGTTCGGTGCGGAGGAACACCTGGAAGTCGTTGTCGTAAGTCAAGATACTCTGGCGGATCGCCGCTCTCCAATGATCTCCACGATCCCAGGCTTCCATGAAGGCCAAAGCCAGATCGCCGTGCTGCCGGTTCGCGCACATGGCCTCGAGGATTGATCTTGCCTGAAGCCGATCCTTCGAGCTTTTTGCAGTTGCGTCGCGATCCTCCTTCCGGCGGGATCCAACAATGAGTTTGTGAATGGCGTAACGTTCTGGCGACGGGACCAGCACCGGCACGCCTGAGCCATGCAGCATGACAGCGCGGATGGGCTCGTAGATCAGGTAAGCCGTTCCGTCAGCGACGGTCAGCGCGCTGTGAGCCACCCGTGGCACGAGGCGCGCATCCATGCGCAGGTCCGTTACGCTGGGATCCTTCGGCTTTTTCTCCAACCTACGCAGGCTTACTTCACCGCCTTAGCATTCTTGACGCGAGAAACTTGTGTAGCGAGGACTTAGTGCCCTCCGGCAAGGGCAGAGGCGTATAGTTGATGCCGACCACAGCGACTAAGCTCCGCATGCCGTCGGCCCAGCCCAGCAGCTCGATCGTCGAGCGGGCATCGAGCCGCTTGTCGTGGGCCCACCCCTCCACGAGATCGGCCATTCCGGACAGCTCGTCGCCAGTTAGGTTGGCGAGATGGCAGACGGAAGGCGTTGAATAGTAGCGTTGTATGGCTTGGACTTCGGACGCACCGATCGGGCGTTTGATATCCCTCCGGGCTACTACCGAGCTTCGAATATCGTCTGGCAATCGGAGCTGTCGTCGTCGTCTCACAGCGCGAGACAGTCGACGTCCTTGACTGAGCAGGTCTTCCATCTGCTCAATAAAACTCTGCTGAACCTCACGGCGCGCGTAGGGAAAAGCCGCCACCAGGCACGCATACTGCCTGGCGCAGTCGAGGATCGGCTGCGCTCACGCACATCTTCAACGAGGAGCGTCTCGACAGGCAGCTGGCGCGCCAGGAACGCGAAGCGGAGCTGGCCACGAAGGCGGCCCAGGATGGCGACGCGTAAGCAAATCGCGGCAAATCGCCGTAACGCGGCACGCAGCACCGGGCCGCGCACGCAAGAAGGCAAGGCGCGTTCTCGGATGAATGCGCTTCGCCACGGGTTTGCGGCCAAGCGGCCGGGCCAAAATCAGACATGGGATCAGCAATCTTCGGCCTCGTTGGATGATATCTCGGTTCGGCTCGCTCATATCGACGACGAGCGCCTGAAATTGGCAACCTGCATCGAAGAGTTGACAGCGAGACAATCCGCTGAGCTCGTTTTTAGAAAGCTGAAGAGGCTAACCGCGTTGGACCGCTATCTGCAGCGCGCCCGGTCGAAGCTGACGAGTGCTGCGGAATGAAGGAGGAATTCCACTGCTTTCTGTATCGGATCAGTATGTTGGGCCGCTTTTTCTGAAGAATTGGGTTCGTTCTGCGCGAGGCGCGTGCCGTACCGATGCTGGCTCGGATAACGCAATGACCTACAATACACACCTTTCGAAGCGGCTCTTCCTCACCGCGACCATCAAGCCGGCAATTAGCTCACAAGTGCGAAGCGCTAGCTAAAGGGCACGCGGTCGGAGACGCAGATTGAGCCAATGAGTGTAGAATTCAGGATTGGGAAGTCATGTTAGGAGGCGCTGTTATCGAGACAATCTAAGAGCACGATGAAGGGTGAGCACCGAGCGCGACTAATGCTGATCCTGCTCGCTTCGCCAAAAGACGTTGCCCACGGCAGGCACGCTTCTCAATCTAGCTCGCCAAGAGTTGAGCGCAACGCGAGCCAGCATAATGCCAGAGGCAGCCCCGGCAACCTTGGTCATTGTATCTACCAGGCGACCGTGTCGGTCAGGCGTCAGGAGTTGCAGACCCTCAAGGAGGATGGCGCCGCCAACCGCGATTGTGACTGCATGGATCGACCGGTTTGGATAGGCCAGTGAGAATACCAAGCCCAACACTAGAAACGCTGCGAAATGTTCCAGATGAGGCGGCGCAACTTGGGGGCGGTCATGGACGGGACCAAGCGTCACGAACGCTATGGCCCCCAGCACTAGCCATCCCGCAATGAGATAAAATCTTGTCATGCTTCCTCAATAGCGGGAACGCCACGAGCCCGCAAGCCATAGGGCTGGCAAGCTGCAGCGACTCTCCGCAATCGATGATCAGGCAAAGGCGCTACTGCGCTCGGGCAAACGCAATCAGCTTTTCTTTTAGGCAGAAGGATCGAGAACCAGCCTGCAACTGTGTCTGCACATGGGGGGCGGACTGCCGCATGTGAAGGACGGTTAACACGTCTGATTGCCAGGTCTTGGTCTGCGTTCAGCGAGAGATGGTGGTTCCGCTTCAGAATTGGTGACGACGAGCTGCAAAAGATTGCAGCCGTTCAGCAAACGATCTCCGCCTTCGAAGATGGCAGACCTTACGCAGCGAGCGGCCTGATCGTCTTTGTCATCCCGAGAGAGCAGCTGGCTAAAGTTAACACTTCGATAACCATCTCTGCTTTAGGTTCCCTCCACGGAACCTCGTGTCTCATGCCGCTTGCGCGGCGGACAAAATGTTTAAGCACCTCGTCACAATTGCCATCTTCGCCGTCCTTCTCTCAGGCTGCGCAGGCGCGCCGCCGGCGAAACAGCCGTCCTTCGCCTGGGATGGATTAGGTCGTGATCCCAACCTGCATTCTGCAAAAAGGCTAGTGCGAAGCGCAGAACGACCGAGTGATCCTAATCGCGAACGCGACAGAGTCCTCGCGACGATCCGCCCTTAGCGACTTCACCAAGGAGCAGAGACGAACTCGGCCAGCCTGATCGAAGCAGCAGATGGCGCTTCGTTACAGCATAGTCCCCACAGTTGCCGGCGGAGGGGAATATCTGCCAGTCATTGTCATTCCGGCTTGCGGATAGACTCTCTGGCGCGATACCAGAATTGACCGTCGAGTTGATCAGGTTGAGCTCGCGCCAGCGCTGTCCTCGAGAGCGAAACTCCGTTATGCGGCGGTCTCGCTGTTCCTTACAGTCGTCGGGATACTGGGTACAAAACAGCATGAATGACAGCGGAGGTACGACCTCCTGCAGTTCAAAAGTGGAGTAAGCGGGCCGGCTGCAAACGCAACACGCCAGCACCAGCATGCGTGCAGCATGTCGGATCATCGCATCGGCCTCATGATGGGCTGGACGATCCTTATATATTGCGACGCAATAATGAAAACGCCACATCAAATGTGAGGCAGTAGATGCCTCAATCTGCGCCGTTAACCCAACTCAATCTGTCGGCGTGAGGTCCACTGGGCGGATCTGACGTCCCCGAAAAGCCGAGAGCGGACTTTGCTGAATCAGATCAACCAGACTTATTTGTCGCTGCCGCGGCTGGATGATGAACTCGTCACGCAAGCTGCCGCAGCATCAATCAGAATTTCTCATTTACAATTGCAACGTATGCAACGTGAAGGGTTATTGGTGATTTTGAACCATCCAATATGACGCGGAGACTCCTGGGATGGTATCCAGCACCAATCAGCGTTCCGGTTTTGCCGCACAACCGTGGCCCCGCTGAGGGCCTTACCTCGATGCGAGAGCCAATCGCAAATTGGCCTTCATTGTAAGTGGCGCTTCCATCGCTCGTGCCTGCACCAAATCGGTGCTTCCGGGTCCCGAAGAGCGTGGTTTGCCGCTTCATCATTAGGTCATGTCCAACAAAGATTCCTCGCCAGCGGCTTTTGCCCCAGCGGCCGCTATACGTTACCCAACAACCGTGCCCCCACGTTTCATGTAGGCTCGCGAGCCGCCGCGATGTGAGGCCACTCATTAGCAGGCGTACCGGGCGTCCAGCCTGCATCCCTTCTCAGCGAATTTGGCTTTGGCGGGTGGGTTTTGCTGGGCCAGCGCTGCCGATGATTAGAGCGGCGCGACGGTTGAAATCGCGAACAGAGTTAGGACTGCGAGCATGATCGATTTCATCGCAGATACCCCTTCTTGACCCGACCGAATTTGTCTGCCATTTTAAATACACCATATTTAAATATACTCATTTAAAAATAGCCTCTTCAAGAGGTATTTTCAGGCGTATTGCACCCATTCATCGGGATAAAAGATGATCGACGAGAAGCTTGTTCGTTTGCGCATTTATCGAAAGAACGTTGAGCGGTATTTGGGCCTGCTTCAAACTACGCTGACTGAGATTGAACGGCAGTATGTTGAGAGGCGCCTGACCGAAGAACAATCAGCCATGGAGCTGCTGTCTGCCTCGTCGTTTCAGATAGCCGTCGAGGCTAATGGTGCCAGACAAGCATGCAGCCGCCAGCCCGGCTTCAACGCCGCAGAAAAGAGCTAACAACGGTCAACCGAGATCCAATGCGCCACTGGTCCGCAAGTGGGATGCACAGAGATCACCGCGAGAGCGAATGCACCTACGGGCCGATATGCAGATCAATGCTGGCATGGCCTAAATTGGATCCAGATCTAAAGGCCGGCATTCTCAATCGTGGGAGAACGTATCGGCGACGCCCTCACGCCAATGCTCTGGACCTGCTGTTGCTGTCTGCCCGCTTGATCCGGGACTTAGGTCAAACTAACTCTTCGATGTATCTCGTAGCACAATTTGAACAGCTTTGCGGATTCGCTCACCTTGGCTAGGGTCGAGCGCTTCCTCCAAGTGATAAATGCGGCATAGCAGGGCCGTTGATACGCCTTACAATAAGGCTGTTATTGGAATGCCGGTTGCGCGCGTGCACTAGTTGACGGCGCACCTCGATGAGGTCCATGCGACGAAAAGTTCTCGGTTGCACCATGCGAGTTGGACTCTGGCGGTGTGTCCGGCTGGATGCGGGACTATTCAGATCAACTCGTCCCGCCGCCGTACACGTATTATCGCGCCACATAACGCGCGGGCGCATTGTTGCGCGTCGAACGATCAACAGACTTCAAACCAATACAGCTTTGCTTGCAAAAACGCTTTTCAGCTCGTCGATCGGGTGTTATTAACATTAAATGTGATTAATTAGCAAATTTATTCATGGGGGTCGCGGATTTGAATACCCCATTAAACCCAAAGCTTGATGTTGCTGCATCTGAGGCCGCGTGGGGGTCCTTTGGCCTCCTTGAGCCTGGCCCAACTGATTCACTCATCATTCCGGACGCACATCTCTTATTCTCGGGCGAATATGCACGCTCGGGCCCCGATCTCATCATTTCTGATCCCAACCATCGGGTCTCGATTCACAACTACTTTCTCGGTGAGAAGCGTTCGCCGCTCATTTCGGCAGACGGCGCGCAACTCGATGCGAGAGTCGTCGAAGCGCTGACGGGCTATCAAACCTTTGCTCAAGCCGGAGGAAATGCGGCGCCTGTAAAGGTCATCGGCCATGTCGCCACCATAACGGGAAGCGCCAGCATCGTTCGCAATGGCGTTACCATCGAAGCGAACAACGGGGACGTGGTCTATCAGAACGACGTTGTGCAGACTGGAAGTGGCTCTACCATGGGCCTGGTTCTAATCGACGGCTCAACGTTCAACCTAAGTGCAAACGCTCGCTTCATGTTGAATGAATTGGGGTATGAAGGGCAGAGTAGTGCGAGCGGTACCTTAGTCAGTCTGACGAGTGGCGCGAACCATTCGATGTTCACTCTCGTCCAAGGCGCGGCCAGCTTCGTCGCTGGCCAGGTCGCCAAAACGGGTGACATGCAGATCGCGACGCCAAGTGCCGTGATTGGAATTCGCGGTACCGCAGTTCTTCTTAACGTCGATGCGGTGGATGGGCAGGTCTCGATCTCGGTTGCCGATCAGCAAGATGGTCAGATTCATTCCGTGCAGGTCTTCAAATGCGTCCCAACTAACTTGCTTCAAGGCGTTTGTACCGCGGGGGATCCAATCGGGATAGTTACCAGCGACGGTCCATCGCTGACCATCACGCCAACTGCCAATTTCGAGGTGATCACCCAAGCCATCAGTAAGAGCCCAGGCCAGGTCGCGCAGGAATTCAGCGCTTTCCAGCAGGTGTTGACGACCTACGATATCGGCAAACAGATCGCCCCAGACACTCCGGCACCTAGCGACGGCAAGCGAGGAGATGCCGATACAAAGTCGCTGCAGAAGTTCGCTGGGAGTCCTCCACCATCACCTACCGAAGCCTCGACCACCGTCATTGCAGACGACGTGAAGGGCCAAGCGGGTGGCGGATCGATCACTCCGGTTTTTGTGACCCTGGCTTCCGTCACGGAAAGTTCTGCGTCCGCATCGAAACCGCTCGTCCCCGTTTTGGATACGCCGCAAGCTGTTGTCGCGACTTCGTTCGGACCTGTAATTATCAGCAGCGCAGGCGGTCCAATCAACCAAGGAAGTCAGACGATCAGCGGAACTGTTGATGCCGCTTTCGTTGGAAGCACGGTGACGCTGTATGACACTTACAACGGTGTCACCACGCAAATTGGAACGGTTACTGTCCGCTCTGGCGGCGTTTGGAGCATAGCAGTCACGCTGGCAGGTGACGGCGACCACAGCATCGTGGCTTTGGACCCTAACGCCAACGTTACTACGAGCGGATCCGTTGTTTTCACCCTCGACACGGCGGCGCCGACGGTTGCGATCACCAGCACCGGCGGACCGGTCAACCAGGCCAGCCAGACCATCA
>NZ_JADPJQ010000059.1:0-901 GCF_023073515.1 Bradyrhizobium sp. 17 | reverse complement strand
AATGGATCGCAGGTCACATATGAGTAACGCCCGAGCAACTCATGCGTTGCTGCGCTATCGAGAAACGAGAGGTGCGGTCGATGCGCGAGACGTTGCACCGCTTTGATAGGCTCAATCCACTGTAGTTCACGGACGTGCATCGCCTATGAGTCACCGCTGACTGGCGTGCTGTTAGACACGCTTCGATTATGATCCCGACCACAACGAGAGCGACGCTGGTCGGAGCGCCGCAAGCTCTCGAGATTGACTGTCAGACTAAGCCCCGTCGGGGGATACGATGCGCGGACTAAGTTGGACTCCGCCTGCCGCTGAGACGAAACGCGCATCTGTTGATACGTCATAGTCGGCCGCGAGGCGCAGCTCGCGCAGTGGTCGTGCTCGCCTGATCGATTCCTGGTAGAGCTCATGCGCTTTGTAGGCTGCGAGTTCCGTCTCGTTGTCGAACTCACCATAGACTACGACGTCGATATCGTTGCCGAACTGGTCGGCCTTGCGATTGCGAGCAATCTCGAGCCGCCGGGCATGCGAGATCCTGGTGAGAAGCGATAGGCCTTCGATCATTTGGTCGATATGGGCCTTATCTTTGGCCGTAAACAAGACAATGTGACGGATCATGGATGGCCATAGGTTAAATCGCGAGTAGGTCGCATAACTATCTTGGAATCGAGCCCGCTGCAACGCTGGCGCCACATGCCGCCTCGCGCGGCAAACAGACAGGATTTGACACTCTTGCGATGGCCCGCGGTCTGAAGCGGAGCCCGCCAATCTCATTCTGGTCAGGACGCGGGAAGGGCAAGGCGCTCAATGGTTTGAATGTGGCGTGCGAGCAGATTGCAGGCTTGATCGACGTTGCGCGCTCGCAGTGCCTGCAGAATCAGGCGGTGATCCTGATTGGATCGCG
>NZ_JADPJQ010000125.1:0-130777 GCF_023073515.1 Bradyrhizobium sp. 17 | reverse complement strand
CGGTCTGGTTTGTTGGCAGATGCGGCTCTATCTGAGCCCACTGCTTGTCGTTGAGCCAGAACAGTCCTTTCCGCATCGAAGTCCCCCGTGCCGAATCAACTTGGCACCATGGAATCAGAACTCGCTAATTAGGTACAGACCCTTCTGTAATGGGCCCGATGATGTCAAGCCTCCCGGTGAACGTCGCGCCGCCGAGCTCATGCTTCTGTCCGTGGTCAACGCCTGGCCGCCACATCATGCTGTCAGAGGGAGCGGTGAGCCTATCTAGATACGCGTGGTTCGTCGGACGACGGCCACTGGGCGTGTAACGGCTTCACCGCATCCACCGTCCCGGCGACGGGACTTCGGGCACTGGGCTTCTGTTCAGCCCGGTTGCATTCCGGCTCTTCTCCTCGTGCTCTATGCTGCGATCGGGCCCGTTTCAGCCCATCGGTAAGTTGTGCCGTCGACCCAGATCCGATGCAGGATCACTGCAAGCTTACGTGCCAAGGCAACTTTTGCGCGCTTCGAGCCTCGCCGCTTGGCGACGTCCATCCCCCAGCGCTTAAGTTTTGAGAACCGCGTGATGCGCGATAGCAAAACGTTGGCGGCTTCATACAATACCGTGCGCACCATCTCGTCACCGGCCAGCGTGATTCCGCCCGTGACGTCCTTTTCTCCCGATTGGTACTTCTTTGGCGTGAGCCCGAACAGCGCACCTGCCGCCTTCGATTTCGCGATGCGATGAGGGTCATCAATCGCCGATTTGTAGGTGATGGCCACCAAGGGACCAACCCCCGGCACGGTCATAAGCCGGCGACAGACCGCATCGTCACGCACAGTTGCCAGCACAGCCTTGTGCAGCCTTCCGTACTCTGCCTTCAAGGCAGATCGCGCCGAAAGCATCGCACCGGCAATGCGCTCTAATGTAGCCTGACCAGTAACCAACTCTCGGATCCGCGCTTCGAAATTCCTCCGCGTCACCGGGCCAACCTTCAGCCCGAAGCCACGCAAAATCCCTCGGATACTTAATTCCACATCGATAAGTCGCCCGAGAAGCTGTTTGCGCGCGATCAGGAGTGCCCGGATCTCCTGCGCACCGACCGACTTTGCGTGCACCGGCTGGAACCAGCCCATCCGGATCAACTGGGCTATCCCGCGGGCATCCTTGCGATCAGTCTTTACCGTCATCGCCGATAATGCGGCCTTTACGTGCCGTGTTTCCAGCAGAACCGTTTCGAATCCTGCTTTTCTCAGCCCCGCATGCAGCCATTGGGATAGCGGCCCAGCCTCCAGCCCGATCCGCTCCACTGCAAAGCCGAGCGTCTCAAAAAACTCAACTAAGGCGTCGGGTTCGCTTGCGACCTTCGCCTCTCTCAGGATCTTACCCTGGGCATCCACAACGCACACGCTCGACAGTTCCAATGACACGTCGATTCCGGCATAGTTCTCCACGGCTGTCCTCCGTCTCTAGATGCTTGGGGCCGACTCAAGTCGTGACCCCGTTTCATCATCTATCGGGGGACAGCCACCATCATGACCCCTTCCTCGGAGCAGGGCCCATTACGGCATCTAGTGGCGCGATACAAGCGCCTCGCGGAACGCTAGCGCCCGACCTGGCCGCGGTCGCGCAGGAAATGATCCGCCAACACGCAGGCCATCATGGCTTCGCCGACGGGGACCGCGCGGATGCCGACGCAGGGATCGTGGCGGCCTTTGGTCATGATCTCGGTATCGGCGCCGTTGCGATCGACGGTGAGACGCGGCTGCAGGATCGACGAGGTCGGTTTGACCGCGAAACGCACCACCACCGGCTGCCCCGTGGAGATGCCGCCCAGCACACCGCCGGCGTGGTTGGACAGAAAACGCGTGCCGTCATTGCCCGTGCGCATCTCGTCGGCGTTCTCTTCGCCGGTGAGTTCGGCCGCGCCAAAGCCGGCGCCGATCTCGACGCCTTTCACGGCATTGATGCTCATCATTGCGGAGGCGAGCTCGGCATCGAGCTTGGCGTAGATCGGCGCGCCGAGGCCAGCCGGCACACCTTCGGCGACGACCTCGATCACCGCGCCGATCGAGGAGCCGCTCTTGCGGATGCCGTCGAGATAGGTCTCGAAGAACGCGGCCTTGTCCTTGTCCGGACAGAAGAACGGATTCTTCGCGATCTCGTCCCAGTCCCACTTCGCGCGGTCGATCTTGTGCGGCCCCATCTGCACCAGCGCGCCGCGCACCTTCACGTCGGGCAGCACCTTTCGCGCGATCGCGCCGGCGGCGACGCGCGTCGCGGTCTCGCGCGCCGACGAGCGGCCGCCGCCGCGATAGTCGCGCAGGCCGTACTTCGCTTCATAGGTGAAGTCGGCATGACCAGGGCGAAACTTGTCCTTGATCTCGGAATAGTCTTTTGAGCGCTGGTCGGTGTTCTCGATCAGGAGCCCGATCGGCGTGCCCGTCGTCACCTGCACGCCGGTCTCCGGATGCGCCATCACGCCGGACAGGATCTTGACCTGGTCCGGCTCCTGACGCTGGGTCGTGAAGCGCGACTGGCCGGGCCGGCGGCGATCAAGATCACCCTGGATGTCGGCCTCGACGAGCGGGATCATGGGCGGGCAGCCGTCGACCACGCAGCCGATCGCCACCCCATGGCTCTCGCCGAAGGTCGTGACGCGGAACATGTGGCCGAAGGTGTTGAAGGACATCGCGAACTGCCGCCTAACGTTGCCTTGCAACGCCTCTGCTGAATGTCAACGTGACGTAACGCGATCTGGATGGAGGGTCAAATGATCTCCACAATCGGCATGGCCGGGCTTGTCCCGGCCATCCACGTTCTCGGGTGCCACGAGCTGGAAAAGTGCGTGGATGCCCGGGCCTTCGCCTCGCGAAGCGGCTTCGGCCGCGCAGGCGGAACGAGCCCCGGGCATGACGGCGGAGGACGCGCAAGCGAACCGGCTTAACTAAACTTCTCCCACCGCCCGTCCCGGAACACGTAGACGGCGCCCTGCTCGATATAAAGCTCGGCGGCGCTCGCCGGCGTCTCCAGGCCGAGTGAAACCATCAGGGCCCGGCAGGTCCCACCATGGGCGACCGCGACGGTGTCGGTCCGGAGTTGGTCGTACCAGGCGCGCACGCGGACCTGCACATCGGCGTAGGTCTCTCCGCCCGCGGGGCCCACCGTCCATTTGTCGGCGAGGCGCCGGGCGTAGATGTCGGGATCGGAGGCCTCGCTCTCCGCCAGCGTCAGTCCCTCCCAGGTGCCGTAGCCGATCTCACGCAGGCGATCGTCGAGCGTATAGTCCGCAGTCGGCAGTTCGAGCTTGCTCCGCGCCAGTTCCATGGTCTCTCGTGCGCGGCCAAGCGGACTCGACACGTAGGGTAATGCGGCCTTGTCGCGGCCCTCGCGCTTGAACAGATCGGCGAGAATGCCGCCGGCCTGCGCGGCCTGACCGCGACCGCGTGCGTTCAGCGGAATGTCCTTGATGCCCTGAAGCCTCCCGAGCGCATTCCACTCGGTCTCGCCGTGGCGAAGGTAATAGATCGTGGGCACAGGCATTGCTGGGTGAAAAGTTAGTCCTTCCCGCCGAACGAAATGTCCGGCGCGTCCGGGCGCTTCATGCCGAGCACGTGATAGCCGGAATCGACGTGGTGCACCTCGCCGGTGACGCCGCGCGAGAGGTCGGAGAGGAAATACAGCGCGCTGCCGCCGACGTCTTCCGTGGAGACGTTGCGCCGCAGCGGTGCGTTGGCCTCGTTCCACTTCAGGATATATCTGAAATCGCCGATGCCGGACGCCGCGAGGGTCTTGATCGGCCCCGCGGAGATCGCGTTGACGCGGATATTCTTCTCACCGAGATCGGCGGCGAGATAACGCACGCTCGCTTCGAGCGCCGCTTTCGCGACGCCCATGACGTTGTAATGCGGCATCCACTTCTCGGCGCCGTAATAGCTGAGCGTGATGAGCGAGCCACCGTCGGTCATCAGCTTCTCGGCGCGCTGCGCCACCGCCGTGAACGAATAGCAGGAGATCAGCAGGGATTTCGAAAAATTCTCCTGCGTGGTGTCGACGTAGCGGCCGTCGAGTTGCTCGCCATAGGCGATCGCATGCACCAGGAAGTCGATCTTGCCCCACTTCTCCTTCAGCACCGCGAAGGCCGCATCGATGGTCGCAGCATCGGTGACGTCGCAATGGCCGAGCACGAGCCCGCCGATCTCGGCGGCGAGCGGCTCGACGCGCTTCTTCAGCGCATCGCCCTGATAGGTGAAGGCAAGCTCGGCGCCGGCCGCGTGGCATGCCTTGGCAATGCCCCAGGCGATCGAGCGGTTGTTGGCAACGCCGAGGACCACGCCCCGCTTGCCCTGCATCAGACCTGAATTCTGCGCCATTTTGCTAACGTCCCGTCGAGCTCCCGGTGAGGTTTGGAGGTACACCAGCCCTCCGTTGCGGTACAGTCCTAATACGCGGCGTTAACGCTGTTTCAAGCGCCGGAATAGCCGTTCCGCTCGGGTGTTATGATCGTTGTGGCGCTCGCGCCGACATCAGGACGTCAAGACCGCAATGAGTGCGTTTCGCCAGAGTGTTGAAGCCATGATCCCGGCGTTGCGCCGCTACGCCCGCGCGCTCACGCGCGAGGCGGATGCGGCCGACGATCTGGTGCAGGATACGCTGGTGCGGGCGCTGCGTTCGGAGCGTCTGTTCCTCGGAGGCGACGTCAGGAGCTGGCTCTATACGATCCTGACCAACCTCAACAAGAACCGGCGGCGTTCGCTGGCACGACGGCCGCAATTCATGCAGCTGACGGAGAACAACCCGGATGCCAGCGGGACCGAAGCCGAAGGGCGCGATATCGAGAGGGCGCTGGCGACGCTCGTCGAGGAGCAACGCTCGGTGCTGCTCCTGGTGATGCTGGAGGGCATGAGCTACCGCGAGGTCGCCGACATCCAGGGCGTGCCGATCGGCACAGTGATGTCGCGCCTGGCACGCGCCCGCGCCCACGTCAAAGCCTCGCTGGAGGGCGAGCGCCCGGCGCTCAGGCGGGTGAAATGATTGCAGGATTGATGCATCGCGCCGGTCGTTTCTCCTGCATGGCGCGGAAAGCGGCGCAGTTGAACCACGAAGAACATTTTGGGCCGCAGAGCCAGAGACGATCGATATGAACGACCGCAAGATCCCAGTCACCGAGGACGAACTGCACGCCTATGTCGACGGCGAGCTGCCGGCCGAGCGCCGCGCCGATGTCGAGGCCTGGCTTGCCGCGCAGCCCGAGGATGGCGAGCGCGTGCAGTCCTGGCGCGCCATGGCCGAGATGCTGCACGCCCGCTACGATTCCGTCGCCCAGGAGCCGGTGCCGGCGCGGCTCGAGCTCGAACGGCTGGAGCGCCGCCCGCGGCACTGGCTCTATGGCGCCGCCGCGGCTGTGCTGGTGGCCTTCATGGCCGGCGGCACCGCCGGCTGGCTGGCGCACGGTGCCGCCAACGCGCCCTCGACTTTCCAGAGCTTTACGACCGACGCACTCGACGCCCACCGCCTCTATGTCGTCGAGGTTCGCCATCCCGTCGAGGTCGGCGGCAACGAGCGCGACCACCTCCAGGCCTGGCTGACCAGACGCTGCGGCTGGACCGTGTTTGCTCCGAACCTGGAGGCGAGTGGACTAAAGCTCGTCGGCGGCCGGCTCTTGCCGGGACCGAACGGCCCGGCGTCGTTCCTGATGTATGAGGGCGCCTCGGGCGAGCGGTACACGATCTACACCGCCAAGACCGAGAATGGCGCGACGCAGATGCGGTATGCCAGAACGGACAAGGACGGGGCGCTGTTCTGGTCGGAGCGCGGCGTCGGCTACGTCGTCAGCGGTGGCGGCGACCGGGACCGGCTGACCAAAGTGGCGCAGGCGGTCTACGACCAAGCAGAGAAAAGCGGCACCTAGACAACCACGCAAACGCGGTGCCTCGATTCCGACATTGAAAATTTGGAATGAAGACATCGGCGCGTCTCATTATCGCACCGGATGATCACGCGAAAATGAGCAGCGTTCGATCCGCCGATCGACGCGGGCGGCCTCGATTGGGGTTTTTGGTACCGCGCTGGTCCCCCTCCCGAGGCCGCACCTTTTTATCGGCTGCCCCGCCGGACAGCCGACACGTCGAGCACGTGAGCCAAGAAGGGCTACCACGCCTCGGGCATATGATGAGCATCATCTCGATGGACGACGCTCTCAGTCTTTAGGAGAACCCCTCACAGTTTCCGGATCACACTTAGCCAAGCCCGCTACGTGGATTGTAGGGGCGCTGGTCCCGCCACTTCTCCATCAATGCTTCAAGCTCGGCGTCGTTCCCGTCCGGTAGCATAATCCTGACGGTGACGAAGAGATCCCCGGTTCCACCAGCTTTTGGCAATCCTTTGCCCTTCAGGCGGAAGGTCCGGCCGCTGGAGGTGTTTTGCGGAACCGAAAGCTCCACGGCATTGCCGAGGGTGGGCACGCGGACCTTGCCGCCAAGCACCGCCTCGTAGAGCGTGACCGGCAGGTCGATCCTGAGATCGGCGCCCTCGATCTTGAAGAACGGATGCTGCGCGATGCCGATCGTGATCAGGAGATCGCCCGGCGGATGGCCCTGAGCGCTCTCGCCCTGCCCCCGCAACCGGATCTGCTGGCCTTCGGTCACGCCGGCCGGAATCTTGACGTTGAGCTCCTTGCCGTTCGGCAGCCGGACGCGCTTCTCGCCGCCCTTCACCGCCTCCTCCAGCGAGACGGTCATGGCGACATTGACGTCGAGATCGAGCCCGATCCCGCCGGTGTCGAATTCGAACTGGGCACCGCCGCCGGCCCCGGGGCGCGGACGCGGCCCTCCTCCGAACATGCTGTTGAGGATGTCCTCGAACGCGCCGCCGCCCGGACCAGGGCCCGCGCCGCCACCGCGGAACGTATAGCTCTCGAACCCGCCGGGACCCGCGCGCCCGCGCGGCCCACCGCCGCCGCCCGGAAAACCCTGGAAGCGCGGCTTGCCGTCGGCGTCGATCTCGCCGCGGTCGAATTGCTTGCGCTTGTCCTCGTCGCCGAGGATCTCATTGGCCGTATTGAGTTCAGCGAAGCGCTCGGCCGCCTTCGGGTCGTTCTTGTTGCTGTCGGGATGGTGCTTCTTGGCAAGCTTGCGATAGGCGCTCTTGATCGCGGCAGCGTTGGCGCTCCGCGGCACCCCCAAGACCTCATAGGGGTCGCGCATCCGTCACGTCTCCTTCAAGAAATCGAATTGTTCAAAGGGCTCCCCGCCCCAACTGAGCCTCATGTGGGGGGCGAGTGGTATTTTTGCAACTAGCCTGGTGAAGCGATTCCTAGCTCCGCCACGGCTTTAGCGTATGAATCTCCCAACTGCCACGGCTGCTTTGGCAGCCCGCGCCCTGGAGCCAGCTTTCGGTGCTGCCATTGACGTAGCTCGCCAGGAAGTCGCGGCACTTGCGGCCGTCCTCGGCGGCATAGGATTGCGCGATCGGCGTGACCGAACCGCGCGCCCCGGTTTCCGGATTCTCCCAATGCTGGCTGGAATCCTTATCGTTCTTGCTGAGGACGTCGGAGGCGGCGTTGCGGGCGAAGGCGAGATCGGTCTCTGTCGGTGCCGCCACCCTGGCCGGCATTGCGATCGAGCCGGTAAGGTCGCTGTCATCGGCCTTGGCGTAGGCACTCTTGTCGTTGCGGGAAAAGCTGCAACCGCCGGTGCCGAGTCCGATCAGAATGATCGTCATGACGAAGCCGCACGGCCGGATCGCCGATAGGCCAACGCGTCCCCATACCCTATATAGGGCGGTAGCAGACAACAACGCGTTTTGGACCGCAGGACGCAACTCGGACCCCAGACATGACCGACACGACCTCGATGAAACACCAGACACCCTTAACATCCGGTGATTTCACCGCCGCCGACGAGCCGTTTGCGCTGTTCGGGGCCTGGCTGAACGAAGCCATCAAGAGCGAGCCGAACGATCCGAACGCCATGGCGCTCGCGACCGTCGATCCCGACGGCCTGCCGGACGTGCGCATGGTGCTGATGAAGGGCTTCGATACCGATGGTTTCGTCTTCTACAGCCACATCGCCAGCCAGAAGGGCCGCGAACTCGCCGCAAATCCTAAGGCGGCGTTACTTTTTCACTGGAAGTCGCTGCGCCGTCAGGTCCGCATCCGCGGCAACGTGACGCCGGTGACCGAGGCCGAAGCCGACGCCTATTTCGCCACCCGTCCCAAGCAGGCGCAGATCGGCGCCTGGGCGAGCAAGCAGTCGCAGGAGCTCGAGAGCCGCTTCGCTTTCGAGCAGGCGATCGCCAAGGTCGCCGCCAAGCACATGATCGGCGAGGTGCCGCGTCCGCCGGGCTGGAGCGGCTGGCGTATAACACCGTCGCGTATCGAGTTCTGGCACGACCGCCCGTTCCGCCTGCACGACCGCATTGAATTTCGCCGTGACGCGGCCGGCCAGAAATGGTCCAAGACGCGAATGTATCCCTAGAATTTTGTTCGAGAATGATCCCTTCGGAAAACCGCTGCACAGTTTGCGCTAACGCGGCCCTCCGGGTCCGGATCATGCTCCAGCCTGAAAGATGTCCATGCCGCAGTCGTCCAATGCGCCGCGCCGTACGCTGCTCCTGACCGGGGCGAGCCGCGGCATCGGCCATGCCACCGTGATCCGTTTCTCCTCGGCCGGCTGGCGCGTGATCACCTGCTCGCGGCATCCGTTCCCGGAGGATTGTCCCTGGGACGCGGGCCCTGAGGACCATATCCAGGTCGACCTCGCCACCCCCGCAGATACCACGCGCGCGATCTCCGACATCCGCGACCGTCTCGAAGGCGGCATGCTGCATGCGCTGGTCAACAACGCCGCGATCTCGCCGAAGGGGGCCGGCGGCTCCAGGCTCGGCTCGATCGACACCGACCTCGACACCTGGACCCACGTGTTCAATGTCAACTTCTTCGCGCCGATCATGATGGCGCGCGGGCTGATCGAGGAATTGAAGGCGGCCAAGGGCTCTGTCGTGAACGTCACCTCGATCGCGGGCTCGCGCGTGCATCCCTTCGCGGGCGCGGCCTACGCCACCTCGAAGGCCGCGCTGGCGTCCTTGACGCGCGAAATGGCCTCCGACTTCGGCCGCGTCGGCGTGCGCGTCAACGCGATCGCGCCGGGCGAGATCGACACCTCGATCCTGTCGCCGGGCACCGAGAAGATCGTCGACCAGCAGATCCCGATGCACCGGCTCGGCACACCGGACGAGGTCGCCAAGATCATCTACGTGCTGTGCACGGACACCAGTTCTTACGTCAACGGCGCCGAGATCCACATCAACGGCGGCCAGCACGTGTAGGCTACCGCGTCATTGCAAACGCAAGCGAAGCAATCCAGACTGCCTCGGTGAGGACAGTCTGGATTGCCTCGTCGCTTCAGTGCAAAATTGCTTCGCAATTTTGTCGCGAGCTCCTCGCAATGATGATGTTGGAAATTACGCCGGAGAAGCAAGGCGATCCAGACAACGCCGCCGCAAGACCTGGATCGCCCTTAGCTTTCCGTTCCTCAATCGAGTCGAATCCGACGTGACCTCTCGCGTGGCTGCGGAGCGGCCGTGCTGATTGCAGTCGAGCAATCGTCGTCGTTCTCGCCGTCGAGCAGCGGAGCACCACAGTGCCGGCACATGCGCGCCGACATCGACGACGCCTTGCCGCTCGTCGCGACGTGGCGATAGCTCGCCAGATCGATGACGTTGGGGGGCGTCGTTATGTGTTTTTCAACCATGGCTGTTCCTCGCGGCTTACCTGCTCCTTATCGCAGACAAGTTTCGCGCAAACGTTCAGCCCACCGCTCAAATTTTACCGGAGGAATTGGGGCGGCGAGCACACATCGCCGTGCGGCCGCAATCCCGCTCTATTCTGCGACACCAGACACTGTGTCTCTGCGTCCGGCGTAAGGTCTCGGTCACTATTACAGCCACTTCTTCCACTTGAAGATCCAGTACGGAACGATCGCCGCAATCAGCATCAGCACCAGCGCGAACGGATAACCGTGCACCCATTCGAGTTCCGGCATCGATTTGAAGTTCATGCCGTAGATCGAGGCGATCAGCGTCGGCGGCATCAGGACAACCGCCATGACCGAAAACAGCTTGATGATGTTGTTCTGCTCGAGATTGACGACGCCGAGCATGGCGTCGAGCACAAAGGTGATCTTGCTGGAGAGATAGGAGGCATGATCGGTCAGCGAGACGACGTCACGCTGCATGGTCTTGAGCTGCTCGCGCATGTCCTTCGACCATTTCACGCCCTCCACCACCGCGGAAAGGAAGGCGACGACGCGGCCGATCGAGACCAGGCTCTCGCGAACCTTGGAGGTCAGATCGCCCTTGCGGCCGATCGAGATCAGGATTTGCGAATATTGCTTGGCGTGACCGTGGCGCTCGCTCTCCGGCTCGAAAATGTCATGGGAGACCTGATCGATCTCGGCGCCGCAGCGCTCCAGGATGTCGGCGCAGCGGTCGATCACGGCATCGAGCAGCTCCATCAGCACCATCTCGCCGGTGATGGCCGGTGTGCAGGAACGGGCCAGCTTGGCCTCGACCAGCGCAAAGGGCTTGGGCTGGTCATAGCGCACCGTTACCAGGCGGTGGTCGCCCAGAATGAACGTGACCGCCGTGGTCCTGGGCATGTCGGTATCGGATTGGCACATCAGCGTCGCGGTCATGTAGCGCGCGCCGTTCTCCATATAGAGGCGGCTCGAGATCTCGATCTCCTGCATGTCCTCCCGGGTCGGGATTGCGATCCCCGAGAGCTTCTCGACGGCTTTGTCCTCGGCCGCGGTGGGGTTGACCAGGTCGATCCAGACCGCATGCTCCGGGACTGCTGCGAGATCCTCGATGACGGCCTTCTTGAGGGAGGACTCGAAGGGAACGAACACAGAAAACATGCACAACTCCAGCAGGGGCCTGCGACAGACTGACAGCGCTTAGCGCGATTCTGACAAGTTGATGATGACAAGCACATTAACGGAGCGTTTGCATTTGTGGCGACGCCATGGCCCAACTGTGGCACGGAATCGACACTTACGACCGTTTTACCCAAAAACCGGCTCTGGCCCGCAAAACTTGCGGCAGAAAAGCCACAGGTAAGGTCTTGCAGCGCGGGAGAAGCGTCGTGAGGCTGGAATTGTGGCAGATTTCAACGATAATGGGGCCAACGGATCGTGGAATTGGGCTTACTCAAGCTCCACGAAAGCTTGTTGTTGTCGATTGGAACCAAATCATGTCGTCGCTGAAAGTTACGCTGGGTATTTTGGCTGCTGGCCTGATGCTGTCGGGCTGCATGCAGGCCACGCATTTTGAAGCGACCGACACCAAGGCCTTCAAGCCGAAGGACAAGGAACTCCTTGCCAAGGTTCGGTACGAGAACACCCCGGTCGCAGAGCCGTTCCGCCGCGCCATCGTTGAGTACCACCGCAAGGAATCGCCGGGCTCGATCGTGGTCGATTCCGACAACCATTACCTCTACTACGTTCTGGATGGCGGCAAGGCGATCCGCTACGGCATCACCGTCGGTGAAGAAGCCATGGCTTGGTCGGGCATCGCCAAGGTGGGCAGCAAGACCGAGTGGCCGGCCTGGCACCCCACCCCCGGCGAAATTTCGCGCCTGGGCGTGCCCACCTTCGTCGCCCCCGGTCCGGACAATCCAATGGGCTCCCGCGCGATGTATCTCTACTCCGGCGGCAAGGACACATTGTTCCGCATTCACGGCACCAACCAGCCGGAATATATCGGCGCGTCGATCTCGTCGGGCTGCATCCGCCTGACCAACGAGGACGCGATCGACCTCTATGATCGCGTCAAGGTCGGCACCCTCGTTGTGGTGCTCGAGCCCAAGCATGGCGACTCGCCCTACAATTCACGGCTTGCGCTCGGCGGCAGCCAAACTGGCCAGGCGGGCAGCTACTGATCAGGTACCTGATCTCTGACATTCAAAAGCGCCGGTTTCACCGGCGCTTTTTTGTTGCCGGCTTGTGCGGCCGGCTTTTGTGGCCGTCGGCCGCCGGCTTGTCCGCAGAGGCAGCCGACTTCTCCGCCGCCTCGTCGTCAATTCCTTGCTTCGTCTCGGGCTTGGCCTCGGGCTTCGCTTCGGGTTTGGCCGCGACCTCACGCGGCGGCGCCTCCTCGGGCCGTTCCGCCGGCAGCAGCGGGGCAACCTGCGGCAGCGGATCCCAGACGTTCCACTGGCAGATCCGGTAGTCGTTGCGCCGCTGCGCGAGATCGAGATGGATATGGTCCTCGTGGTACCAATCCGAGCCGGGGCCGAGCACAGTCGAAAAGCGCGAGCAGACCGAATGCAGCACGCGCTCGCGCACCTCGCGCGGCATGGTGCGGTCGGTCAGGCCGATCGACTGCCCATTAGCGAGCTTGATGGCGCGCACATCGATCGCATTGGCCTTCCCGTGCTCGGACAGCATGGCGCCGACGACGCGGTTGCGGCCACGACACTCGAAGCTGTCGAAATTCTCGAGATCGCTGATGGTCGAGCCGAGGCTCGCGGCCAGCGGCACCACGTCCTTGCGCACCCAATCGGCGATTGCGGATGCCATGGTGCAGCGGAGGATCGCCGCCGGCTTGACCGCCACCTTGCGCTTGTCCGGCAGCACGATGGCCTCGAGCCGCACCAGATCCTCGCCGCCACAGGCGCCGGGGCCGCGGATATCCGGGATCGAAGGCGCGATCGCGATCTCCTCGGTCAGCGCGAGGCGGCACGCCGAGGCCTGCTTCTCGGGCGGCGGCGCCGCCTCGGCGGGCTTGGTGGCGCCTGGTTTGTCCGCGGAAGGCTTTTCCGCGGAAGGCTTGCCGCCGGTCTCCGCAGGAGCCTCGTCCGATGCCTTAGCCGACCCCTTGGGGGCCTCCTCGGGGCGAGGTTTTGGGAGCGGGATCCTGCCAGAGATATTGGCAGAATGAACCGTGGCGCGCGGCCGTGGTGCAGCAATACCAAAGATGTCCAGCGGGGACCCATATTTGCGCGCCTCTGCCCGATCCGCGAGCCCGAGCGCGACGGTAACCATTGCCGCGCCGACGGACATATAGCCGCGACAAGACCATTTGCGGCGAAAGGCGGGCAGGCTAAAACTCATGACAATTCTTTGGCCCAACGCTGAGAGCGACAATCCGCCCAGCGGCTTCTCGGAGGAACGACGGAATGCTTGGTTTGATGCAAGACTGGCCCCTGCTCTGCCACAGGATCATCGAACACGCCGCCAAGATTCATGGCAAGCAGGAGGTCGTGACGCGCTCGGTCGAGGGACCGATCCATCGCACCACCTATGCCGATATCCACAAGCGCGCGCTCAAGGTCTCGCAGATGCTGGAGCGCGACGGCATCAAGCTCGGCGACCGTGTCGCAACGATCGCCTGGAACACCTGGCGCCATCTTGAGGTCTGGTACGGCATCATGGGGATCGGCGCCATCTGCCATACCGTCAATCCCCGCCTTTTCCCCGAGCAGATCGCCTGGATCATCAACCACGCGCAGGACCGCATCGTGATGACCGATATCACGTTCATTCCGGTCCTGGAGAAGATCGCCGACAAGCTGACAAGCGTGGAACGCTATGTCGTGCTCACCGACAAGGCGCACATGCCGCAGACGACGCTGAAGAACGTGGTCGCCTACGAGGACTGGATCGCGGAGGCCGACGGCAAGTTTAAATGGAAGGACTTTGACGAGAACACGGCGGCCGCGATGTGCTACACATCGGGCACCACCGGCGATCCCAAAGGCGTGCTGTATTCGCATCGCTCCAACGTGCTGCACGCGCTGATGGCCAACAATGTCGACGCGCTCGGTACCAGCGCCTCCGAAACCATGCTTCCCGTGGTGCCGCTCTTTCACGCCAACAGCTGGGGCATCGCCTTCTCCGCGCCGTCGCAGGGCACCAAGCTCGTGATGCCCGGCGCCAAGCTCGACGGCGCCTCGGTCTATGAGCTGCTCTCGACCGAGAGGGTGACGCATACCGCCGGCGTGCCCACGGTGTGGCTGATGCTGCTCCAGCACATGACCGCGAACAATCTGAAGCTGCCGGACCTGAAGATGGTGATCTGCGGCGGCTCGGCGATGCCGCGTTCGATGATCAAGGCCTTCCTCGACATGGGCTCGAACGTCCGTCACGCCTGGGGCATGACCGAGATGAGCCCGATCGGCAGCGTCGCGGCGCTGAAGCCGCCGTTCCAGAATGCGACCGGCGAGGCGCGGCTCGACGTGCTCCAGATGCAGGGCTACGCGCCGTTCGCCGTCGAGATGAAGATCACCGACGATGCGGGCAAGGAACTGCCGTGGGACGGCACGACCTTCGGCCGCCTCAAGGTCGCCGGCCCGGCCGTCGCCAAGGCCTATTACCGGGTCGACGCCAACATTCTCGACGAGGACGGCTTCTTCGACACCGGCGACGTCGCGACCATCGACGAAGCCGGCTACATGCGGATCACCGACCGCTCCAAGGACGTGATCAAGTCCGGCGGCGAGTGGATTTCCTCGATCGAGCTGGAGAACCTCGCCGTCGGCCATCCCGCGGTGGCGGAAGCCGCCGTGATCGGCGTGTTCCATCCCAAATGGGACGAGCGTCCGCTGCTGATCGTGCAGCTGAAGCAGGGCCAGCAGGCCAGCCGCGAGGACATCCTGAAGTTCATGGATGGCAAGATCGCCAAATGGTGGATGCCCGACGACGTTGCCTTTGTCGACGGTATCCCCCACACGGCGACGGGCAAGATCCTGAAGACCGCGCTGCGCGATCAGTTTAGGGAATACCGCTTCCCGAACGCGGCGGCGTAGGCCATCTCGGACGTTGTGCCCGGGCTTCGTCCCGCCTGCGGGGCCAAAGCCCCTTCGGCGCGGCGACGGCCCGGACATCCGCGTCCTCATGGCAAAAAGACGTGAATGGCCGGTCAAGCCCGGCCATGACGATGCAGCCTTCTGCGGAACTCTTGAATTTGCCCGCGGGCCGTGGTCTCAACGGCCCATCGTCGTGCCAGATCGGCCGGCACCGTCCCCAAGATCCCGGCAGAGCTGACCCGATGGCCCGCAGGTTTTCCGCTCCCTACCAGTCGGAGCCCGTGTCCAGCCTCGCGAGCTGGGCGCGCAATCTGGCCGTGTTCGCCGTGGTGGCGGTGGTGGTCTCGATCATCATCGTCCGGTTCGGCTTCCTGGAGATGAAGCCGGCGCTCGCGACCTTCTTCGGCGGGCTCGGGATTGCCGCGCTCTCGATCCTGTTCGGGCTCGCCGGCTTCGCCGCGATCTGGCAGAACGGCTCGCGCGGCATGGCGCGCATCCTGCTTGCGTTCCTGATCGACGGCGCGATCCTCGCCTATCCCGCTTATCTCGGCCTGCAATACCGCAAGCTGCCGGCGATCCACGACATCACCACCGACCCGATCGACCCGCCGCGCTTCGACGCGCTGGCCCGCCTGCGCACCGGCGATGGTGCCAATACCGCTGTGTATGCCGGCCTCTATTCGGCCGAGCAGCAGCGTCAATTCTATCCCGATATCGAGCCGATCGAGCTCGAGATTTCAGTCGACCGCGCCTATGCGATCGCGCTTCAGCTGGTCAACAAGCGCAAATGGTTGATCATCGACGAGCGCGCGCCGCAGCCCCCGCGCCGCATCGGCCGCATCGAGGCGGTGGCGCGCTCACCGATCATGGGTTTCCGCGAGGACATCGCCATCCGGGTCGTGCCCGACGGCGAGGATTCCCGCGTCGATATCCGCTCCGCCTCGCGCTATTTCGAGAGCGACCTCGGCAGCAACGCCGCACGCGTGAAGAAATTCATCGACGATCTCAACACCGCCGCCGATGCCGACGCACTCAAGCCGGTGAAGAAGACGCCGGTGGCGCCGCCGAAGGCGCCGGCGAAGACGGTGAAGAAGTGACGGAAGGCTAAGCGTTCGCCATCCGATAGGTCCCGCCGATCACGGGATCGCCGTCCGTCGCCACCACGCCGCGGGCGACCAGGTCTTCCAGATGCGCCAGCACGGAATAGCCCGCCGCGGTGGTGAGCCTCGGATCGATGCCGATATAGATCGCCCGGACCATGGTCGGGATGTCGGTCTCGCCCTTGGCAAGGCGGTGCAGGATGGAGGCCTCGCGCGCCTTGCGGTGACGGATCAGGAAGCGCACGAAGCGCGGGCCTTCTGGAATTTCGGGGCCGTGACCGGAGAAATACACATCCTCCTCGCGCGCGGCGAGACGATCCAGCGATTCCATGTAGTCGATCATCGAGCCGTCGGGCGGGGCCACGATCGAGGTCGACCATCCCATCACGTGATCGCCGACGAAGTTGAATTTTCGCTCGGGCCAGGCAAAAGCGAGGTGGTTGGCGGTATGGCCGGGTGTCGCCACGGCCTCGAGCCGCCAGCCATCTCCTTCGACCACGTCGCCATGGCCGATCCTGATATCGGGCGCGAAGTCGCGGTCGGCGCCGGATTCCGGGTTGTGCTTCTCGCTCTCGAAGCGCGGGCGCGAGGCGCGGTGCGGGCCTTCGGCGTAAACTGGCGCGCCGGTCGACCGCTTGATCCGCGCGGTGTTCGGCGAATGGTCGCGGTGGGTGTGGGTGACGAAGATATGGCTCACCGTCTCGCCGCTGACGGCATCGAGCAGCGCCGCCGCATGCGCCTCGTCGTCCGGACCGGGATCGATGATCGCGACGTTGCCCCGGCCCACGATGTAGCTGACCGTGCCGGTGAAAGTGAACGGACTCGGATTGTTACAGAGCACGCGCCGCACGCCGGGGCGGACTTCCTCGACGATGCCGGGCTTCAGCGGAAAGTCGCGGTTGAACGGGACGTCGTCGTTGTCGGACATGGCTTGCTCGTACCTTGCTGACTTCGTCATGCCCGGCCTCGTGCCGGGCATCCACGTTCTTCGCGTGGTCTAAGACGTGGATGGCCGGGACAAGCCCGGCCATGACGCGATTGGAGAGTTCAGTCGCATCCCACACTGGGGCGGTTTGCTCAGAAAAACGCCTGAATGCCCGTGATCGCGCGGCCCAGGATCAGGGCGTGGACGTCGTGGGTGCCCTCGTAGGTGTTGACGGTCTCGAGGTTATGGACGTGGCGCATCACGTGATACTCGATCGAGATGCCGTTGCCGCCGTGCATGTCGCGCGCGACGCGGGCGATGTCGAGCGCCTTGCCGCAATTGTTGCGCTTCATGATCGAGATCATCTCGGGAGCGAACTTGCCCTCGTCCATCAGGCGACCGACGCGCAGCGAGCCCTGAAGGCCCAGCGCGATCTCGGTCTGCATGTCCGCGAGCTTCTTCTGCACGAGCTGGGTCGCGGCGAGCGGCTTGCCGAACTGCTTGCGGTCGAGCGTATACTGGCGGGCGCGGTGCATGCAGTCCTCGGCCGCGCCGAGCACGCCCCAGGAAATGCCGTAGCGGGCGCGGTTGAGGCAGCCGAACGGGCCTTTCAGGCCGGAGACGTTGGGCAGCAGCGCGTCTTCCGGAACCACGACACCGTCCATCACGACCTCGCCGGTGATGGAGGCGCGAAGCGACAGCTTGCCGCCGATCTTCGGTGCCGACAGGCCCTTCATGCCCTTCTCCAGCACGAAGCCGCGGATCTGGTTGTCGTGCGCGGCCGACTTGGCCCAGACCACGAACACGTCGGCGATCGGCGCGTTCGAGATCCACATCTTGCTGCCGGTCAGGCGATAGCCGTCCGACACCTTCTCGGCGCGCGTTTTCATGCCGGCCGGATCGGAGCCGGCATCAGGCTCGGTCAGCCCGAAGCAGCCGACCCACTCGCCGCTGGCGAGCTTCGGCAGGTACTTCTTGCGCTGGTTCTCGTCGCCATAGGCGTAGATCGGATACATCACCAGCGAGGACTGCACCGAGTTCATCGAGCGGTAGCCGGAATCGACCCGCTCGATCTCGCGCGCGACCAGACCATAGGCGACATAGCCTGCATTGGCACAGCCATATTCCTCCGGCAACGTGATGCCGATCAGGCCGAGTTCGCCCATCTCGTTGAAGATCTCGCGATCCGTCTTCTCTTCGAGATAGGCCTTGGCGACGCGCGGCAGCAGCTTGTCCTGGGCGTAGGCGCGCGCGGTGTCGCGCACCATGCGCTCGTCTTCGGTGAGCTGCTCGTCGAGCAGGAACGGATCGTCCCACTGGAAAGAAGCCGAAGCCGGCTTGTCCTTGGCCTGAGGGCGCGCGGTCATGAAACGTCCTTTCGTCTGGTTCCGTCAAAATTTGCCCGACAAAGTAAAGCGCCGCGGCAACAAGTGCAATTGCGTTGCAGATGTACGGGTCTGCGTGATTCCCGGGGACCCGCGAGGCGCGCCTCGGGGGATGCGCTTCGCGCACCCCTGGATGACAGCGCTAGCTTTCGAGTAGCTCGTTGGCGACGATCTCGATGCCGAAGCCCGAAAGGCCCTTGTAGTCGTGCACCGAGGAGGTGAGATGCCGGATCGAGGTGACGCCGAGATCGCGCAGGATCTGTGCACCGACGCCGACTTCGCGCCACTGGCGGTTGCGGTCGGCCTCGGTCGCGCTCTCATCGGGCAGCGGCGCCACAGGGACACCGGCCGCACCGTCGCGCAGATAGACCAGAACGCCACGGCCCGATTTCTTGAAGTGCTCGAGCACCGCCGCCATGCGCTTGTGGCCGGTGAAGATGTCCTTGACGATGTTCGGCTTGTGAAAGCGTGTCAGGACGTTCTTGCCGTCGCCGACGCCGTTGTAGACGAAGGCGACATGGGCGATGGAATCGAACGGCGAGCGGTAGGCATAGCCCTGCAGCGGCCCGATCGGGCTCTCGGTGACGAAGGTCGAGACCCGCTCGATCAGTTTCTCGCGCACCTGGCGGTAGGCGATCATGTCGGCGATGGTGACGTGCTTGAGCTTGTGCTGGGCGGCGAAGCGGGCGACCTGCTCGCCCTTCATCACGCTGCCGTCGTCGTTCATCAACTCGCTGATGACGCCGACCGGCGGCAGGCCGGAGAGCTTGCACAGGTCGACCGCGGCCTCGGTATGGCCGGAGCGCAGCAGCACGCCGCCGTCCTTGGCGATCAGCGGGAAGATGTGACCGGGACGGGCGAAGTCGTTGGCGCCGGCATTGGGATTGGACAGCGCGCGGCAGCACGAGGCGCGCTCCTCGGCCGAGATGCCGGTGCCGCCGTCGGGCTTGTAGTCGATCGAGACCGTGAATGCGGTGGTGTGCGCTGAGTCGTTGTGGGCCACCATCGGATCGAGCCGCAGGCGGCGCGCATCTTCGCTGGTGATCGGGGCGCAAACGATGCCGGAGGTGTGGCGGATGATGAACGCCATCTTCTCGGCGGTGCAGAACGAGGCGGCGACGATCAGATCGCCCTCGCCCTCGCGGTCTTCGTCGTCGGTGACGACCACGAGCTCACCCCGGGCAAAGGCCTGCAAGACTTCCTGGACGTTATCCGGCATTTCCCAATCTCTATCGGTTATGGCCCGGAGGCTTAGCCGGACTTGAGCCGGGGCGCTAGTGTCCCCGGCGCAACCGCATATGCCGGACCGCAGCCCTGCCCGACGGGCGGCTCGCGTCGGGCCTAAGCCCGGTGAGAAGCCGGCCGGGAGCGGTCAGGGCAGCACTTCGCGCCGCTCGCCGAGCCGCTGATCGAGCTCGGCCCGCTTGTCGGCCAACAGGCCGGCCTGGGCGGCCTCGATCACCGTGAACAGCTCATGGGCGTCGCTGAGCCGGGTCACGGTGACATAGCTGGCGCCAGCCGCGTAGAGTTCGTCTACATCCGACAACAGATCGGCCGTGGCAATGATCATGGCGGTCGGGTTGAGGGTGCGGACGTGGCGGACCAGCTTCTCGTTGCTGGCACCCTTCAGAAGCGCATCCGGGACGCTGAGGATGATCATCTCGGATTTGCCGACGCCGGCATGGAGCAGCGTGTCGGCGCTGCTGATATCGCCATAGATCACGTGCAGGCCGCGCGACAGCAGCGTCTGGTACACATTGGGATTGAAGTCGATCACGGTGATCTGCTCGAGCAGCACCGGTGCCTGCCGCTCGATCTCGGCCAGCAGCGCGCTCGCCGCACGGAAAAAGCCGAGGATGACGATGCGGCGCGCCTCGCCATGGCCCTCGTGTCCTTCCTCGCCGTGGCCATTGCCGTGGTCGAGATCGCGCAGGCCGATCCGCTTCAGGGGACCGATCGCCCAGCGGGTGATCTCGTCGCTGCGGGTCATCACGAAGGTCGAGAGCACCGCCAGCACCACGAAGGCGAAGGAGGCCGCGTTCGCCGTCTGGGCTGCGATGTGGTGGTCGGCAACGCCGGTCTGGATCACCACCAGCGAGAACTCGGAGATCTGCGCGAGATTCAGGGCCGGCAACAGGCTGGCGCGCAGGCCCTGCTTCATCAGATAGAGCGGGACGAAGGTGGTCACGAGGCGGCTCACCACCGTGAACGCCGCGATCATCAGGGCAAGTCCGATCACGGAGAGGCCGGGCACGGGAATGGTCATGCCGAGCGCGACGAAGAACAGCGTGATGAAGAAATCGCGAAGCGTGGTGACCTTGGCCGTGACATCGAGCGCGTAGGGAAAGGTCGAGAGCGAGACGCCGGCGATCAGGGCGCCCATCTCGCGCGACAGCGACAGCCGCTCGGCGGTCTCGGCGACCAGGAAGCACCAGGCGAGCGCGCCGAGCAGGATCAACTCGGGGCGGCGGGCGATCTGGTGAAACAGGCGCGGCAGCACGTAGCGGCTCACCAGCAGTGCCGCGGCGACCAGCACCGCGACCCGCCCGATCGAGAGCAGGATCACGCTGATTTCCAGATTGGCAAGGCTCGGCTGCACCGCTAGAAACAGGATGGCGAAGATGTCCTGGAGCACCAGCACGCCGAGGGTGATGCGGCCGGGCAGCGTGTCGAGCTCGCGCTTCTCGTAGAGCACCTTGACGATGATGACGGTGCTCGACAGCGCGCAGGCGACACAGAGGTAAACCGCATCGAACTGTCCGCCCCCGAGCGACAGGCCGATGCCGACGAAGAACAGCACCCCGAGCAGGCAGCCGCCGAGGAGCTGGCCGCCCGCCGCGAACAGGATGACCTTTCCCGCCCGCACGATCTTCTTCAGGTCGATCTCCAGGCCGATCATGAACAGCATGAAGATCAGGCCAAGCTCGGAGATGACGCTGATCGATTCCTGCGACTTGACCCAGCCGGCGCCAAATGGACCAATGCAGAAGCCGGCGATAAGATAGGCCAGGATCAGCGGTTGCCTGGAGAAGTGGGCAAGCAGGCCCAGCATCCAGGCAAACAGGATACAGAGAGTGATGTCGCGAATGAGCTCGTGCATGCCAGATTGGTCCGTTTTGCCGCACCCTAGTGATCGAGTGCGTTGCGGCAAGCGAGCAATTCGTCACATGCGGATGGGGCTCGCCATTGCACTGCTGCTATGCCCCCTCGCCTGCTCCGTGCCCGCAGCCGCTCAATCCAAGGTGAATATCGAACAAAACTTTGCAGATTCCCTCACCGCACTGCCGAAAGAAGAACTCGCCGTCGCCGGCGGGTTCTACGTGCCCGCCTATTCCAGTGTCGCGATGAGCCAGGGCAAGCTGCGCGTCGACTTCTCGGTGACCCTGAGCGTGCACAACGCCTCCGAGACGCAAGCACTGGTTGTCAAACGCATCGCCTATTTCGACACCGCAGGCAAGCAGGTCGAGAGCTATCTGAAGGCGCCCGTCGCGTTGAAGCCCCTCGCCACCGTCTCAATCTTCATTCCGACCGACGACGTACGCGGCGGGACCGGAGCCAATTTCCTGGTCGATTGGGCCGCAGCAAGCGAGATCGCCGAGCCTGCTGTCGAGGCCTTGATGGTTGGCGGCGTCGCCAATGCGCATTACGCTTTCATCAGCCAGGGCCGTCCGACCCGGACGGCCGGCAAGAACTAAGGCCGTCTGTCCGCCGGATGCGGGCAAAAGAAATAGGCATGGCCGACGCAACGCCGGCCGGCTCAAAAAGAAAACAACGAGGAACGCTCCCATGACGTCCAGCTTCGATTTTGCGCCCCTGTTTCCCGCAGGGCTGCCGGCCCCCTCTGCGCGCTGGACGGGCCTCGCCAAATACAGTTTTGTCGGCGGCAACAACGACTCCGAGCAGGTGCCGCTCGATGATCTGATCGAGGCGGCCAATCTGGCTCTGCAACGCGAAGGCCGCTCGCTCGCCACTTACGGGCTGGCACATGGTCCCCAGGGCTATCTGCCCTTGCGCGAATTCCTGGTGGCAAAACTCAAGCGCGATGCCGGCATCAACTGCACGCTCGACGATCTCCTGATCGTGTCCGGCTCGCTGCAGGCGCTCGACCTCGTCAACGCCACGCTGCTGACGCGCGGCGACACCGTGATCTTCGAGCAGGATAGCTATCAGGGCTCGCTGACCCGCCTGGCACGGCTCGGAGTCAACGTGATTGGCATTCCCCTCGACCACGACGGCATGCGCATGGACGTGCTGGCCACGACGCTGGCCGACCTCAAGGGCCGCCGCATCCGTCCGAAATACATCTACACCATTCCGACCGTGCAGAACCCGACCGGCAGCATCATGCCGGAGGGCCGCCGCACCGAGCTGTTGCGGCTGTCGGCAGACTACGGCGTGCCTGTTTTCGAGGACGATTGCTATGCCGATCTGGTCTGGTCGGGACAGCGGCCGCCGGCGATCCATGCGATGAGCCCGAACGGCGGCGTGATCCATATCGGCTCGTTCTCCAAGTCGATCGCGCCGGCGCTGCGCGTGGGCTTCATCGTCGCGCCCTGGGATCTGATGTCGCGGATGCTGGCGCTGAAGACGGACGCCGGCTCAGGCGCGCTGGAGCAGATGGTGCTCGCTGCCTATTGCAAGCCGCATTTTTTGACCCACGTGCCGGCACTGACGAAGGCGCTACGGACCAAGCTTGATACGCTGATGGAGGCCGTCAACGAGCAGTTCGGGACGGCCGCCGAGTTCGAGGAGCCCAAGGGCGGGATCTTCCTGTGGGTGAAGCTGCCCGATCAGGTGGATACGCTGAAGCTGTATCAGGCCGCGCTTGCCGCCGGCGTATCGATCAATCCGGGGCCGGAATGGTCGACTGACAAAAACCACTCCAGATCGCGACTGCGGCTGTGCTTTGCGAGCCCCTCGCATCAGCAGATCCGCGAGGGCGTGGCCGTGCTGGCCGAGGTCTGCCGCAAGGAGTTCGGCGTGCCGGCCCGCAGTGCCAATGTGGAGAATCGAGCTTGAGCCTTCAGACGATCTGGGGCTGGCTGCCGTGGATCGCGGAGGCCAGCCGCAGCAGCAGCACAATCGAGACGTTGCCCTTTCCGGCCTCGATCTGGGCGATGTAGCGCTCGGATATCCCGGAGCGGCGGGCGAGCTCCCGCCGCGACAGGACGCAGCGCATGCGCGAGGACTTCAAGCGGTCGCCCAGCTCGGCTAGAAACGCGCTCTCGGAATAAGGCGGCACGGCGCAGCTCCCCGGCAGCACCTCGCCTGCGAAATCCCTGACTTGATTCAGCATCGGTTTATCCAATTTCCCTTCGGGAGCGCCATCCTACCGGGGAAACGGGCTGCCTCATTGACGCGGATCAAATTCGCGCGCGAATGGCGGTCAGCGTGGACGATGGCGCGCGGGATGCTACACTTCGGAATTCTTTGCAGGTGGGGCCTTTCAGGACATGAGACGTTGTTTGTGCCGCTCTATCGCGGCAGCAGTGCTGTGGGTTGCGTTCACGCCCGCGGCCGGTGCCGAGTCGCTTGCGGCGACCGTCGAGCAATGGGGCCTGCTTGGCTCATGGGCGGTCGATTGCGCCGGCCGGCCCGACCGCGAGAAGGGCGCGCTCTTGACTTACGAGATCCGGAAGGACGAAAGGGTGATGTACCGGCGCAATTTCGGCGAGGCCAAGGACGAAAACGAAGTGGTATCGGCGATGGTCAGCGCCGACGGCCTGCTCAATGTGATGGTGTACTTCCCCTTGCTGCAGCAGACCCGCGAGTTCGGCCTCCTACTCTCGAAGCAAGGCAGCTTGCGCGCAATCTACAATCGCAGTGAGCGCGGCGAATACACGATCAGGGACGGCAAATACGTCGCCACTGGCGCGCCAACACCTGCACAACAGCGCTGCGATTAACTCACCTGAACAGGCGTTCAGAATTCTCCTGCGATTCCTCCGGAACGTTCCCGCGAATGCGCCGTTTAGATTTGCATTCCATTGGAGGAGGACATCATGAAGAAGATTGGTTATGTGCTTGCCGCTGTCGGCGCGCTCGCGGTTGCAATGCCGACGCTCGCCAGCGCGGAGACGGTAGTGATCAAGCGCGGTGGTCATCATCACGGCATGTATGGCGCCCGCGCCGAATACGGCATTCATCGCGATCACGGCTGGCATCGCGGCTGGCGCCATCGCGACCGCGTCGTCGTGATCAAGCGTGGTCACCGTCATCATTGGGACTAATGCGCAACGCAATATGGAAATGGCCCTTCACGGGGCCATTTTCTTTGCGTGCCTTCTTCCTTCTCCCCTTGTGGGAGAAGGTGGCGCGAAGCGCCGGATGAGGGGTATCCCTCGGCGAATTCAAACTGACAAATGTGCGCGCGGAGAGAGACCCCTCACCCGTCTCGCCGCTGCGCGGCGAGCCACCCTCTCCCACAAGGGGAGAGGGTCCGGCGGTGCGGCCCAGCGTCGACTCTCAGTCCCATGCCGGCGCGAAGCCGGGATTGACGCAGCGCCTGTCCTTCGGCAGCGCGGCGATCTTGTTGCGGTCGGCATCGTCGAGCGTGATCTTCAGCGCGTCGAGATTGGCCTGCTGGCTCTCTCGGCGCGAGGCTTTCGGGATCGCGGCGACACCGTCCTGGTCCAGCAGCCATTTTAGCGCGACCTGCGCCGCAGTTGCATTATGCTTGGCGCCGATCTCGGCCAGCACCGCATCTGACGCGATGCGTCCCTGCGCCAGCGGGCAATAGGCGACCAGCGGGATCGACTTGGCGTTGAGATAGGCCAGCACCTTCGATTGATCGAGCATGGCGTGGTATTCGATCTGATTGCATGCGATCGGCGCCTTGATGTCCTCGACCGCGATCTTCAGCAGCGCCGCGGTGAAATTGGCGACGCCGATCGCCCGCGTCCGCCCCTCCTGCTTCAGCGTCATCAAGGTCTCGAACACAGCACCCCAGTTCGCCGCCTTGGACGGCCAGTGCACGAGATAGAGGTCGACATGATCGAGCCCGAGCTTGGTCAGGCTGGCGTCGAAAGAGCGACGGATGGCGTCGGGGCTGAGGTTCTCGTGCCAGACTTTCGTCGTGACGTGCAGCTCGCCCCGCGGCAGCCGGGCCGCGGCGAGCGCCGCGCCGATCGGTTCTTCGTTGCCGTACATCTCTGCGGTATCGATATGGCGATAGCCGATCGACAGTGCGCTCTCGACCGCCGCGCGGCAGGTATCGCCCTGCATGCGGAAGGTCCCGAGGCCGAGCTTGGGCATGCTGATGCCCTGTGTCTTGAGATTATCCATGAACAAGTTCCTGACATCGTTCGGCCCGCCGGAGGCCAGCAGCGATGCTGCGTGAGCAGACTCTTCGGGGATGGAAAAGAGGTGGCGGGAGCGGACAGCATAGTGCGGCAGACGCACGGCGGCCAATCAAGATCGGGTTAGCGACCTAGGAATGCTGCGCCACCACGGCTGGACGCGTCTGCGGCTGCGGCTCGATATCGACCGACCAGAGATCCCGGTTGTCGACGTCCTTCAGCGTCACGGTCATCACGCCGGTTCGGCCATCGATGTCGACCTTGCCGAAGAACTGCAGTCCGAAACAGGGCGCGAGGTTTTCGCCCTGCGCCTCACTGCACCCGTTCTGGTACATCGCGACCGGACCAAAGGTATTGTCGAGCTCGCCCGGGCCCCAGGTTCCGGCGTGCAAGGGCCCCGAGACGAACTCCCAGAACGGTTCGAACTCCTGGAATTGCGCCCTGTTCGGATCGTAATAATGCGCGGCGGTGTAGTGCATGTCGGCGGTGAGCCAGACGATGTTGCGGATTCCGGCGCGCTTGATGGACGCGAGAAGATCGGCGATCTCGTGCTCGCGCCGGTCGGGCGGCCCATCACCCAGCGCGACCGCATCGAGACTGACCAGGCCGATCGGCAGATCGGCCGCGATCACCTTCCAGGTCGCGCGCGAGGCCGCGACTTCACGCTTCAGCCAGGCGAGCTGCTCGGCACCCAGGATCCAGCCGCGATGATCGTCGCCCTTGTTCCAGCTCTCGTCGCGATAGCTGCGCATGTCGATCATGAAGACGTCGAGCAGCGGACCATAGGCGATCTTGCGATAGACCCGCCCCTTTCGCGCGCCGATGTCGCGGATCGGCATGAAGTCGAAGAACGCGCGACGGGCGCGCGCGACCAGGCGCGGGGTGCCGTCATCCTCGTGGCCGGCGGCGTCATAGCTGCCGGTCGGCGACCAATCGTTGGTGACCTCGTGGTCGTCCCATTGTGCAAACATCGGCACCTCGGCGTGGAAGGCGCGGAAGTGCTCGTCGAGATGGTTGTATTTGTAATTGCCGCGGAACTGCGCCAGCGTGTGCGCGACCTCTGATTTCTCCTCGGTCACGACATTGCGCCAGATCTCGCCGTTCGGCAGCTTCTGCTCGGAGGGGATCGTGCAGTCGGCGTAGATGTGATCGCCCGAGTGGATGAAGAAGTCCGGGCGATTGTCGAGCATGGTGCGATAGCTGCGGTAGCCGCCGCGCGATGTGTCGATGCCCCAACCCTGCCCCGCGGTATCGCCGGACCACAGGAACGAGATCGACTGGCCGGCAGCCGGCGCAGTGCGGAAATGGCCGATGCGACTTTCACCGGCATCGTCGAAGCGCACACGATAGAAGATGTCCTGCCCGGGCGGCAGATCGTCCAGCAGCAGTTTCGAGGTGAAGTCGTCATCGGGCGACGCATCGCTCGAAGCCGACGCGATCACGGTCTTGAAGCTTTCCACGGATGAATAATCCACCCGCATCCGCGCCTGCCTGTCGGCGCGCGCCCAGATCACGGCGGAGCCATCCGAGACGTCGCCGGACTGGATGCCGCCTGCGATCTGCGGACGATCCGCGGCGCGGCTGAGATGCGGCGTTGCGAGCGCGGCAACGGCGAGGCTCGAGGTGGAACGGACCAGGAATTGCCGCCGAGTCCAGGCGCGCGAGGCGCGGAGCGCTACCATTCAGGAAACCTTCGTCGACTAGCGACGGAAGGTGCCTGCGTCGTTTGACCCCCGGCTTACGGTTTCTTGACCGCGGGCCTACGGTTTTGCAACGTGCCGGATGACGGCTCGGAGCTGACCTAGTGCTTCCAGTTGCAGATGCCGCCGCTGCGGCACGGCCAGGTCTGGATCCGGGTGTCCATCGCCTGCGCGTCGAGCGGATTGCCGTGGCGATGCGCGAGCTTGGTGCGTGCCGCGCCGCGTGGCTGCGCGGGCTTGACGTGCGCGACCTTCGGCTCCGACACGCGCACGCGTTCGGCGGCGACCTTCTTCGGCCCGTCGACCGGCTCGGCGCGCGCCTGCGCCTCGTTGCCACCGCGCGCCTCCAGCGCGACCGGCGCGAACCGGGTTTCGGGCCCGAGCCGCTTGGGCGACAACACCGCCTTCGAAAGATCGAGGCCGAGATAGTCGTCGGGCTTGTAGTCGTCAGCGCGCGCGACGCCGCCCCATGCGAGCACGAGGGCAACGGCCATTGCAAAAGGAGCGCTCTTCAGAATCACGGACGCCTCCTGAAATTGATTGTTAAGAGGTAATTTACCTCTATTTAGGAGGCGTCGCGCGCAATTCCAGCGGTCAGCTGCCGCCGTGGTTAAGAAGTTTGGCGGTGTCAGGCGACCTTTCGCGGTGCACCCGTCTCTTCAAGAAACCCCATTAGACGGGTACGGATGATGGTTTCCGCCTCAGCCATGATCCTGTCGACGAGTTCCTTGCAGGTGGGGATGTCGTGGATGAGGCCTGCGACCATTCCGCAGCTCCAGGCGCCGGCGTCCATCTGCCCATCCAGCATGATCCTGGGATAGACGCCCGCGACCTGGTCGTGGATGTCGTCGATCTTCAGCTTGTCGCCCTTCTCGCGTTCGATCTCGAGCAGGCGGTCGACATTGGCGTTCTTCAGCACGCGCTCGGTGTTGCGCAGGCTCCGCATGATCAGGCGGGTGTCGCGTTCGGTCGCCGCGACCAGCGCGTTCTTGACGTTCTGATGCACCGGGGCTTCCTTGGTGGCGATGAAGCGCGTGCCCATGTTCATGCCGGCCGCCCCCAGCGACAGCGCCGCGACGAGGCTGCGGCCGTCCGCCATGCCACCGGACGCGACGAACGGAATCTTCAATTCCTCCGCCGCGCGCGGCAGCAGAATCATGTTGGGAATGTCGTCCTCGCCGGGATGGCCGCCGCACTCGAAGCCGTCGACACTGACGGCGTCGCATCCGATGCGCTCGGCCTTCAGGGAGTGGCGCACCGAGGTGCATTTGTGGATGACCTTGATCCCGGCAGCCTTCAGCGCCGGCATGTAGGCTTCCGGGCTGCGGCCGGCGGTCTCCACGGACTTGATGCCGCCTTCGACGATGGCGGCGATGTATTCCGGATAAGGCGGCGCGGCGAAGGTCGGCAGGAAAGTGAGGTTCACGCCGAACGGCTTGTCGGTCATATCGCGGCAGCGTGCGATCTCTTTTGCCAGCAGCTCCGGCGTCTTCTGCGTGAGACCGGTGATGATGCCGAGTCCGCCGGCATTGGAGACGGCAGCCGCCAGCTCGGCAAAGCCGACGAAATGCATGCCGCCCTGGATGATGGGGTGCTCGATGCCGAACAGTTCGGTGATCGCGGTCTTCACTTAAACTACCTCCCGGGCTCTTGCTTGACGTTCGGACCAGTCTAGCCAGACTTTTGCGCCGCGGTCACCCTTTCTCTCCGAACGGCCATTGCTCAATGCCCCCGCGCGGGAGCGCCCAGCTTGATCGGGCGCAGCACCGCGGCGGTCGGGATCATCAGCACCGCGATGATCGCGAGCGTCCAGAACACGTCGATATAAGCGAGCAAATCGACCTGCTGCTGCAAGGTGCGCCCAACCCAGGCGACCGCCTGCGAGGCTGCATCACTCGCGTTCGAGCCCTGAGCCTGGAAGAAGCGGGTCATCGTCTCGATGGTCTGCTGATAGCCGAGGTCCGATGGCGCGGCGTGCTCGATCAGGCGGCTCTGGTGGAATTGCTGGCGCTGCGCCAGAATTGTCTGCGCCAGCGCGACGCCCATGGAGCCGCCGATATTGCGGGCGACGTTGATCAGCGCCGACGCCTGGTTGGTCTTGTCGGGCGGCACACCGTCATAGGACGCGGTCGTGACCGGCAGGAACAGGAAAGGAAGACCGAGCGCGAGGAAGATCCGCGACATCGCGGCATAGCCGTAGGTGATATCGCCGGTAAGGCCCGTGAGATGCCACATCGAGAAGGCGACGATGGCGGCACCGAACATGATGAGATATTTCGGCTGCACGCTGCTGACGAGGCGGCCGACCACTGGCATCAGCACCAGGGTCGCGACGCCGCCGGGCGACAAAGCGAGACCGGCCAGCATGGCGGTGTAGTTCAAATCGCTCTGGAGCAGTTGCGGCAAAAGCTGTGTCGTCGAGATCAGCACCGCGCCGGTCGCAAGCATGACCAGGAAGCAGGCGGCGAACTGGCGACGGCCCAGCAGGCGGAGATCGACGATGGGATCCTCCCGCGTCAGCTCCCACGGGATCAGCGCAAGCAGTGACATGGCCGAAAGTACCGCGAAGAACACGATCATGTTCGAGCCGAACCAGTCGTTGCGCTGGCCTTCGTCGAGCACGTATTCAAGCGAGCCGAGCCCGATCGCGACCAGCAGGAAGCCGACATAGTCGACCCGCAGGCCCTTGCTCAGCAGCTTCTCCCGCTCCTCCTCCGCATCCGAGGGCTCGTTGACCAGCGTGCCGACCAGAAACAGCGACAGCAATCCCATGGGGACGTTGATCAGGAACACCCAGTGCCAGGTGTAGGTGTCGGTGATCCAGCCGCCGAGCGTCGGACCGATCACGGGTGCGACCACGACGGCGACGCCGTAGATCGCGAAGGCCTGGCCGCGCTTGTGCGGCGGAAAGGAGTCGGCAAGAATCGCCTGCTCGCTGGTCGCCATGCCGCCGCCGCCAAGGCCCTGAAGGATGCGGAACAGCACCAGCGCCTGCAAATTCCAGGCGAAGCCGCACAAAAGCGAGGAGACCGTGAAGATCGCAACGCAGATCATGTAGAAGCGCTTGCGGCCGATCACGGTCGACAGCCAGCCCGAGATCGACAGCACGATGGCGTTGGCGACGAGATAGCTGGTGATGACGTAGGTGCTCTCGTCGATGCCGACGGCAAGCCCACCGGCGATGTGGCGCAAGGCAACGTTGGCAATGGTGGTGTCGAGCACCTCCATGAAGGTCGCGATCGAGACGACGAACGCGATGAGATAGGGATTGTGACCGCCCGCCGCCGAGCGCTCCGGCGACCAGCCGTCCGCGGACGCACTGCCCTGCGCCGTGTCGGTCATCGCACCCTGGTCCAGGGCACGACCGACATGCCGGGACCAACGGGCAGATCGGCCGGCCAGCTGTCGACCACGATCTTCACCGGCACGCGCTGCACCACCTTGACGTAGTTTCCGGTGGCGTTCTCCGCCGGCAACAGGCTGAACGCGGTGCCGGAGCCCGGCTGCACGGACTCGACATGGCCGGTGAGCTTGCGCGTGGGATAGGCATCGATGCGGATCTCGACCGGCTGACCCGGCCGCATGTCGTTGAGCTGCGTCTCCTTGTAGTTGGCGACGATCCAGACCTCGTCAGGCACGAACATCATCAGGCTCTGTCCGGCTGTAACGAAAGTGCCCTTGGCGCCGCTGAGCTTGACGACGCGGCCGGACTGCGCCGCAACCACGCCGGTATATTGCAGGTTCAGCTTGGCCTGATCGAGCTGCGCCTGCGACTGGTGGAGCTGCGCCCGGGCGCCCTCGAGCTGCGCGTGCAGCGACTTGATGCCAACTTGCGCAGCCGTCACCGCGGTCTTCGCGCGTTCAGTGTTGGCCTGCTGCGCCTGAAGGTCGGAGCGGGTCTGCTGCTGGCGCTGCACGGTGCCGGCCCCCTTCTCGACCAGATCCTGGGCGCGCGCGAACTCTTCCTGCGAGAACTGGAGCTGGGCCTGGGCCTGTTCGAGCTGCGCCTCCGCCTGCTTGATCTGCTCCTGCTGGGAGACGATCTGCGCCTCGACATTGGCGATGTTCGCCCTGGCGACCGCGACCTGCGCATTGGCCTGATCGATGGCGATGCGATAGTCGCGCTCGTCGATCTTGGCGAGAAGGTCCCCGGCTTTGACATGCTGGTTGTCCGTCACGGGTATGTCGGTCACGTAGCCGCCAACCTTGGAGGCCACGGAAAAGCTGCGCGCGGCGACGAAGGCATCGTCGGTGGATTCATAGTGGCGCACCTGGAGCCAATAGAGCACTCCGCCGATAAGGGCCGCGAGCAAGACGATGGTGCCAACGCTTGCCAGCAACCAATGCTCGCGAATCCGCTCTCGCAGCGACGGCGCCTTGGCCGGCTTCGAGTCCGTGGCGTCACGGGCCTGATCAGGAGATATCTTCGGAGCTTCCTTCGCCCTCTGCGGCTGCTCCGCGGACGGTCCACGCTCCCGTGTTTGAGCATCCACGGTGAACACCTTTCTCGGGGATCAAACTGGCGGCAGAGCCGCCAAGGCCGGCACACGCGCCGCGAGCCCAACTGCAACTCCTGATCATGGTTCCGCTTGTTGCGAGCACCATCGCGTTCGTGAACGCCCTGCCCAAAAAGCGAGCGCGGCACAGTGCATGCCGCGCTCGCCTCGATATCTCATGGGAAGCGCACCCGGTCTCAGTGCGTCTTCGTCGCGTGCCATTTCTCGAGATCGGGTTTCACCTCGTCCGATCCCTGCTCCTTTTCCGGAGTGCCCTTCCAGGGCTTGTCCGTCTGCTTGTGCGAACCCCAGTCGCTCTGCTGCCGGGGATCGTCGTTAGGCCGCTCCTTGCTCATCGAGCTTCCTTTCGGTGGAAACGCTTACGCGAAGGGGACACCGTAATAGGAGTTGATCCCGCGAACCGCGGCGTCATCACCCCAGTTCCAATCACTCCGTTCGCCGTATTTGGGCGCGCCTTCCAGTTCCTTGGTGGTGATGCCGGTGACGTAACCGCCGAGCTCCGTGTCGTATTTCAGCGACTGCCACGGCAGCGGATAGTGGTCGTTGCCGAGGCCCAGAAATCCGCCGAAGCCGAGCACGGCGTAGGACACCTTGCCGCTGATCTTGTCGATCATCACGCGTTCGATCGAGCCGATTTTGTTGCGATCGGCACCGTAGACCGATGTTCCCTCGACCTTGTCGCTGCCGATCAACCGACCCATCTCGTTTTGGTCCAGTTCACCCTGATTCAACATCTCAATTCTCCACTCAGCCGATTGTGGAGACAACCCGAAGAGGTGCGCGATCGTTCCGGCATGTTCCGTCAGACTTGAGGAACATCGCCGGAAACGGGTGGTTCTCTCAACTTCAAATCCCGGAAACAAAATACCGGAAAACGAAGGGCCGCCCTTGATGTCCCAGACCGTCTCCGACTTCATCGTTCAACGTCTGCATCAATGGGGCGTGCGCCACCTCTTTGGCTATCCTGGCGATGGCATCAACGGCGTGTTCGGAGCCCTTCAGCGTGCTGAGGGCAAGATCGGCTTTGTTCAGACCCGGCATGAGGAGATGGCCGCTTTCATGGCGAGCGCCTATGCGAAGTTCTCTGGCCAACTCGGGGTCTGTATCGCAACTTCGGGCCCCGGCGCCTCGCATCTGATCACCGGGCTCTACGATGCCCTGCTGGATCACCAGCCCGTGCTCGCGATCGTCGGCCAGCAGGCACGCAATGCGCTGGGCGGGCAATATCAGCAGGAACTCGATCTCGTCTCGATGTTCAAGGATGTGGCTGGCGCCTACGTCATGCAGGCCTCCTCGCCGGCGCAGATCCGGCATCTGATCGATCGATCGATCCGGATCGCGCTGGCCCGGCGGACGCCAACGGTGATCATCCTGCCCAACGATATCCAGGAGGAGCCCTACGAGGACCCGCCGCGCGCTCACGGCACTCTGCACTCCGGCATTGGCTATAGCGCTCCAAGCATCAAGCCTCGTGACGCTGACCTCGACCGTGCCGCCGAGGTGCTCAATGCCGGCAAGAAGGTCGCGATGCTCATCGGCGCCGGCGCGCTCCACGCCACCGAGGAGGTGATCGCGGTCGCCGACCGCTTGTCCGCCGGCTGCGCCAAGGCGCTGCTCGGCAAGGCGGCGCTCCCCGACGATCTGCCGTGGGTCACCGGCTCGATCGGCCTGCTCGGCACCGAACCCAGCTACAACATGATGATGGAATGCGACACACTTCTGATGGTCGGCTCCGCCTTTCCCTATGCCGAATTCCTGCCGAAGGAAGGCGCGGCGCGCGGCGTGCAGATCGACATCGACGCCAGCATGATGTCGATCCGCTTTCCCATGGAGGTCGGCCTCGTCGGCGATGCCGCCGAGACGCTGCGCGCCCTGCTGCCGCGACTGAAACCCAAGAGCGATGGCGCCTGGCGCCAGGGTATCCAGGACGACGTCGCGAAATGGTGGAAGACGCTCGATGATCGGGCACATCAGCCCGCAGCACCGGTCAATCCGCAGCTCGTCGCCTGGGAGCTGTCTCCGCGCCTGCCCGACCGCGCCATCGTCACCAGCGATTCCGGCTCCTGCGCCAACTGGTTCGCGCGCGACCTGAAGATGCGCCGCGGCATGACGGCCTCGCTCTCAGGCGGGCTCGCCTCGATGGGTGCCGCGGTGCCCTATGCGCTCGCCGCGAAATACGCCCATTCCGACCGCCCGGTGATCGCACTCGTCGGCGACGGCGCGATGCAGATGAACAACATGGCCGAGCTGATCACCGCCGCCAAGTATTGGCGCGACTGGAAGGATCCGCGCTTCATCGTCTGCGTCTTCAACAACGAAGACCTCAACCAGGTGACCTGGGAGCAGCGCGTCATCAACGGCGATCCGAAATTCGAGGCGTCGCAGCGCATACCAAACGTGTCCTATTCGCGCTTTGCCGAACTGATCGGCCTCTCCGGCATCTATGTCGACAGCCCGCGGCTGCTGGGCTCGGCCTGGGAGCAGGCGCTGGCGAGCGAGATGCCGGTGGTGCTGGAGGTGAAGACCGATCCCGAAGTGCCGCCGCTGCCGCCGCACATCACCTTGCAGCAGGCCAAGAACTTCTCGCTTGCGCTGCTGAAGGGCGATCCCAACGAGAGCGGAGTGATCAAGGGGGCGGCGCGGCAGGTGCTGGAAAAGATCCTACCTGGAAACGAATAAGGTGAAGCATGAGCGATTTCCGCGATATCCAGCACGGCGTCAACGATCCCGTGGATGGCCTCGACGTGAAGCGGCAGATCAACGACAACCGGACGCCGCATGAACGGGCACAACGCCATGCAGACGTGCGTGCCGAGGCCACTGCCACGCCGAGCGAGCCGTTTCTGCCCGAACGGCTTCGGCGCAAGCCTACCGATCCAATCAACCCGCGGAGCGGGCGGAGACCGACGGATTAGCCGTTAGGAACTCCGGCCGCTGCAGTGTGTTGGTGGGCGCAACGTCGCGCGGCGAGAGGCTGCGCGCCCATTCGGAGGGATCGGACCATGAAACGAATGATTATCGCAGCTGCTTGCGTGCTGCTCGCAGGCCCCGCACTCGCCCAGTCGCTCGGCGAGAAAACCGGCGTCAACTCGGCGCTCGGCGTCGCGCCCGCCACTGCCGACTTCGTCAAGGAAGTCGCCATCAGCGATATGTTCGAGATCGAGTCGAGCAAGCTCGCCGAGCAGAAAGGCAACGCGCAGGAGCAGACCTTTGCGCAACAGATGGTGACCGACCACACCAAGACCAGCAGCGAACTTAAGGGCCTTGTCAGCGGCGGCAAGGTGCAGGCGACCCTGCCGACAGCACTCGACAGCTCGCATCAGAGCAAACTCGACAAGCTCAAGAGCGCGAATGGCAAGGACTTCAGTTCGGATTACAATTCGTACCAGGTCAGCGCCCATGAGGACGCAGTCTCGCTGTTCGAGCGTTACGCCAAGGGCGGCGACAATTCCGACCTGAAGGATTGGGCCGGCAAGACGCTGCCGGCGCTCAAGCACCATCTCGACATGGCCAAGGAGCTCGGTAAGGCGCCGAGCGTCGGTCAGACCAAGTAAACATCTTACGAGGACGCCGGCCCTACCGGCGTCCTCTCGTTTTGCAACGATGCCTGTCTCCGCGCAGTGAGATCGAAGATCGCGGAGATCGTCATGACACATCACGACAAGACTTCAGTATCCCGCCGGCACGTCGTCCAAGCGGCGAGCGCAACGCTCGCTGCTGCTTCGCTGGCCTCTTCGACAGCGGAGGCATGACGCCGCTCGGCCGTTCCGGCCAGCCCGCCGAACTGGCCTCGATTTATGTGCAGCGTGCCGCGGCCGACGCGAGCAATGCGACCGGCTAGGTGTATGGGTCCGCTGGTGGATCGGGACAGCCGTAGTCGGCGCGGCAGACTTATGCCACGAGGCAGAGCCCAGGAACCTTCTTTGTCTCCGGGCTTTACAAAACTGTCATGAAGGACATCACGCTTGCAGACCGATGGCATTAGTAGAGGTTAAACCTAGCCGGATCGACACCGCGATCGCGGATACGATCGCTGATCACACCAATTCAGGCATCGAGCACACGGCGCAGACATTGACCTGGGCTGCCGACGAGCACGTGCTGCTCGCGCTGGCCGCGGCAGGGTGGCTCTACACTCATATTTGGCAGCCCCAACAGCGCCCCGTTGCAAATCACGTTCTGGCCGTGTCGCTGGCGACTGCCGTCCTCCCGCATGTCCTGAAATCCATATTCGATCAGACCAGGCCAGACCGGCTGACCATACGCGGACACCGACATGGAGTACCCATCTCAGGACAGGCGCGCGACGCCTTCCCGTCCGGTCACGCGGTCCATATGGGCGCACTTGCCTCGGCGGCGGGCCTGCTGCCGAAAACGCCGCGTCGGTTGGTGCGTGCGATTGCGGTCGCACTTTCGCTGACACGGATTGCGGTACTCGCGCATTGGGCAAGCGACGTCGTCGCAGGCTTTGCGCTGGGCGCGGCCGTAGAGAGACTCTTGCGGCCATGGACACTGACGCAATCGTTGCGCAAGCAGCTCACTTGGCGGAAACGGCCATGACCGAATATGTCGTGCGCTTCATCGCCGGTGGCATCATCGTCTCCGCTTTTGCGATCTTGGGCGATATGCTCAAACCCAAAAGCTTTGCGGGGTTGCTCGGCGCAGCACCGTCAGTTGCACTGGCGACGCTCGGCATCGCCGTCGTCCAGCACGGCCCGCAATATGCCGCGGCAGAAAGCTGGACGATGATCTATGGCGCGGTCGCGCTCGGCTGCTACAGCGTCGTCGTCTGCCATCTGCTGATCAGATACTGTGTGTCCGCGCTGCCGGCGACCGTCCTTGCTGGTATCGTGTGGCTTGCGGTCGCCTTCGGCCTGCTCGCCGGCTTTGGAGGTGCGGCCTGATGCCGGTCAAGCTGTCGCTCTCCGCGCTGAAGCAGACGCGCTGGTACGAATACGGCATTCGTTTCCTGCTCGGTGGCCTGGCGACCGTGCTCACGGGGGTGCTGGGAGCGCGCTTCGGTGTTTCCGTCGGCGGACTTTTCCTTGCGCTTCCCGCCATCTTCTGCGCGAGCGCAACGCTGGTCGAAAGCCATGAACGGCGCACCAAGGAGAAGGCCGGCCTCAGCGGCACGCGCCGCGGACAAGAGGCCGCCGGGCTCGACGCGGCTGGTGCCGCCTGGGGAAGCATCGGTCTCCTGGCATTCGCCGCCGTCTTTCATGTTACCGTGGCCGCAAGCGTTCCGGGCGCTTTCGCCGCCGCGTTGATAGCTTGGGCCGTGGTTTCGGTATTGGCCTGGGGGCTCAGGCGCAAGCTGCGCATCGTCTCCCGCAAACCGCACCGGTCAGCCCATTCGCCATCAGCAAAGGGTTCTCCCCTTACGAAGCGTTAGCCCGCTTTGGCATGCATTGACGGCTGCAATCTCGGCGGTTGAAGGCCCGGGCTGTTGGCCCAGCGCTCGACCTGCTCGATGACCTTCTGGTGGCTGGGACGCACCGGCCTGGGTGCTTCGCTCTCTTCGACATGTGTGCGGGGCAATCTGACTTCGTTCGACATGACGTCTCTCCCATTTGCCGGGAGTATACACCTGTCAAAGGATCTTTGCATCACATAAGTTATTGATTTTATTATATTTTCTGTCTAACTTGGCGTCATAGCCGCATCTTGTGGAACCGCGGCCGAATGAGTTCGTTGAGTAAACTACTCAACTTGCTCATTTTGGGTGATTGATCATGAACGACCTTCGCGCCGAGCGGCTCCAGGTCATGCTGTCACCGGAAGAACTGGCCGCGGTGGACGACTTCCGGTTCAAACATCGCATGCCGACGCGAGCCGCGGCCGTGCGCGAGCTCCTGAAGCTCGGACTGGCCACCGCCGCAGTCGATGCAGGGGCGAATGTCAAATCGAGCAGGTTCGGAGTTTTCGGGCGCGGCCCGGACGGCCATACGCAACCGCATCCCGAGCGCGGCTCCGAGGATTAGTCCAGCCTGAGGCTCAAGCAAACGGCCCCGGCACGGGGTGCCAGGGCCGTCCTTGGAGATTACTTCCGGATCACCGGGGGCATGACAACCGGAAGCAATCCCTCGACTCTTCGCGTGTGAATTCGTTCCTGAAGGAATTAACCGCTCGGCGCGTCGCCGGAATCATCCGGCGCCATGCCGGAACCGGGCGTCTTGCTGTTGTCGTTCAGCTTGGGATCGCGCGTGGCCTCACGAGAGGGCGAGCCCTTTGGCTCCGACTTGTGCACGGTCTGCGCACGCTGCTTGTCCCGCGGCTGCTGTTCACCGCGCTGATCTCTGATGATGCCTTGGTCGGAATGGGCCATGATAGCTCTCGCCTCTTTGCTGTCTCGAAGCGCTTACGCGCCGGAGCGTCGAAGGTTCCGACCCGCGAGATCAGACTGCTAACTGTGCGCTGAGTGCACCGGGGTCGATGCATTTTCGTGATGCACCTGCCGCACTGTCGTCACGGTGGCGAACGCGACCGACATGCCAAAGGCGAGGATGAGCGAAAGAAGAGCCAGACGTGGAGCCATTGCAAAAACCTCCTGAAACAGGAAATCAACGCGATCGACTGTTACGAATGATCCTGCTTGTTGTCCGTGCGCAGTCTCACACGCAGATCCACGAACACGACAGAATTACGCATCCTGCTTTTGAGGCCTGCGCGTTGGAACGGGCGGCACCTCGCCGTCGAGCCAATCCTGCTCGTCGGCAAGTGCCGTCCACGCATTCGCCATGCGCAGAAAACGATTGTGTGCCGGCTGTGCTTCGGCCCTCTCGGCGAGCTGGAGGCAGTTGCCGGCGTTATCCCTGAAGATCTCGGACTGTTTCATCAACATGAATTGGGGACGGAACCGACGCGTCGCAACCGCCCTTACCGGATCGTAACATCTGCGGAACTTTCGACCGCCATCCGCCATTGGACGTCCATGCGGATTCTTCTCGCGATGGTTTTGGCGTTCATCAGCACTGCACCGCTTGCCGACAGCACCGGAGAGCGACGGCCGACCGGCCGCACGCCGACCGCAACCGAGACCATCAGCGACCTCTACACTTTCAGCCGCTTTCAGCAGGGCTTGCTGGAGAGCACCGACCTGAAGGGCAATGCCGAGGTCAAGAACCTCGCCGCCCTGCGCGCCGAAGAAGCAGCCCGGCGCGACAAGGCCCTGAAACAGATTCAGGAGACGATCGGCACCGAACCGCGCGTCGCCAAGACGACCTCGGCGAGCGCGAGCCTGGTCGAGCCCGAAACTTCGGACGGACCGACTTTCGTCAGAAGCTTCTATGCCGCGCAGATTCCCGAGTATGAATCGGTGATCGACCTGCTCGAGCGCTATCTGAAGGCGCCCGACAATGCCGCGCTTGCAACATTCGCGCGCGAGCAGCTCCCGCTGTTGCGCTCACAGGTCAAAGACGCCGAGCGCACCATGGCAGACAAGTAGCCGTTTATTTCTTGCTCGGATGACTTTGCTGGCTCTCCGGCCGCACGGTGCGGTCGCTCTCCGGCATCCGGTCCCGGCCGGCATCCCCATTGTCATCCTTGCCGCCCGAAGTCGAGGTGCCGCTACCGCTGGGATTAGAGCGGGTCGACGCACCCGTAGTTGGTGTGTCCGCGCGTGGGGTGGCGGAGCTTGCGGCGGGGTCGCCGGTCACCGCACCACGGCCGCTGGGCGCGCCGCCTTGTGCGAACGCCGATCCAGCCAACAACATCACCGTGCCGATCACGGCAAATCCTGCTTTCATGTGCGCTCTCCCTGTATTCGAGGCTAACAGCAGGACCAGCGGTCCGTTCCGGAAGCGATGACCGAGGCCCGAAACGGGGCCCCAAGGTGTCTTCCCTCGGCCGAAATCAGGAACCCAATGGAACCATTCCGAGGTATCGCTATTATGTTAATCGGGCTGAGCAAAGCAGGTTCCACGTCCTGGCGCCGTAACGTTGGCGCTTGATTTCGAATTTGGCTGACGCTCTATTTTGATAATCCGCGTCTTGCCTGGGAATCGGCTGACGCCTGCGGGGGACAAATTATGAGCGACCTCGATCCCGGATCTGCATCACGTTCCGGTCGTCGCGTTCCAAAGCCAAAAACCAACGGCATGTCGGAGCCCGATTCCCGGGCAGAATTGCTGCTCGCCCTGCAGGCCATGCGCAACGGCGATTTCTCCGTGCGCATGAGCGGCGACTATCTCGGCATCGACGGCAAGCTCGCCGACACTTTCAACGACATCATCGCCGCCAATCAGCGCATGGCGCAGCAGCTCGAACTGGTCGGCCAGGTGGTGGGCCGCGAGGGCAAGACCCGCCAGCGCGTGAAGTTTGGGCTGGCCTCCGGCTCCTGGGCCGACATGGAAGGCTCGGTCAATACGCTGATCGACGATTTGCTGTGGCCGACGCGCGAGGTGACGCGCGCGGTCGCAGCCGTGGCGCAGGGCGACCTGCTCCAGACCGTCAAGCTCGACGTCGATGGACGCCCCCTGCGCGGCGAATTCCTGCAGTCGGCGACCATCGTCAACACCATGATCAAGCAGCTCGGCGTGTTCACCTCCGAGGTGACGCGCGTGGCGCGCGAGGTCGGCACCGAAGGCAAGCTCGGCGGCCAGGCCCAGGTGCCTGAGGTGACCGGCGTCTGGAAGGATCTGACCGAGAGCGTCAACTCGATGGCGAACAACCTGACCAACCAGGTTCGCAACATCGCCGAGGTGACGATCGCAGTTGCGAACGGCGACCTCTCGAAGAAGATCACGGTCGACGTCCGCGGCGAGATCCTTCAGCTCAAGGAAGCCATCAACACGATGGTGGACCAGCTCCGCTCCTTTGCCTCGGAAGTGACGCGCGTGGCGCGCGAGGTCGGCACCGACGGCAAGCTTGGCGGCCAAGCCATCGTGCCAGGTGTCGCCGGCACCTGGAAGGATCTCACCGACAGCGTCAACGCGATGTGCGGCAATCTCACCGCACAGGTGCGCAACATCGCCAACGTCACCACCGCCGTGGCCCGCGGCGACCTGTCGCGCAAGATCACGGTGGACGTGCGCGGCGAAATCCTGGAGCTGAAGGACACCATCAACACCATGGTGGACCAGCTCAACTCGTTCGCCTCGGAAGTGACGCGCGTCGCGCGCGAGGTCGGCACCGAAGGCAAGCTCGGCGGCCAGGCCCAGGTGCCGGGCGTCGCCGGTACCTGGAAGGACCTCACCGACAACGTCAACTTCATGGCGTCGAACCTCACCGCGCAGGTCCGCAACATCGCCGACGTTGCCACCGCCATCGCGAGCGGCGACCTCTCCAAGAAGATCACGGTGAACGTCTCGGGCGAAATCCTTCAGTTGAAGGAAACGCTCAACACGATGGTCGACCAGCTCAACGCCTTCGCCGGCGAAGTCACGCGCGTCGCGCGCGAGGTCGGCACCGAGGGCCGGCTCGGCGGCCAGGCCAACGTGCTCGGCGTCGCCGGCACCTGGAAGGACTTGACCGAGAGCGTCAACTCGATGGCCTCGAACCTCACCGCGCAGGTCCGTAACATCGCCGAGGTGACGACCGCGGTCGCGGGCGGCGATTTGTCGAAAAAGATCACCGTCGATGTCCGCGGCGAGATCCTCGAGCTGAAAGACACCATCAACACCATGGTGGACCAGCTCAACGCCTTTGCCGGCGAAGTCACGCGCGTTGCCCGCGAGGTCGGCACCGAAGGCAAACTCGGCGGCCAGGCCCAGGTGCGCGGCGTCGCCGGCACCTGGAAGGATCTCACCGACAGCGTCAACTCGATGGCCTCGAACCTGACCGGCCAGGTCCGCAACATCGCCGAAGTCGCGACCGCGGTGGCCAAGGGCGATTTGTCGAAGAAGATTACCGTCAACGTGTCAGGCGAAATCCTTCAGCTGAAGGAAACGCTCAACACCATGGTGGACCAGCTCAACGCCTTCGCCGGCGAAGTCACGCGCGTCGCGCGCGAAGTCGGCACCGAAGGCAAGCTCGGCGGCCAGGCCGAAGTCCCCGGCGTCGCCGGCACCTGGAAGGACCTCACCGACAGCGTCAACTCGATGGCGGGCAACCTCACCGCCCAGGTCCGCAACATCGCCGAAGTTGCGACCGCGATCGCCGGCGGCGACTTGTCGCGCAAGATCACCGTGGACGTGCGCGGCGAGATCCTTCAGCTCAAGGACACGCTGAACACGATGGTCGACCAGCTCAACCGCTTCGCGGGCGAGGTGACGCGCGTGGCGCGCGAGGTCGGCACTGAAGGTCGGCTCGGCGGCCAGGCCAACGTGCCCGGCGTCGCCGGCACCTGGAAAGACCTCACCGACAGCGTCAACTCGATGGCGGGCAACCTCACCGCCCAGGTCCGCAATATCGCCGAAGTCACCACTGCCGTGGCGCGCGGCGACCTCTCGCGCAAGATCACCGTCGACGTCCGTGGCGAGATTTTGGAGCTGAAGAATACCATCAACACCATGGTGGACCAGCTCAACGGCTTTGCCGGTGAAGTGACGCGCGTGGCGCGCGAAGTCGGCACCGAAGGCAAGCTCGGCGGCCAGGCCGAGGTGCCCGGCGTTGCCGGCACCTGGAAGGATCTCACCGACAACGTCAACTTCATGGCCTCGAACCTCACGGCTCAGGTCCGCAACATCGCCGAGGTCGCGACCGCGATCGCCGGCGGCGACCTGTCGAAGAAGATCACGGTGGACGTGCGTGGCGAAATTCTGCTGCTCAAGGACACCTTGAACACCATGGTCGAGCAGCTCCGCTCCTTCGCCGCGGAAGTGACGCGCGTCGCGCGCGAGGTCGGCACCGAGGGCCGGCTCGGCGGCCAGGCCGTCGTGCCCGGCGTCGGCGGCACCTGGAAGGACCTCACCGATAACGTCAACCTGCTGGCCGCGAACCTCACCACCCAGGTCCGCAACATCGCCGAAGTCACCACCGCCGTCGCGCGCGGCGACTTGTCGCGCAAGATCACCGTCGACGTGAAGGGCGAAATCCTCGAGCTCAAGAACACCATCAACACCATGGTGGACCAGCTCAATGCGTTCGCCGGCGAAGTGACGCGCGTTGCCCGCGAGGTCGGCACCGAAGGCGAACTCGGCGGCCAGGCCCAGGTGCCCGGCGTCGCCGGCACCTGGAAGGATCTCACCGACACCGTCAACTTCATGGCGGCGAACCTGACCGAGCAGGTCCGCGGCATCGTCAAGGTGGTGACCGCGGTCGCCAACGGCGATCTCAAGCAGAACCTCACCGTGAAATCGAAGGGCGAGGTCGCGGCGCTCGCCGACACCATCAACAACATGACCGAGACGCTCGCGACTTTCGCCGACCAGGTGACGTCGGTGGCGCGCGAGGTCGGCGTCGAGGGCAGGCTCGGCGGTCAGGCCGACGTGCCCGGCGCCGCGGGCACCTGGAAGGACCTCACCGGCAACGTCAATTTGCTGGCAGCCAACCTCACCTCGCAGGTGCGCGCGATCGCGGAAGTGGCGACCGCCGTGACCAAGGGCGACCTGACGCGGTCGATCCAGGTCGACGCCCGCGGCGAGGTCGCAGAGCTGAAAGACAACATCAACACGATGATCACGAACCTCCGTCTCACGACGGACGTGAACACCGAGCAGGACTGGCTCAAGACCAATCTGGCGAAATTCACCAACATGCTTCAGGGCCAGCGCGACCTCACCACTGTCGGTCGCCTGCTGCTGACCGAATTGTCGCCGCTGGTGAACGCGCATACCGGCGTGATCTACCAGGTCGAGAATGAAGAGAATCCGCGGCTCCTGCTGCTTGCCTCCTATGCCGGCGACGGCGTCTATCCGTATCCGCGCGTGCTGCCATTCGGCGACGGCCTGATCGGCCAATGCGCGCTCGACCGGCGCCCGCGCGTGATTGCGGACATTCCGCCCGACGTGGTGCCGATCAATTCGGCGCTGCTTCGCGTCGCGCCGAAGAACCTCGTGGTGCTGCCGGTGCTGTTCGAAGGCCAGGTCAAGGCGGTCATCGAGCTCGCCTCGCTCACCTCCTTCACGACCTCGCAGATGACCTTCCTGGAGCAGCTCACGGACTCGATCGGCATCGTGCTCAACTCGATCGAGGCGACGATGCAGACCGAAGGCCTTCTCAAGCAGTCGCAGCAGCTCGCCGGCGAGCTCCAGACCCAGCAGCGCGAATTGCAGCAGACCAACGACCAGCTCGAACAGAAGGCGCAGCAGCTCGCCGAGCGCAACGTCGAAGTCGAGCGCAAGAACCAGGAGATCGAGCAGGCCCGCCGCGCACTGGAGGAAAAGGCAACCGAGCTCGCGCTGACCTCGAAGTACAAGTCCGAATTCCTGGCCAATATGAGCCACGAGCTGCGCACGCCGCTGAACTCGATCCTGATCCTCGGCCAGCAGCTCACCGACAATCCGGACGGCAATCTTACCGGCAAGCAGGTCGAATTCGCCCGCACCATCCATGGCGCCGGCACCGACCTGCTCAATCTCATCAGCGACATTCTCGATCTCTCCAAGATCGAGTCGGGTACGGTGACGGTCGACGCCGAGGAAATCCTGACCGCGAATCTGCTCGAGACGGTCGGGCGGCCGTTCCGTCACGAGGCGGAGAACCGCAATTTGTCGTTCAAGATCGACGTCGATCCGAATCTTGCGCGCAGCCTCGTCACCGATTCCAAGCGCCTGCAGCAGGTTTTGAAGAACCTGCTCTCCAACGCCTTCAAGTTCACCGCCGAAGGCGAGGTGCGCCTGAAGGTCGCCGCCGCGGTCGGCGGCTGGGGCACGGATCATCCCGTGCTGAACTCGGCGCCGGCCGTGATCGCATTCGAAGTGTCCGACACCGGCATCGGCATTCCCCTGGAGAAGCAGAAGCTGATCTTCGAAGCGTTCCAGCAAGCGGATGCCGGCACCAGCCGCAAATATGGCGGCACCGGCCTGGGCCTTGCGATCAGCCGTGAACTCGCAAGCCTGCTAGGCGGCGAGATCCACCTGCGCAGCTTGCCGGGCAAGGGCTCGTGCTTCACGCTTTACCTGCCGCTGAAATATTCCGGCCCGACGCTCGCGCCCCGCGCAACGCCCCAACAGAGCCAGCCGCCGGCGCTGCAGCCCGCGACAGCCGAACCGCAGCGCGTGATCGAGCAGCTTCCCGACGACCGGCTCAACCTCGAACCCGGCGATAGCATCCTCCTGATCGTCGAGGACGACCCGCACTACGCGCGCGTGTTGGTCGACCTCGCCCGCGACAAGGGATTCAAGGTGCTGGTCGCGGCCCGCGGCGCGGAGGCGCTGGAGCTTGCAAAGCAGTACCAGCCGAGGGCTGTCTCGCTCGACGTATTCCTGCCGGATATGCTCGGCTGGACCGTGCTGAGCCAGCTCAAGCACAATCCGCTGACCCGCCACATCCCCGTGCAGATCATCACGCTCGACGAGGACCGCCAGCATGCGCTGGCGCGCGGCGCCTTCTCCTTCGTCAACAAGCCGACGACGACCGAGGGTGTCTCGGCCGCGCTGACCCAGATCAAGGAATATGCGCGACCGCGGCGCAAGCGGCTGCTCATCGTCGAGGACAACGAGGCCGAGCAGCTCTCGATCCGCGAGCTCCTGCATCACGACGACATCGAGATCGTGACGACCGGCACCGGTGCCGACGCCCTCTCGATGCTGCGTGAGAACCCCTGTGATTGCGTCGTGCTCGACCTGCGCCTGCCCGACATGACCGGCTTCGAGGTGCTGGACCAGATCCGCAATGACGAGGCGCTCTCGAACGTTCCGGTGGTCGTCTTCACCGGCCGCGAGCTGTCGGCCGAGGAAGATGCGGAGCTCCACACCATGGCGCGGAGCATCGTGGTCAAGGGCGTGGAATCGCCGGAGCGCCTGCTCGACGAGACCGCGCTGTTCCTGCACCGCGTCATCACGGAGTTGCCGATCGAGAAGCAGCGCATGCTCGAGAAGCTGAACAGTTCCGACGAAGACCTGATCGGCAAGACCGCCCTCCTCGTCGACGACGACGCCCGCAATATCTTCGCGCTGTCGAGCGTGCTGGAGCGGCGCGGCATGAAGGTGCTGACGGCCACGACCGGCAACGAGGCGGTGGCCCTGGTCGAATCCAACCCGGAGATCGCCATCGTGCTGATGGACATCATGATGCCGCAGATGGATGGCTATCAGACCATCGGCGTCATTCGTGAAAACCCCACCTTCGCCCGTCTTCCGATCATCGCGTTGACGGCCAAGGCCATGAAGGGCGACCGCGAGAAATGCCTCGAGGCCGGCGCGTCCGACTATCTCGCCAAACCCGTCAACACCGATCAATTGCTGCTTGCAATCCGCATGTGGCTGCACCGCTGAGTTGGATGCCCGTATGGACCACGAAAAGGTCAACATCCTCCTCGTCGACGACCAGCCGGCCAAGCTGCTCGCCTATGAGGTGATCCTGAAGGATCTCGGCCAGAACCTCGTGATCGCCTCGTCCGGTCGCGAGGCTCTGGAGGTGCTGCTTAAGACCGAGATCGCGGTGATCCTGGTCGACGTCTGCATGCCCGAGCTCGACGGCTTCGAGCTCGCCGCGATGATCCGCGAGCACCCGCGCTTCCAGAAGACCGCGATGATCTTCATCTCGGCCATTCAAGTCAGCGACATCGACCGCCTGCGCGGCTACGAGATGGGCGCCGTCGACTACGTCCCGGTGCCGGTCGTGCCGGAGGTGCTGCGCGCCAAGGTCAAGGTGTTTGCAGAGCTCTATCGCAAGACGCGCGAGCTCGAACGGCTGAATCAGGACCTCGAGGACCGCGTGCGTGCACGCACCGCCGAGCTTGAGAATTCCACAGCAAAGCTGCGCGAGAGCGAAGAGCGGCGCAGCATGGCGATCGCCGCCGGCAAGATGGGCTCCTGGGACTGGGACTGGATCACCGGCGACTGGATGTGGGACGAGGGACAATACCGCATCTTTGGTGTTGGCCCGGAGAGCTTCGAGGTGAATCCGGCCAACGTTCAGGCGCTGTTGCATCCGGATGACGTCGATCAGTTGCGCAAGGCGATCGCCGAATTCAACAAGGGCACGCGCTCCTATGAAACGGAGTTCCGCATCGTGCGGCCCGACGGCGATGTGCGCTGGTGTGTCGGCACGGCCGCCGCCACGGTTGACGATAGCGGTCGGGTCATGCGCGTCAGCGGCGTGACGGTGGACATCACCGAACGCAAGCGCGCCGAGGAACGGCAGACTCTCCTGGCGCGGGAAGTCGATCATCGCGCCAAGAATGCGCTGGCGCTGGCGCAATCGATCGTGCGCCTCACCCGCGCCGACGAGGTCAAAGCCTATGTCAGCGCCGTCGAGGGACGCATCAATGCACTGGCGCGCGTGCACACGATCCTGTCGCTATCGAGCTGGCAGGGCGCCGAACTCTCGAAGCTGATCGACGAGGAGCTTGCGCCCTACTCCCTCGGCGGTCAGATCAAATTGGCGGGGTCGGAAGTTCAGTTGCTGCCGGCAACCGCCCAGACGCTGGCGCTGGCGCTGCATGAGCTTTTCACCAACTCGGCGAAATATGGCGCGCTCTCGACGCGGACGGGACGGCTCGCAATCGGCTGGCAGGTCGAGGACGAGCTGCTCACGCTGACCTGGGAGGAATCCGGCGGCCCGCTCGTCATGACGCCGAAATCCCGCGGCTTTGGTACGCGGAGCCTGCTTGCGAGCGTCGAGTCCCAGCTCGGCGGGCAGGCGCGATTCGATTGGCGCGCCGAGGGTCTGCTGTGCCGGCTCGAGGTGCCGTTGGTCCGCAAGACTGCCGCGACGACCGCGCCCGGCAACTTCGAAGCCGCCAGCTCCGCCGAATTGCAGCGCGCTTCCGGCTAACCGGAGGCCGCACTCTTCCTGCGCTGCGTCGTTTGCGGCTCGCGCGCGACCCGTCCTTCGAGCCAGGCTTCTGTTTGGGCGAGATCGCGCAGAGCCTTGGCATAGCGGCACGCCGCGCTTCGCTCCGCGCCGCGGGGCAGCTTGCGCGCTTTGCGGAGGATGTCCGCAGCGGCATTACGATAAGCCAGAGAGCGATAGAGAAAGACCACCTTACCCATATCGAATGTTCCCGTGTTGCGCGGTCATTCTCGCCCACCCGGCATGAACGTCGGATGAAGCGGACGATGACAATTCCTTCATGCGGGTGGAACCGGCGCGTGTCGCAGGCGTTGCATGCGAGATTGGGATAGAGTTCCATGCGCGCGAAGAAGTCGTCTGACCTGATCTCTCCCAGCGGGCTCGTCAAGCTGATGACGCACGCGATGATGGGCGCAGCCTTAGGACTCGCTTTCAGCCTCTTGCTCGTGCTGTCCAATCCCGGCGTCGCCAATTTGCTGAGTCACGGCGGAAGGCAGGCCGTTGTCGTTTTCGCCCTCACCTTGGTGACGACGTTCGCGATCGGCGCGACACTGACGGGCGTCGTTTTCATCCTGGCCGAGGACAAGCGATCTTGAACTATGCGTGCTTTACCGGAATTCTTTGTTCGGAACTCCTGCGACGAATGGCAGTTGGCTGCCTGCGTCAATTCAACTCAGGGAGTTCCCGCAGATGAAGACCACCAAGCTCGCTCTTGCCGTGATGTTGGCAACCGGCCTCGCCGCTGCACCGTTCGCCGTGCAGGCCAAGTCGCACAAGGCAAAACACGGATCATCGATGTCATCGTCGCAGACCACCACGGGCGCCAACACCAAGTCCTCCAAGGGTGCTGATCCCTCCGGTCAGGGCGGCTCCGGCCCCGGCTCCGACCAGGGCGGCACCATGACGAACAACAAAGCCGGCATGAGCAACACCAAGTAGGCGTTCGTCGAAAACACGAAGGCCCCGCGATCGCGGGGCCTCTTGCTTTGGTATTCGAACAGACTTCTCTCGGGCCGCTTCGTCAACATGCGGTATCGACGAGCCCCGCACCTCGCGTTGCGCGTAGGCTTCAGCTACGATGGCTGCCCAGGATGTCAGGATGAACGCCTGCAGGATCTGACTTCACCAGATGGTCGAGTCGTGCGCGCTTGCGCGCGATCAAGAGCTGGGCCGCGGCGTCGTCGAGCCCCTCGCGTTGCAGCTGCCGGATGGCAGAGCCCAGTTCGAGAATCTCGGCGCGCAGCTTTAGAATCCGGTATGCATCCGGGTCTTCCTCCACCGTGCGCTCCCAAGGCTCTCAGCGGCGCGCGATCACGCGCAGAGGACTACCTGATGTCTTCGCGGAACGAAGGCGCATCCCGGACATTCGGCAGGACATCGCCGCCACCTGCAGCCTTCCATTCGCCGATCAGCAGATTGATTTTCCGGCGCAGATCCATCTGCGCCAGGGCCTTCTCCGTGCAGTCCCGATCGCGCTCGACAAGCTCGCGTACGGCCGCCTCGACATCGGCCATTTCCAGCCTCAAGGCGCTGATTTTACGTCGAATTTCATTAATTTTGTTGTCCATGACTTGTTAGAACAAAATAAGAACATATAGTCAAGTCACGATTTCAGAAGGGAGAAGCGACATGCAGGTTCAAGGTAAATACGATGCCAAGTCTTTCCTCACCGAGCAGATGACGCGGGCGCAGGGCCTCCGGCTGAAACGGCTGAGCGAAGAGGCGTATCAGCCCGCGCAATACGCGCGGGATCTGTCCTCCAGCGAGGCAGCACGGCGCATTCAGGTGCTGGAAGCGGAGATCGAGCTGGCGGATTCGTTCTAGGCTAGGTCGCCCATCCGGAACGTTGCTTGCGCTTTCGGAACCATGCCTGTCCCGGATTGTTTTCCCGGGCCAAGGGAGAACATGCATGGCACGCAAGGCAAAGAAGCGCCGCTACTCGCGCAGCTCCGGCAGCGATGTCGAAGGCGAGATGAAGCGCTACAAGAAGGGGACCGCGAAAAGCGGACCGGGCGGTCGAGGCGGACGCGTGAAGAGCCGCAAGCAGGCAATCGCGATCGGCCTGTCGAAAGCGCGCAAGAAGGGCAAGAAGGTCCCGAAGAAGGCCGCGAAACGAAAGACGTCCAAGAAGACGTCAAAGAAGACATCTCGGAAAACATCCAAGAAGACTTCGAGAAAGAGTTCGAAGAAGACGTCGAAGCGCAAATCCTCCAAACGGTCGCGCTGACCTCAGTCAGATCATGCTGCCCGGCATGAAGCAGCGGATCGAAACGCCGAACGCGGTCTTCACCGGCCACACCATGGTGCGGCCGGCCCGGTTCGGCTCGGTGATCACGGCTTCGTCCGGTACCTCGACCCACTCGCCGTCGAGCCGCACGCGGTAATGTCCATTGTGCGAGTCCCAATCGGGATCGGCGACCGCAAACCCATCCGCATCCGAGCAGCACGGACCGAGATGGCTGCGCAGGCCGTCGAACCACGGCTTGAGAGGTGAGTCCGCGTAGCGGCCGTCGTCGCGCCCGAGAGCGTTTCCACCCCATAGCACGAGTGGCGCTACCAACGGCGCCACAAGCAGCGCACTTCTCAGCGAGAGCTTCAATCGATCCATGTCGGCACCGATCAAATACGAATTGCCGGCCGGCTCAGCGGCGGCAAGTTCGAAGTTCCACGCTTGCAATCGTCGGTGGCTTCATTGCCGCCGAGTCTGTACGAGATCCGCAATTGTGATGAGCGAACACGGCTTTTTCGGACGAAACCGGGTCATCCTCCCTGCCGTTAACGAGAATGTTATCGGCGATGTGCGGAAATCCTGAAGGCGAACAGGAAAGGCGGCCCGAAGGCCGCCTTTTTGGAGTTGCGCCGATCGACGTTCGCCTTATGCGAGCGGCACCGCCACGAACCGGGTCGTCTGCGCGCTTCTGACCTGCAGCAGCACGCTGCGCTTGCCGGACGATTTCGCTTGCGCCAGCTCCGAACGGACATCGCCGATATTGGCGACGGCCTTGCCGCCCACGTTGAGGATGACGTCGCCGGTCTGGATGCCGCGTTGCGCGGCCGGGCCTTGCGGATCGACTTCAGTGACGACGACGCCCTTCTGGCCGGCGCCCTGCACGTCGCCGGCCGGAGCCAGGCTGAGCCCCAGACGCGGCGGCATGCCGGCATCTGGCTGCGACTTGCCCTCGTCGGCTCTAGCCTGCCGCTCGTTCGGCAACTCGCCAAGCGCCAGTGTCACCGTCTTGCTGTCGCCTTTGTGGACGACATTGAGCTTCACGGACGTGCCCGGCGCCAGGGTGGCGATGGTGCGGGCGAGATCGCGGGAATCCTTGATCGCGGTGCCATTGACGGCGGTGATGACGTCGCCCGCCTCGATGCCCGCCTTCGCCGCCGGGCTGCCGTCCTGCGGATTGTCGACGATCGCACCGCGCGCCTCCTTGAGGCCGAGACTGTCGGCGATATCCGACGTCACCGGCTGCACCTGCACGCCGAGCCAGCCGCGTGTGACCGCGCCCTTGTCCTTCAACTGTGCGACGACGAGCTTTGCGGTCGAAGCCGGAATGTCGAAGCCGATGCCGACCGAGCCGCCGGAGGGCGAGAAGATCGCGGTGTTCACGCCGATCACGTTGCCGTTCATGTCGAAGGCCGGCCCGCCGGAATTGCCCTTGTTGATCGGCGCGTCGATCTGGATGAAGTCGTCATAGGGACCATTGCCGATGTCGCGGCCGCTGGCCGAGACGATGCCGGCGGTCACGGTGCCGCCGAGGCCGAAGGGATTGCCGACCGCGACCACCCAGTCGCCGATACGCGGCTTCTGGTCGGAGAATTTGACGAACGGAAAATCCTTCTTGCCCTCGACCTTGATCAGCGCGAGATCCGTCTTCGGATCGGTGCCGACCACTTTCGCGCTGTAGATGGTGCCGTCGTCCATCGTCACTTGCACCGATTCGGCGTGATCGACGACGTGGTTGTTGGTCACGGCATAGCCGTCGGCGGAGATGAAGAAGCCGGAGCCCTCACCCGTGATCATCTGGCGGCGCTGGCGCGGCATGCCCTCCATGCCCCCCGGGCCGCGGAAGCCGAATTGCCGCGAGAACTGGTCGAACGGCGTCGCCTCGTCCGAATCCATCCGGTTCTGTTGCAGCATCGCGCTCTTATCATTGTCCTGGTCGATCCTGACCCGCACCGAAATGACGGCGGGTTTGACCTTGCTGACGAGGTCGCCGAAGCCCGGCGGTGTCGCGGCGGTCTCCGCGGCCTGGGCGGGCGCAATGAAGGAGGTCGCGCTGAACGGCGAAGAGCCGGGAGCAGTCGCCAGCACGGCCACGCCAAGCGCGGCCACGGTGCCGAGCAGCGCGAGCCGGCGCGGCCTCAGGACCTTGCGGGACGTTGTGGTGTCGGAATTGACGTGATCGCTCATGTCGATATGTCCATGTTGGGTAAGTCGCCTTGCACCCAACATGGTGGTCGCCACCTTACAGCGTCCCGTCCACGCGATTAAATCTTGGCAAAGTAGCCGGGCCGGCGATACGGCCAAAGGTCAAGGCTGCACGTTTGATGCAGCTCAACGCGGGCCATGCGCACCGTGGAAGACTGCGGCCACCGGATGATGTCCATCGGAGGCACGTCATGTACAAAGACATTCTCGTCCACATCCCCACCGAGCGGCCGATCCGCCCGGTGATCGACGGCTCGATCTCGCTCGCAGCGGGCCTCAACGCCCATCTCGATGCAGTTGCGGTTGGCTATGTGGCAACCAGTGCGGCCTATATCATGGAGGGCGGCGCTGCGGTGGCGGCGGTGTTCGAGATGGAGCGCGAGAGTGCAGTGGAGCGGGCCGAGGCGGCGCTCGCGGTATTCAAGAGCAAAGCGATGAACGCCGGCATTTCCTACACATGCCACCCACTCGGGGCGATGCCGGGGGATGCGGTCGGCTTGCTCGGCGAGATGGCGCGGCTGCACGATCTCAGCATCGTGCTCCAGCCGGATCCGGCGCAAGGCTCACTCGACAACGATGTGCCCGGCGAGATCCTGTTCCAGGCGGGTGGCCCGGTGCTTTTCCTGCCCTACACCTTCCATGGAGCGTTCAAGGCGAAACGGATCGGCATCTGCTGGGATGGCAGCCGCCTCGCCGCGCGCGCTATGCGCGACGCCTCACCATTCCGAGGAGATCGTGATCATTGCGATCAACGAAACAGATATGGTTCCCGAGGAAGTCTCGACGCGCAATCTGGCAAGGCATCTCGGCCGGCGCGGACTGTCGACCCGCACGGTCAACCTGTCGGCGGCGCGCTCTGACATTCAGCCGACCATGCTGTCGCTGGCAGCCGATGAGAACCTGGATCTTCTGATCATGGGCGGCTACGGCCATTCGCGTTTGCAAGAACGGTTCCTCGGCGGCGTCACCCGCGCCATGCTGGAAGCCATGACCGTCCTGACGCTGATGTCGCATTAATCGAGGGCTTATCCAGGTCGGGCCGGTCACAAGCCTTGTCGTTCGGGCTGACAACCGCGTCTTGAGCGGTGCCGGCGTCGGCAAGTTCAGGTCATATTCGAACAAGTTGGACCGTCACGCCGCGGCGGGTCTCTCCCACGCCGTGGCCTCGACGCCGTCCTCGTCTTGTTGCGCATTGCACGCGTCGAAATGCGCCTTGAGTTCGACTTCGGCGAGATGTTCGAAATGTTCGGCCTGGCCGAGCAGTTCCCAGCTCTGGAGCGGCCGGTAGGCGGCCTGCTGACGACAGAGGGACGCTAGCGCGCGGTAGCGACGTACGTTGTCCATGAGACCCTCCCTCGCATTCACAGAGCTTATTGCCCTTATTTGCGTCAGGGCGATGGCGGTTGTGCAAAAGATTTGCTGCGCCCGCCGCGCGCTTGACTCGCTTGTTTCTAGGCAAACGCGTATCGAGGCGAAAGTTCCAATCAGCGCGGACTCAACGCTTCGGACCTTACCGCAGGCCAAGGCTAGGGTTGTGGGTCATCCTCGTATATCTGCAGTGCAAAGGGGCACGCCCTGGCACACCCCATTACGGTGCCGGCTCGCCCGCCTGTATCCGGCAGTCTACCGGATGAGCGCGGGCTCACCGGCACGCATTGTCTGCGCCGAACTATGTTGCAGCATCGGAACCCTGCCGGCTTCCGCAGCGGCGCGGATGGCCGCGACGTTGCCGGCATAGTCCGCGCTGCTCTTGCCGCGAAACACGGCGGAGCCCGCTACAAGCGTATCGGCGCCCGCAGCGGCCACGGCGGCGGCATTGTCGCGCGTGATGCCACCGTCAACCTCGAGTCGGATCGGCCGGTCGCCTATCATGCTTCGAATACGCCCGATCTTCTCGAGTTGGGATTCGAGGAAGGACTGGCCGCCAAAGCCCGGATTGACCGTCATCACCAGGACGAGGTCGAGGCGATCGAGCACATATTCGATCGTGCTTTCGGGAGTCGCGGGACACAGGCTGACGCCGGCTTTCTTGCCGAGCGCGCGGATGGCCTGGAGCGAGCGATCGAGGTGCGGACCGGCTTCGGCATGCACCGTGATGACATCCGCGCCGGCCTTCGCGAACGCTTCGAGATAGGGATCGGCGGGCGCGATCATGAGATGCACGTCGAACATTTTCTTCGTCAGCGGCCGGATCGCCCTGATGACGTCCGCGCCATAACTGATGTTCGGGACGAAATGCCCGTCCATGACGTCGCAGTGAATCCAGTCGGCACCCGCCGCATCGATCGCCACGATCTCCTCGCCGAGGCGGGCGAAATTCGCAGCCAGGATTGACGGCGCGATGAGGATTTCTCTCGTCATGGCTTCGCACTCCCCTGCGCGTCCGCACCGCCGCTGAAGACGCGGCTCGCCAGGACGTCCATGGGATCGATCGTTTCGAGGTCGGCGATATCGAGCATGCGGTCGAGATCGGACACCAGCCGATCGGCCTGCCGCAGGCGGATGCGGTCGACGGCGTTGCGGATCGAGCGCGCATTGGAGAAGAACGGCTGGGTCCGACGTAGCGCGATGTATTTCTCGAACGCCTCGCGCGCCGCCGCCGAGAGGCGATAACCCCGTTCCTTCAGCATCAGCTCGGCGATGACGAGCAGCTCGGCTTCCGCATAGTCCGGAAAGTCGATGTGATGCGCGATCCGCGAACGGAAGCCGGGATTAGAGGCAAAGAAGCTCGTCATCCGCTCGCCATAGCCGGCAAGGATCACGACGAGGTCCTCGCGCTGGTTTTCCATCACCTGGAGCAGGATCTCGATCGCCTCCTGGCCGTAGTCGCGCTCGTTGTCGGGACGGTGCAGATAATAGGCCTCGTCGATGAACAGCACGCCGCCCATCGCCTTCTTCAGGATCTCCTTGGTCTTCGGCGCGGTGTGGCCGATATACTGGCCGACCAAATCGTCGCGCGTCACCGAGATCACCTGCCCGCGCCGCACGAAACCGAGGCCGTGCAGGATCTTTGCCATGCGCAGCGCGACCGTCGTCTTGCCGGTGCCGGGATTGCCGGTAAACGACATATGCAGCGTCGGTGGCGACGAAGCCAATCCCGCACGCTGCCGAATACGTTCGATCAGCAAGAGCGACGCGATCTGGCGCACGCGGCTTTTCACCGGCTTCAATCCGATCAGCTCCTGCTCGAGCTGCTGCAGCGTGCCCGTGATTCCAGCCTCTTCGGCCTCCTTGCGGAGATCGAAACTGGTCTCGCCGGGCTCAGTGGTCATTGCGTGGGGAACATCCAGCATCGGCACCTCGAAGAAAAGGGCTTCGCCGCGGGGAGCGGCGAAGCAGTGGTCCGCCAAGGAAACGGAGCAGGGAGTGCTCCGCGCGGAGGAGAATGACTTAGGTTGGTGCGTGCGCGGGCTGCCGGCGCACGGTGGTGTAGCGGATCGCGCGTCCGCCCACCTCCTGCCGCACCAGCTCGAACTCGGCTTCCTGCGGCGGGCGGTTGACGATGAACGAGATCCGCACCGATTCCCACCCATGGCTGGAGTCGAAGCCGCTGAGGCGGATGTATCGGTCGCCATACACTCTGCGGCATTCGGCGAGCTCCATCATCACGCCGGCGGCGTCCTGGAGATCGAACATCGGCAGGCCCCACATCTCCCAATAGGTGTTGCGGGGATGCGGATCGTCGGTGAACTCGATGTTCACGGCCCAACCATTGGTCAGGCAATATTGCACCTGCTTGGTGATCTGGTCGTCGGTCAGATCGGGCAGGAACGAGAAGCAGCCTTGGGTCAGCTTCATGTCAAATCTCCTCAAACGGTTTCGAGCGCGGTCGGCACGAAGTCCGGCGTGTCCGTGGATTCATAATTGAAGGAGACGTCCTTCCAGACCTCGAGCGCAGCTTTCAGCGGCGTGCAGGTCTCGGCCGCCCTGGCCAGGATCTCCGGTCCTTCGTGGACGTAGTCGCGGCCCTCGTTGCGGGCGAGGATCATCGCTTCCAGCGCCACACGATTGGCGATCGCGCCGGCCGCGATGCCCATGGGATGGCCGATGGTACCGCCGCCGAACTGGAGCACGACGTCCTCGCCGAGCAGGTCGAGCAGTTGATGCATCTGCCCGGCATGGATGCCGCCGGAGGCGACCGGCATCATCTTGTTCAGGCTCGCCCAGGACTGGTCGAAGAACAGGCCGTGCTCGAGCCTGGCCGGGTTGAAGTCTTCGCGGCAGACATCGTAATAGCCGCGCGTGGTGTTGGGATCGCCTTCGAGCTTGCCGACCACGGTGCCGGCATGGATGTGGTCGACGCCGGCAAGCCGCATCCACTTGGCGATGACGCGGAATGACACGCCATGGCTTTTCTGCCGCGTATAGGTCGAGTGACCGGCGCGATGCAGATGTAGGATCATGTCGTTGCGCCGCGCCCATTTCGCCATCGACTGGATTGCGGTGTAGCCGATCACGAGATCGATCATGACGATGCAGGACCCGAGCTCCTTCGCGAACTCGGCGCGCTCGTACATATCCTCCATGGTTCCCGCGGTGATATTCAGGTAGGTCCCCTTGGCCTCACCGGAGGCCGCCTGCGCCCGGTTCACCGCCTCCATGCAATAGAGGAAGCGGTCGCGCCAGTGCATGAACGGCTGCGAGTTGATGTTCTCGTCATCCTTGGTGAAGTCGAGCCCGCCCTTCAGCGCCTCGTAGACCACGCGACCGTAATTGCGGCCCGAGAGGCCGAGCTTAGGCTTGACGGTCGCGCCGAGCAGCGGTCTGCCGAACTTGTCGAGCCGCTCGCGCTCGACCACGATGCCGGTGGCCGGTCCCTGGAACGTCTTCACATACGCGACCGGGAAACGCATGTCCTCCAGCCGCAGCGCCTTCAGCGGCTTGAAGCCAAATACGTTGCCGATGATCGAGGCCGAGAGGTTGGCGATCGAGCCCGGCTCGAACAGGTCGAGGTCATAGGCGATGTAGGCGAAGTACGAGCCCGGCGTGCCCGGCACCGGATCGACGCGGTAGCATTTCGCGCGATACTTCTCGGCGGCGGTCAACCGATCGGTCCACACCACCGTCCAGGTCGCGGTCGAGGATTCGCCGGCGACTGCGGCTGACGCCTCGATCGGATCGACGCCCTCTTGCGGCGTGACGCGGAACAGCGCGATGACGTCGGTGTCCTTGGGCACGTAGTCGGGCTCCCAATAGCCCATGCGCTTGTATTCCATCACGCCCGATCGATATCTTTCCTTGCCGCGGACGGTTCCTGCATGTGCATTCATGGCTCTCTCCTGCTCTTCTCTCTCTGAATGACTAGGCCGCGACGGGCTCGCGGGCGTCGACGCGCGGATCGAGATCGCCGGCGCGGTAGCGCCGCGCCATCTCGCTCAAGGGAACGGCCTTGATACCGCTGGCGTGGCCTGCGGTGCCGAACTGCTCGAAGCGCTCGCGGCAGAGCTCGCGCATCGCATCCATGGCGGGCTTGAGAAATTTGCGCGGATCGAACTCGGAGCGCGTTTGCGCGGCCACTTTCCGGAACACCGCGGTCATTGCCAGCCGGCAGTCGGTGTCGATATTGACCTTGCGCACGCCGCTCGTGATGCCGCGGACGATCTCCTCGACCGGCACGCCCCAGGTCTGCGGCATCTCGCCGCCAAACTGGTTGAACATGTCCTGGAGCGGCTGCGGCACCGAGGAAGAGCCGTGCATCACGAGATGCGTGTTCGGCAGCCGGCGATGAATCTCCTCGACCACCCGCATCGCCAGAATGTCGCCGTCCGGCTTGCGGCTGAACTTGTAGGCGCCGTGCGAGGTGCCCATCGCGATCGCGAGCGCATCGACTTTGGTGGCGCGGACGAAGTCGACCGCCTGGTCGGGATCCGTGAGCAACTGATCATGGCTGACCGTGCCTTCGACGCCGTGACCGTCCTCCTGCTCGCCGCCCCCATGCTCGAGCGAGCCGAGCACGCCGAGCTCGCCTTCGACGGAGGCACCGACCCAATGCGCGAGATCGACGACGCGGCGGGTGATCGCAACGTTGTAGTCGTAGTCGGCCGCGGTCTTGGCGTCGGCCTTGAGCGAGCCGTCCATCATCACCGAGGTGAAGCCATGGGCGATCGCGGACGCGCAGGTCGCCTCGTCATTGCCATGGTCCTGGTGCAGGCAGAGCGGGATGTCTGGATAGGTCCGCTCCAGCGCATCGATCATGTGCGAGAGCATGAGGTCGCCGGCATAGCTGCGCGCGCCGCGCGAAGCCTGGATGATGACGGGCGCGTCGACCTCGGCCGCCGCCTGCATGATCGCGATGCCCTGCTCCATGTTGTTGATGTTGAACGCCGGCACCGCGTAGCCGTGACTGGCGGCGTGGTCGAGCAGCTGACGAAGAGTGATACGGGCCACGACAAATCCTCCTGTTATTGCTTGCCGGCGCGGGCCATCGCCCGCCGGGCGGCTTCCGCAACGCCTTGCGGCGTGATGCCGAATTCGCGGTAGAGCACCGGGGCCGGCGCCGAAGCGCCGAAGCCGCGCATGCCGACGAATTCGCCCTCGGTGCCGATCCAGCGGTGCCAATCGCCGACGACTGCCGCCTCGATGCCAACCCGCGGCGCGGTGCCGAGCACAGCGGCGCGGTAATCCTCCGGCTGCTCCTCGAACAACGCGAAGCAGGGCGCGGAGACCACGGCCGCACGGACGTGCTCGGTAGCGAGCAGGCGGGCCGCCTCCAGCGCAATAGACACTTCCGAACCCGTTGCGATGAGCGTCACGTCGCGGCCACCGTCCGGCGAAACGATCAGATAGGCGCCGCGTGCGACGCGGTTCCTCCCGCGGACATCGCTGCGGAAGGTCGGCAGCGCCTGACGGGACAGGCACAGCACGGAGGGACGATTTTCAGCTTGGAGCGCGCAGTCCCATGCTTCCAGCGTCTCAACCGCGTCGGCCGGCCGGAAAACAAGCAGGTTCGGAATGACGCGGAGCGCTGCGAGATGCTCGACCGGTTGGTGCGTGGGGCCGTCCTCACCGAGGCCAATGGAGTCATGGGTCATCACATGAATGACGCGGATCCGCATCAAGGCCGCAAGGCGGATCGCCGGCCGGCTGTAATCGGAGAAGGCGAGGAAGGTGCCACCATAGGGAATGAAGCCGCCGTGCAGCGCGAGACCGTTCATCGCGGCCGCCATGCCATGCTCGCGGATGCCATAATGGATGTAATCGCCGGCGAACGCGTCACGCTTGACCGGGGTCTGCGCCTTGGCATGCGTCAGGTTCGAATGCGTGAGGTCCGCCGAGCCACCGACGAATCCGGGTATCGTCCCTGCGATGCCGTCGAGCACCTGTTGCGACGCCTGCCGCGTCGCGAGCTTCGGACGCTCGGTGGCAAAGCGCTCGCGCAATTTCGCCGAGGCCTGGGCATAGGCGTTCGGCAGGGCAACCGCCTTGCCCTCGATAAACAGGTCGCGCTGCTCGGGCGTCGCGCATTCATAGCGATCGAGCCAGGCGAGACGCTCGACCTGCCCGCGCTGCCCGATCATCCGCCATGCTTTCAGGATCGTGACAGGCACCACGAAGGGCTGATAGTCCCAGCCGAGCGCTCGCCGCGCCGCCGCCGCCTGTTCGGTGCCGAGCGGCGCGCCATGCGCCTTCTCGGTGCCCTGACGATCCGGCGCGCCATAGCCGATGATGGTGCGGCAGGCGATCAGCGACGGTCTTGCGCTCTCACGCTCCTCCGCAATCGCCTGCGCAACTGCTTCGGAATCGTGCCCGTCGACACGGCGCACCGACCAGCCGGAGGCAGCGAAGCGCGCAAGCTGGTCGTCGGAGGTCGCAAGCGAGGTCGGCCCGTCAATGGAGATGCCATTGTCGTCGAACAGTACGATCAGGCGGCCGAGCCCGAGATGGCCGGCGAGCGAAATCGCTTCCTGGCTGATGCCTTCCATCAGGCAGCCGTCGCCGGCGATCACATACGTAAAGTGATCGACGAGGCCATCGCCATGCCGCGCATTGGCCATGCGCTCGGCGAGGGCCATGCCCACCGCGGTCGCAATCCCCTGCCCCAGCGGACCGGTCGTGGTCTCGACGCCCGGCGTGTGGCCATATTCCGGATGCCCCGGTGTCTTCGAGCCCCATTGCCTGAAGGCCTTGATGTCGTCGAGGCTGACGTCGCCGCCGGTGAGATGGAGCAATGCATAGAGCAGCATCGAGCCGTGGCCCGCCGACAGCACGAAGCGATCGCGATCCGGCCAATGGGGGTGAGCCGAGTCGAATTTCAGGAAGCGCGAGAACAGCACGGTGGCGACATCGGCCATGCCCATGGGCAGTCCGGGGTGGCCGGACTGCGAAGTCTCGATGGCGTCGACCGCGAGGAAGCGGACGGCGTTGGCGAGATCGCTATGCGATACCGCCGTGAGGTCAGCGTCGGCGTGGACGGAGATGTTCATCGGATCCTCCCCTCGTTCACTTCAGGTTTCGCTTACGCTCGATCAGCTGCATGATCAGCGGCGTCAGGATCAGCTGCATCGCAAGATCGAGTTTCGCGCCGGGACACACGATCGAATTGGCACGCGACATCCAGCTTTGCGGCAGCATCGAGAGCAGATAGGGGAAGTCGATGCCGCGCGGGTTCTTGAAGCGGATCACGACCATCGACTCGTCCGGCGTCGGGATCCAGCGCGCGATGAACGGATTGGAGGTGTCCACCGTCGGCACACGCTGGAAGTTGATGTCGGTCTCGGAAAATTGCGGGCAGATGTAGTGGATGTAATCGGGCATCCGCCGCAGAACGGTGTCGGTAACGGCCTCGGTCGAATAGCCTCGCGCACTGCGGTCGCGGTGCAGCTTCTGGATCCATTCGAGATTGATAACGGGCACGACGCCGATCTTGAGGTCGGCATAACGCGCGACGTTGACCTTGTCGGTAACGACAGCACCGTGCAGGCCCTCGTAGAACAGAAGGTCGGAGCTCTCCGGCAGCCGTTTCCATTCGGTGAAGGTGCCGGGTGCGGCGCCATGCAGCGCGGATTCCTCGGCGTCGTGGACGTAGTGCCGCGTCGTCGCCGTGCCGGTCTCGCCATAGTCGCGGAACGCCCGCTCCAGCTCCTCGAACAGATTGGTCTCGGGGCTGAAATGGCTGAAATGCCTGTTGCCGCGATCGGCCTCCTTCGCCATCTGCGTGCGCATTTCCGCGCGATCGTAGCGATGGAAGGCGTCGCCTTCGATGTAGGCGGCGTTGACCTTCTCGCGGAAGAAGATCTGCTCAAAGGTCTTCTTGACCGACGTGGTGCCGGCGCCGGAAGAGCCGGTGATGGAGATGATCGGATGCTTCCTGGACATCGGGGCGCCTCGCTCAGAGCCGGAAGAAGCCGCGCCGCGCGAACAGCGGTGCGGAGACGCTGGCGACCAGCAAGGGATCGCAATGCAGTTCCTCGACGCGCTGCACCTCGTTGTTCGAACCCATGATCAGCGGCACGCGTTGATGCAGGCTCTGCGCCGAGAGTTCGAGGATACGCTCGCGCCCGGTCGAAGCCGAGCCGCCGGCCTGCTCGACGATGTAAGCCATCGGGTGCGCCTCGTAGACGAGGCGCAGGCGGCCATCGCCATAGCCGGGCCGTGAATCGGAGGGATAGAGGAACACGCCGCCGCGGGTAAGGATGCGATAGGCCTCGGCCACCAGCGAGCCGACCCAGCGCATGTTGAAATTGTGGTTGGCCTGCCCTTCCACACCGGCGAGGCATTCGTCGACGAACGCTCGCACCGGCTGTTCCCAATGCCGGCGGTTCGAGGCGTTGATCGCGAACTCCTCGCAGGTCTCGGAGATCTGCACGGCGCTACGTGCGAGACGGAAGCAACCGGACTTGCGGTCAAGCGTGAAGATGTCGACGCCCTCGCCAAGCGTCAGCACCAGCGAAGTCTGCGGGCCGTAGGTGACGAACCCCGCCGCGAGCTGCGCCGAGCCGCGCTGATGGAAGGCGAGCGCGAGATCGTCGGGCGCGGGCAGGATCGAGAAGATCGTGCCCACGGTCATGTTGATGTCGATATTGGAGGAGCCGTCGAGCGGATCGATCGCGACGCAGATCTTCGCCGCGCGGTCACCGATCTGCGGTTCACGCATCTCCTCCGACGCCAGTGCCGCGATCGGCAGCTTGCCGAGACAGCGGCGCAGGATCGCATCCGCCTGCACGTCGAGATCGCGCTGCACGTCACCGTCGCTGTTGCGGCCGGTGGTCAGGCCCGATGCATCCGCAAGGTCTCCCGTGGCGATGAGATCGGCGATCTCGATCGCGGCCGCCGCGATGGCATCGACCGCGGCCACTACGGCCAGCGCATGCGGCGCCGTCTCGGAATACCGCTGAAGGTGGTCGTCCAGCCTGAGTTGCCCGGTCATCTGCGTCCATCCCTTTGCAGCGCCGCATCCAGTTCCCTCCTCGCTGGAGGTCGGTGCGGTCAGTGCCAACAACGACGAGATTGACAGGGGCGGCTTAATAAGCAAAATTTCTATTCATAATGAGCGCCAAAGAATTATCTTATAATGTCCATTCGGCAGCACAGCTCCGGCATCTCACGATCCGGCAGCTTCGCTCGCTTGCGGCGCTCTCGGCAAAAGGCAGCGTCACGGCAGCCTCGACCCAGCTCGGCCTGACGCAGCCGGCCGTGACCCAGCAATTGCGCCAGCTGCAGGATCTCGCCGGACTGCCGCTGCTGCAGCGGACCGGCGACGGCATGCTGCTGACGGAAGCCGGCAAGGAGGTGCTGGCGCTCGCCGAGCGCGTCGAGGCCGCAATCGCGGACTGCCAGGGTTCGCTCGACCTGCTTGCGGGGCGAACCGGCGGCACGGTGCATCTCGGCGCGGTCTCGACCGCGAAATATTTCGTGCCGCACGCGATCGCGGCATTCTCGAAGCGGTATCCGAAGATCGAGATCAAGCTCACGGTCGGCAATCGCGAGGAGATCCGCGGGGCCATGCACGGCTACGACCTCGACTTCGCGGTGATGGGTCGGCCACCGGCCGATGTCAGCGTCGACGTCCGGCAGCTCGGGCGCAATCCGCACATCATCGTCGCGCGCAAGGGGCACTGGCTGGAGAAGGATTCCGGCCTCAACCTCACCGACCTCGTGCACGAGACCTTCCTCACCCGCGAGCCCGGCTCGGGGACGCGGACACTGATGGAAGGCATGTTCCAGAGGTCGGATCTTGAGCCGATCATCGGCATGGAGATGAGCAGCAACGAGACCATCAAGCAGGCGGTCATCGCCGGGCTCGGCATCGCCTTCATCTCGGCCCACACCGTGGCGCACGAGCTCACCGAGGGCCGGCTGATCGTGCTCGACGTCGCGGGCCTGCCGATCGTGCGGCAATGGTACGTGATCCGCCGCAGCGACAAGGTGCTGTTGCCGCCGGCGCAGGCGATGTTCGATTTCTTGGGATCGGAGGGGTCGAACTATCTTCCCGACGTGCCCGAATTCGGCGCGCGATAGCCCGTCGAAATTCAGCCCATCAGCTTCATCGCGACCGTAGCCGCGAGAATGACGATGATCTGGAGCAGGCGCTCGGTCGTGAAGATGCGGTTGAAGGTGGTCATCGCTTGCCCCGGCCGAATTGGGATGTCTCGGTCGGGACGTTGCTAGCACAGACGGGCGTCGAGATAACTCCGTAATCGCCCTGTGTTTTCCGTGCACGACCCGACGACCGGCCCTTCGGCGGGCCTGCGCAAGGCCGCGCCGATGGTTAACGATCAGGCCGCGCGTGTAGCGGCGTAGTCCATCTGCGCGGCGAAATAGGCTTCCAGCTCCAGCAGCGCCCGCGCTTCCCAATCCTTCGCCTGCTCGAGCAGCGACCAGCTCTGGTCCGGGCGGAATGCAGCGGTCTGGCGATAGAGCGATGCGATACCGCGGTAGCGGCGCACGTTCTCCAAGATGGCGTGACCGGTAATTTGGCCGTTCATGTCCGAAAACTCCCTCGTCATTCCCGAGGGAGAAATTGCGGCCAAATCTTTTTCGAAAAGTTAGCGCCGCACAGCAAGCGTGCGAATGGTTTCCGGACTGTTGCCCGCGCGCAACGTGCGCGGCCGCACAAGGCCGATCTATTGCGAATTCGTCGCCGCGCTCTCGCCCCGCGGCTTCAACCCACCGCGGCTGATGATCTCGCGGCAGAGATCGGCAAGGCCGATCACCAGCACGGCGAGCAGGCAGAACAGCTTGATGGAATCGGCATGCGCGCTGGTCAGCGAATTGAACTCGAAGAAGGGCGGCATGAATGCCCACCATACCAGCGGAATGGTGAGTAGTGAGGCGAACGCCGCCGCCGGTGCGCCCGCAATAATGCCGAGCACGAACAGGCTGGGCAGGAACGCCGCGAAATAGAGTTTTGCGCCGAGCGCGACACAGCCGCCCTGGAGCGCAGCCGACATTGCGACAACGATGAATCCAAGCAGAAACGCCTGCCACGACCATGGTCGTACCCGCGGTACGCCAACCAGCCCCGCACGCCTCATCAGCCTCCCCCTGCCGCCCGTTAACCAGGCTCGCTTGCGACCAAAGTACTACAGCGGCAGGGAAACTGCGAGGTGGAAATTGCCGACCCGGCGGCCTTGGTAAACGGGCCGGATCGCTAATTGGAGCAACCAGCCCCTACTCGGTGGCCGCATAGACCAGGCCTGCGACGGGCAGCGCGAGGCCAAAGGCCGATGCGAGCGTCCAGCCGCCTTGTGCAAACGCCCACGCGCCGACCGCCGAGCCCGCCGCGCCCGCGGTGAAGAAGGTCGCCATGTAGAGACCGTTGAGGCGGCTGCGGTGCTCATGCCCCAGCGCGAAGATCGCGCGGAAGCCGAGCACGACGTTGCCCTGCACGCCGATGTCGATCGCGATCGCAGCCACGACCAGGCAGGCGAGGTTCAGCACCGATCCGGGCGCGCCGACATGCGTAATCAGGAATCCTACGGCCGCGAGTAGCAGCGCGACCAGCGTGGCCATGCGGCTATGGCCGCGATCGGCAAGCCGTCCCGCGATCGGGGCTGCGAACACGCCGGCGACACCGGCAAGCGCGAACAGCGCGATGCCGCGCTGGGTGAAGCCGAATTCGCTCGCGAGCAGCAGCGGCGTCACGGTCCAGAACAGGCTGAAGGCGCCGAACAGGCTGGCCTGGTACAGCGCGCGGCGGCGCAGCAGCGGCGTGGTCCGCACCAGATGGAGCATCGACAGCAGCAACTCGCCGTAATGCATCCGCGCGACCGGCCTGCGCTTCGGCAGCGTCATCCAGAGTACCGCTGCGAGCACGATCATCAACGCGGCCGAGCAGAAGAACACTGCATGCCACGACAGCATCGCCGTGACGAAACTCGACACCGGCCGCGCCAGCATGATGCCGAGCATCAGGCCGGTCGAGACGTTGCCGACGACGCGGCCGCGAATGGCTGCCGGCGCAAGATGCGCCGCATAGGGAATGATGATCTGCACCGCGACCGAGCCGAGTCCGATGAACAACGCGGCGATCAGGAAGGGCAGCGCGTGGGACGCGAACCCCGCGGCGAGCAGGGCTGCCGCGCCGAGCGTGATGACGGAGCAAATCAGGGTACGGTTCTCGACGAGGTCGCCGAGCGGGACGATGAAGAGAAGCCCCACGCCGTAGCCGATCTGCGTCATGGTGACGATCAGTCCCGCCGCTTCATGCGACAGGCCGAGCGCGGCGCTGATCGGGGCGATCAGCGGCTGGGCGTAATAGATGTTGGCGGCGACCATGCCACAGGCCGCGGCAAGCACGAAGGTCAGTCGCTGCGACACCGCATCCGGATCCGGCGCGGTCTCGATCGTGGCATTCATCGTCATTCACAGGCTCTCCAGATATCGGAAACGGTCGTTTCCTAATATGACAAAAAATTCAGGCGAGCAGCTTAATCGCGACGGCGACCAGGCGCTTGCCGTCGAGCGAAAGGCCCGCCTTGCCGACCACGCGCAGGCCTTGCGTGATGCAGATCATCAGGCGCGCGGTGTCGGCGGCGGCGACATGGCGGGGAATCGAGCCGTCGGCCTGCCCCTCGCGAATGAGGCCGGCGATGAAGCCTTCGTTGGTCTCGAGCCGCGCGCTGACGAGGGCGGCGACCACCGGATCGACCGCGGACAATTCGACCGCGCTGCCGACCACGAGGCAGCCGCGCCGCCCCTCGCTGCCCTGGGAATGCTCTACATACGACAGCAGCATGTTGCGCAGCCGCTCGCGGCCATTGTCGCCTTTTGCCGCCGCGCTGCGCGTCTGCTCCTGGCGCAGCGCGGCGTAGCGCTCGAAGGCGGCGAGAAACACCGCATGCTTGTCGCGAAACGCCTTGTAGACGCTGCCGGTCGCCAGCCGCATCGCCGCGGTGAGATCGCCGATCGAGGTGGCATGATAACCGCGCTCGGAAAACACGCGGACGGCCCTGTCGAGCGCGGTGTCCATGTCGAACTCCCGCGGACGGCCAGGCGGACGGCCAATGGGCGGGGATTTGCGGGCCGCTTTTTGCATTGCACGATAATAGGGAATGTTTGTTTCCAAACAAAGACACTTGGTTGTGATTGGGGCGGTAGGGCCACTAACTCCGGCGTCGCCCCTGGCCAAGGCCAGGACCCATTATCCCAGGGAAGGGGTTGGGCGGACATTCGTTCGGTGGGATTGATATCGCCTTAAATCGATAGACCTCGCGGTATGCGTCCTGGCCTTCGCCACGACGACATTTGAGGTTGTTATGCCTGACTGCCGGGCATCGCCACGGCGCAGGCCACATCGCGGTCCTGCGCACATTTCAACTTGCAGACATGCCTTCTCATCCTCGCGGCTGATTCCGCCCGAGCTTTGCTTCGTCGCTTCACCCTCTTGTCCAAGAGGGCGCAGGGAAGGCCGGGTGCCGGCTGGCACCCGCGGTCCGCTGCGCGAAAAGCACACGCAGAGAGAACCGCACAGCAGCATACAGGTGTAGCCAATCACTCGGCCTTCCCTGCGCGATGGTTGGACGGCTTATGCCGTGCTCTCCCGGGAGCCGAGTTCTCTTTGGCCTCCCTCGTCCTCGCAGAAGTCACCGGCACCGCGCCGGTTGACGCAGATGCCGCATCCGCAAGAGCTTGACCGTAGCAACGACGGCCAGGACCACACGGTTTTGCCGTACGCGCTCGCCATTTCGCCGCAGTTTTCCCAGCCCTGTCGACGGAGCCGGAAACTTACAGACGAGACGAAGCCTAGCAGCGCCGCTCGTCGGCACGCAGCCTTGGGCTCACGGAGAGCAATCCGCCCTGCCCTTGGCCTCTCGCACCCGAACGCTGCCGCGTCCACCGCAAGCCCGGCTCGCGAACATGACGACCACAAGATCGCCCCTCAAGGATGAGCCGGGATGGACGACACATACGCCGTTTCCGAATTTCGGTAAAGCGGAATATTTTTGTGAGAGCGGATTGACACGGGGGCGACACAGCAAGGTCCCGTAGCCCGGATGAGCGAAGCGACATCCGGGGTCTTGCCACAAGCGACAGCGGTCCCGGGTGTCGCTGCGCTCACCCGGGCTACGAGAGCTCACCGCTTCGTTCGCACCGGCGTTCCGTCGGCCATGAGTGTCACTCCCTTCCGTTCGACAATCATCCCGTAGGCGTGCGGCTGACGGTGAACGTCGAAATTGAAAGTGGTGCGCTTGTAGGAGTTGCAGAGATCGAGATCGCAACGGGCGAGCGCGATCTCGTCCCCCTTGGTCGTGCATCGCGCGATGATCTCGCCGGAGGGCGCGATGACGCAGCTTCCGCCGATGTGGTCGACGCCCTCCTCGACACCCGCTTTGGCGACGCCGACCACGAAGGTGCCGTTCTGGTAGGCGCCGGCCTGCATCACCAGATGATTGTGGAACAGCGAGAGATCGTCATGCTCGGGTGCGGGCGGATTGTGCACCGGCGTGTTGTAGCCGATCATCACCATCTCGACGCCCTGCAGGCCCATCACCCGGTAGGTCTCGCTCCAGCGGCGGTCATTGCAGATCGCCATCCCCATCACGCCGCCAAAGGCCTCGGTCACGCCAAAGCCATCGCCTGGATCGAAATAGCGCTTTTCCAGATGCTGGAATTCGCGCCACGGCTCATGCTCGGCATGCCCGGGCAGATGAACCTTGCGATATCTCGCGACGATGGCGCCGCTCTTCTCGACCAGGATCGAGGTATTGTAGCGCCTGACAATTCCGGCCTCGACCGTCAGCTCGGCATAGCCAAGATAAAATCCGATGCCGATCTCGCGCGCGAGATCGAACAGGCCTCTTGTCTCCGGCCCCGGCATCTCGCGCTCAAAGAAGCTGTCGATCTCAGCCTGATCCTCGAAATACCAGCGCGGAAAGAACGCGGTCAGCGCGAGCTCGGGATAGACGATCAGGTCGCAGCCGTTGGCCTTCGCCTGGCGCATCAAGGCCATCAGGCGCGCCACGACCGCGGTTCTCGTCTCGGTCCGCGCGACAGGGCCAAGCTGGCCGGCTGCGATCGTCACAAATCTCGTCACGAATCTTTCCCTCGTCCGCTTCCCGGGTCAGGTCGCGGCAGAGACTATCGCGCGATGCGCCGCGCGCACAGCCTCGCTGTCCGGCACGGTGCCCAACCGAGAGGCAGCCCGACCGTCACGTGGAAAGTACCGAGAACAGATAATCTCGCAAACCCCCGCTCGTGCTGCTCAGGCGATCGAGCATGGGCAGCTACACGCCTACCGGGGGGAAGATGCATCTCACGGAGCGCGACTTACCAACCCGCCGATGCAGGTTCGTTGAAGAACATCGTCTGATCGCGCGCCGCCATGCGCGAGGGCTGGCGTCGACGGTGCCTCTCCGCACTGCGCTTGTTCGAAACGGTCCGAGCTGCTTGCTTCGGCGTCGCATCAGGCTGCGCCACCATTGCAAAAGCTTGGCGGGGCCTCTCCTGCGTGGGCAGCGCGTCGGCGACGGCAGGCGCGGGAGTCGGCGGAACCGACTCGGCTTTGGACAGCGATATTTGCCGTACGCTGGTGTCGAGGACGATCTTCTCAGGCCAGGTTTGCGCGGAATGAACGCGCACAATCGACCGATCTGGCCTCGGCCGGCGCGGCGGCGCTCACGGGGGCGGTCATGTACCGGTCGGCGAGGAAAAGGAGGGCGAGCAGAGCGCCGCCGGTGAAGACGAAATAGCGGATGAGCGGCATGGGTCCCTCGATCGCCTCGTTGTCGAGGCCCCTGCAGCAACGGGAAAGAGTGGCAATCGTTCCGGTGCGCTGTCGAGCAATCGCGGGAGACGCTCAGCCGCCCACTGGCATTCCGCTTGCTGCACGGGAATCAAATCCCTCAGACCCGCAGTGGGTCTGTCTCATCGTGAGGCGATCATGCACCCGACGTCCCGTTTCGAAGCGACCATGCCGACACAGCTCCACGCATTGATCTCCGATCTGCGTTGGCGCTTGCAAATGATCGACGCCGACATTCTGGAGGAAGAACGGAAGGCCGGAATCTCCGATCCCCAAAACCTCGCCTACCCCATGCTAGCGCAGAACCTGCGGGCCCGGCGCGACAATATCCGGGTGAGCATCGCGATTCTCGAAAGCCGCCTCGAAAAGCGATCGACGGAGCGGCCGCGCGCGGCCTGATGCGGCGACGGCGATTGGCTCCCGTCGCACCCAGGTTAACGCGAAGGAACTCCCGTTGCCGATCTGCAACGGTTCCCGTCCGTCTGAAGCCGGACAAAAGAAACTCCCATTGCGGCCACGAACCCCTCTCACAACGCCGTGAGACGAGCAGGGGAACGACGATGCGTGCGCAAAGAGTCTGGGTGGTGAATGGGGCCGCCAGCGTCGAACAGTTGCAAACCAGATTGGACGATCTGAACAAGCGGCTCGGTCAACTCGAGACTCAGCACCCCGAGAGCTGGAAGGTCGAAGAGCTCAGATCGACTGCGCTCAGCCTGTCGCGCGAGATCGACGACATCCGCTGCGCCGAGGCGACGGCGGCGCTGAGCGAGCTCCTGCGGAAATAGCCGGCGTTCGCGATTCGCCCGTCGCGCAGGAACCAACGCCGCCTCCCCGCCATTGCCATGCCGAGCATGGAGCAAAATCATGACCAGGCACCTGACGCGGGCCGATCTCGCGCGCGGCGTGGCCGGCGCGGTATCCACGCTGGTCCTGTGCGCGACGATGGCATTCACCATCGCGCGCCACTTCGCTTTGTAAGGCATTTGGCGCTGTGAGGTATTTTCGATGACGTCCGACCCCGAGGAATCGGTCAGGCTGCAAGGCTACGGCGAGATGACCCTGCGTACGGCCGTCACGACGATGATGTTGCTTGCGCCGCGCGAGCGCGCGGATGCCGCCATCTTCCGCGTCCGCGACGGCGTCCGGCTTGCCTCAAGCGAGATTGCCGAACTCGCCTCCGAATGGGGCATCACGCCAACGCCGGAGATCAGGTCTCCGAACCTCGTCCCGGAGCAGCACTGGACCCACGTCGTTCGCGGCATGGTGCGTGAGGCGCCGCTGCCGGCGCTGATGATTGCGTTTATGGTCGGCGTGCTGGTGGCGAGGCGGTAGTCCTCTGACCTAGCTTGCAACGCCGAGTTATCGAAACAGGCAATGCCGAGCCATGCCACCGCGACAGACCGCCCTGTCCGGCCAAATCGGCCGTGGACCCGCCCTGAAAATCGTTGCAAGAAGACGCTCCCGGGCGCCGGCGGCTGGTCCGCCAAGCTTGGGAACGAGCCTCTAGAAAAACGTCGACTTTTGGAAGAATGGTCGGAGTGGCAGGATTCGAACCTGCGACCCCTGCGTCCCGAACGCAGTGAGCATCTTCTAAGTGATTGATCCTTCTCGCTGCGACAGGTGTTTCCGTCTCGTTTTGTTCACGGTCGTTTCACCCAATTCGTTGCGATTTCGTTGCGGCGTCCTGGACGAGAACAGGGCTGCGGGAGATCTGAGATAGTTGGATGCGGGCTGAGACTAGGTCCTGGCCGCCGGCAACGCGGCGCCTTTCCAAATCCCTAGTTTCCAAATGAACAGCCAACAGCGGGACCCGGGACAGGGCAGTGATAGCGATCGTCGAAGTCGAGGCCCTAAGGGCCCCCGGCGAGGAGCCAATCGCCCTTGCGCGAAGGATCAAGACAAATTGGCTCGCTAAGCGCAGCGCATAGAGCGTGGTCCGCTTCGCGGGCACGCACTCCGTCTAGCCGTGACAGACCGCTCACCTATCGCGGGCCTTAGTCCTGGCGGATATCCGGCGAGGCCGAGGCTATGCCGATGACGGGGCGTCCGTCAGGCGTCGAAGGCCGATGGCCCATCCAGCGATCAACCGTCAGGCCCGCGCGTGCTCCAGGACCCGGGTAGGTCGTCAGCGCATGCCGAACAAGAATCTCGACGCGGGCCCAGTCCGGCTCGGCGTCGACGTGCGCAAGCTCAACCTGTCCGGAGAGCCGCAGGCCGGCCGGCGTCGGCGTGTTGGCCATTCTTCCATCGCTCGGCATGATCGGAAGCCGCGGGCCGGCCGCAGGAGGTTCAATGCGCCGTGATAGCCGCGCCCGCTTGCAAGAAAAACCCGATCACCCGCGGCCTCACTCAGCGCCTTGGACCAAATACCCGCAGATCACCGCGCGATCGCAATCGATCCGGCCCTGATGGTTGTCACCGCTTCAAGACGACCATTCGTCACGGCAAAGCCCGTTGCGCGCGCCTGACGAAGGACCGCGCCTCGCGTGCGCGCGGTGTCCACGATCGCCGCCACATAGGCGTCGGGGTCGGTACAATAGGCTCCCTCCTCGACGAAAGCGCCGAAGCGATAGCCCGGGCTCAATTCGGCTCACGGCGACGCAGCTCGCCGGCGTCCAGTTCGGCCCATCGCAACCCGTTCTCCTTGCGAATCCGCCAAGCAAGCGCGTCATCACAGAAAGCTCTCCGATCGGGATGGGCAGAAAGCAGACCCGTGCGGCGGATGTAGTCCGGTTTGCCGATTGCATGCGCGGACATCACCCACTTGCGGAAAATCAATGGCATAGGTGTTGCCGATGACTTCGGGTTCGAGATGGACCTGAATGATGCTTGTCTCTCCGTTCGGGACCGGCCATTGCCAGTTCATGGTGGCGACCGAACCCATGCGACAGCCAAATAGATCACAAGGTCAGCGCGTCCGAGCGCTCACACCGCGTGCGGATGGAAGCCGTTGTCGCCAATGATGCCGATGCCGAGCTTGTGGTCATCGCGAATGACTCCTTGCCCGGTGATCGTGGTGACGACGGGAATGTCGAGCCGTTCAGCAAGCGCGGTGATGGAAGCTGCCGCGCCGGACCGATTGGCACCACCGCCGGCGACGATCAAGGGGCGCTCAGCGGCGAGAATGGCGTCGATTGCCACATTCACATCGCAATCCGGCGGCGTGTTCCGATAGGATGGCGCCTGTCGGCGCTGCGGCTAGATATACAGCGACACCGCCTCTCCCGGCATGTCCTGGTAGAGAAGGTCCTCGGGCAGCGCGAGCACGACGGCACCCGGACGACCGCCGGTCGCCTCGCTGAAGGCACGACGTAGGATCTCGGGCATCTTCCCGACGTGACCCAACGTCTCAGCGCGCTTGCCGACAGGCTTGAAAAGCTCCTCGACAGGCAATTCGGTCAAGGTGCCGCGTCCGACACCTGGCTGCGGGATGTCGTTGACGAGGAGGATCAATGGCACCGAGGACTTGTTGGCTTCGGCGGCGCCCGGCAAACCATAGAGCGCGCCGGCACCACTCGGCACCTCCGCGACCGCGGGCTTGCCCGAAAGACGTGCGTAGCAGTCCGCCATAAACACTGCTGAGCGTTCATCCTGACACAGGATATGACGCGGGGCGTCCTTGACCGTTCTCAATGCCTCGTAGAGCGCGACATTCGTGTCCCGGGAACACCGAAAATGACATCAACGCCGTATCCAGACAGCATGCTCACGAGAGCAGTTGCACCATTCATTCCGAATGCTCCTTGATCTTGTTTTTCTTATCCAGGAGCATAGGCGCGGCATAAATATCCAAACCGCCGGCTTTAGGAATGATATTGTTACATTCCGCTGGCTTACACTTCGCTCCGATGGGAAATGAGCAATTTTGCACATGAATGTGGCGCGCCGATCGTATCGGATGCAGGCTTTCGCCTAGCTTCTGCTCACCTCTCGAATTTTCGGGCGAGCAGAACGGAAGATGTGGTGCGCCTGACGCCATCCATCTCGGCGATCCAATCGATAACTTCGTCGAGATGAACTGAGGTCGCGCAATTGATCTTCACAAAGAGATCAAACGGGCCGCTCAACGTATAGCAATTGATCACTTCGGCTCGCTTGCGCAACGCTGCAATGACATTGCCCTGCCGCCTGACTTCAAGCTCGATCAGGATAATCGCCGAGATCGCCGTAACATGATCTCCCTTGCCTAGAATGGCGGTATAGCCGGCGATCGTTCCCTGTTTCTCCAGCCTTGCCATTCGCCCCTGCGCGGTTGCGCGGGACACGCCAAGCGTCTTGGCGATATCGGCGACAGAGGTCCGCGCGTTCGCAATCAGGACGTTGATGAGATCCTGGTCCTTCCTGGCGTCCGCTGGGCGGGCCATTTTTACCCCTTCGGATTGATTATTTTTCGACAAAACGACGGGAAATTATTGCACTTTGCCGACCCGAGTCCTGCGTATCCCCTCACCGGTCGGGTGCGGTCTCCGCCACCAGCCACTCACGGAAAGCCAGAAGCGGCGGATACGTCGCGCGTTCGGAGGGCCAGACGAGGTAGTATCGCTCGGGACTCTCCATCGGCAGATTGATCGCGCGCACAAGCTTGCGGCTCGCCAGTTCGTCCTTGATCAGGAACGTCGGGAGCAGCGCCACACCGACGCCGGCAATCGCGGCTTGGGCCACAGTCGCGAACTGGTCGAACACCATCCCCTGAAATATTCTGCCAGGCACATCGTGAAGCGAAAACCACCGATCCCAGGCCTGAGGGCGGGTGGAGATGCTGAGCAGCGGAGCCCGCTTGAAGTCGCCCGCAACACGGAAGCCGTGTTGCCGTTTAACTGCGGGGCTACAGGCAGGAACCACTTCCTCGGATCGCAACAGCACCATCTCCGCACCTGGCCACTCCGGCTGACCGAAATGAATCGCCGCATCCAGTGCTTCCGCACGGAAATCGAAGTAGGACAAGCGCGTCGCAAGATTGATCGTGATCCCGGGATTTGCCGACAGGAACCGGGGCAGGCGCGGCGCGAGCCAACGCGTGCCGAACGTCGGCAGGATGGCGAGATTGAGCATGCCCCCGCTCGGATTCGCGTGAAGATTAAAGGAGGCGGTGCTGATCTTGTGCAGCGCTTCGCGGACCTCGCGCGCATAGGCGTCGCCGACGGCAGTCAGCCGAATGGTCTGACGCTCGCGAACAAAGAGTTCGACGTCGAGCTGTTTCTCTAGAATCTTGATCTGACGGCTGACAGCACTTTGGGTCAGGCTGAGCTCACGCGCTGCCAAGGTCATGCTGCCGGTCCGAGCGGCGGACTCGAACGCCGCCAGCACGGCAGTGGAGGGAAGGAAGCGACGAGGCGTTTGCATGCTCATTCCAATTCAGAATGACCTATTGAGAAAACATTGATTGAATCGGCTCGTTCCGCAAGTCTAATTTCGACGATCATAACCAAATCGCATGGACGTGCCATCAGACCAGGCACGCCGGCGCAAGCTTGTTTCTGTGGCAATGGAGATACTGATGACAGCGCTGCATGCGGATCCCAACGAAATCCGCAGTCTGTTTTCCCGCGCCATGTCGGAAATGTACCGAGCCGAAGTGCCGCAATACGGAACGCTCATGGAGCTCGTCAGTGACGTCAATCGCGATATCTTGCAGCGGCACAGTGACCTTTGCGCGACCCTCGCACGAAACCACGAACTCGATCGGTTGAACGTCGAGCGTCACGGCGCTATCCGCTTGGGGCGGCCCGAAGAGCTGTTCAATATCCGCCGTGTCTTCTCCGTGATGGGCATGCATCCGGTCGGCTATTATGATCTGTCGGTCGCAGGTGTCCCGGTCCACTCGACCGCCTTTCGGCCCATCGCAGATGCAGCACTCCGCCGCAATCCGTTTCGAGTTTTCACCTCACTGTTGCGTGTCGAGCTTATCGAGGACGAGGCGCTTCGCAGGCAGGCTGAACAAATCCTTGCCGAGCGCCGGATTTTCACGCCACGGGCGCTTGAATTGGTCAACATTTTCGAGGCCGACGGTCGCCTGACCCGCCCGCAAGCCGAGGAGTTCGTCTGCGAAGCCTTGCAAACTTTCCGCTGGCACAGCGAAGCGACCGTGAGCCTCGATGTCTATCGAAAGCTGCATGACGCTCATCGATTGATAGCTGATGTGGTGAGCTTCAAAGGCCCTCACATCAATCATCTGACGCCGCGCACGCTTGACATCGACGCCGTCCAGGCCGGAATGCCACGACGCGGCATAGTGCCAAAGGCCGTTATCGAAGGTCCGCCGCGCCGCAACTGCGCGATCCTGTTGCGTCAAACCAGCTTCAAGGCGCTGGAAGAGCCGATCATCTTTTGGCAGACAGACGGCAAAAGCGCTCAGGGAATGCATACCGCACGCTTCGGCGAGATCGAGCAGCGCGGCGTTGCGCTCACGCCGAAAGGCCGCGAGCTCTACGACGCATTGCTTGCCTCGGTGCGTCAGGCCAGGGCGGCGGGGTCGACCACGGGCGACTACGACGCCGGACTCGCCGGGACGTTCACGGCTTTCCCGGACGATTGGGCGGCGCTGCGTTCGCAGGGCCTCGCTTTCTTCCGCTATTCGGCGACGCCGACAGGCGTCGAGGCAGGCAAGCAGCGGGCTCTGCCCTCGACCCTTGACGATTTGGTCGCCGAAGGCCTTTTGCGCTACGATCCAATCGTCTACGAGGATTTCCTTCCTGTCAGCGCGGCAGGAATCTTCCAGTCGAATCTCGGCTCCGATGCGCAGCAGAGCTACGCCGCACGTTCGAACCGGGCTGCGTTCGAGGCCGCCCTTGGTGCCGAGGTTCACGACGAAATGACGCTCTACGCGAAGACCGAAAAGGATTCCGTGGAGCAAGCAATGAACCAACTCGGTTTCGCCGCATGCCACACGCAGGGAAATCGCCTGATCGGAGCGGCGGCGTAAATTGAATCAACATCCAACCGTCCGAGAGACCTTGTCATGACCGTCACATCCAACGCCCCATCGCGCACCATCATGCCCCTGGCAGACGAGGTAGATGCACTCCTGAGCAAGCTGGGCGTGGCGCGAAGCCGTTATGTCGGCGGCACGCTTGCCGCGCGGTCGCCGATCACAGGGGAGGTCACCGCCCATGTGCACGAGATCGCCGCCGATGAGACGCAGGCCGCAATCGCCAAAGCCCATGCGGCATTCCTCGAATGGCGCCTGATCCCTGCCCCGAAACGCGGCGAACTCGTACGCCTTCTTGGCGAAGAACTGCGCGCCAACAAGGAGGCGCTGGGCAGACTTGTCTCGATCGAGGTCGGCAAGATCATTTCGGAGGGCCTCGGCGAGGTCCAGGAGATGATTGACATCTGCGACTTCGCCGTGGGCCTGTCTCGTCAACTTTATGGCCTGACTATCACAACCGAGCGCAGCGAGCACCGGATGATGGAGACGTGGCATCCGCTCGGCGTCACCGGGATCATCTCGGCATTCAATTTTCCAGTCGCGGTGTGGTCATGGAATGCCGCACTTGCCCTGATCTGCGGCAACAGCATCGTTTGGAAGCCGTCCGAGAAAACGCCGCTGACTGCGCTTGCGACCGAAGCGCTGTTCGCGCGCGCCCTGGCGCGCTTTAGGCTGGAGGGCGGTGATGCTCCGGGCGCGCTTTCAATCGTGCTGTTTGGCGGCCGGGCCATCGGCGAAATCCTCGCCGACCATGCCAAGGTGCCCTTGGTTTCAGCGACCGGATCGACGGCCATGGGCCGTGCCGTCGGGCCGCGGCTTGCCCGGCGTTTTGCCCGCGCGATCCTGGAGCTCGGCGGCAACAACGCTGCCATTGTCACGCCGACCGCCGACCTCGACCTGACATTGCGTGGTGTCGCGTTCGCGGCCATGGGCACGGCCGGGCAACGCTGCACGACACTGCGCCGTCTCTTCGTCCATGAGAGCGTCTACGATGCATTCGTTCCGCGCCTGAAGCGGGCGTATCAAAGCGTGGCGGTTGGCAATCCGCTCGAGGACGGCAATCTGGTTGGTCCGCTGATCGATGGCACGGCCTATTCGGCCATGCAGAGGGCCCTCAGTGAAGCTCGCGCGGCCAGCGGCTCGGTGCTCGGCGGTGATCGCGTTGTGTTCGATGGGGCCGATCAGGCCTACTACGTTCGGCCGGCGCTGGTCGAGATCGCAGATCAGATCGGACCGGTCGAGCATGAGACCTTCGCGCCCATCCTCTACGTCATCAAATATCGTGACTTCGACGCGGTGCTCGGCCTGCACAACGCAGTTCCGCAAGGCCTCTCGTCCTCGGTCTTCACCAACGATTTGCGCGAGGCGGAAGCCTTCCTGTCGGCGCGGGGCTCGGATTGCGGCATCGCCAACGTCAATATCGGCCCGTCGGGAGCCGAGATCGGCGGCGCTTTCGGTGGCGAAAAAGAGACCGGCGGCGGGCGCGAGTCGGGTTCGGACGCGTGGAAAGCCTATATGCGGCGCGCCACCAACACCATCAACTACGGCCGGACTTTGCCGCTCGCCCAGGGCGTCAGGTTTGACGTGACCTGAGGGAGAACACGCATGAACGCTCCCATACTCACGTCGTCGCTGTTTCGGCCGGCGGACCGCCTCTCGGCGATTGGCGTGTCGGAGATTCTGAAGATCAGCGGGCTCGCTGCCGAGATGAAGCGCCACGGCCAGGACATCATCATCCTGGGCGCCGGCGAACCCGACTTCGATACGCCGGAGTCGATCAAGGATGCCGCCGATCGCGCCATGCACGCCGGCGCCACCAAATACACCGCTCTCGACGGCTCGCCCGAGCTCAAGGCCGCCATTCGCGCAAAGTTCAAGCGCGATAACGAGCTCGAGTTCGCGCAGGACGAGATCGCGGTATCGGCCGGCGCCAAGCAGGTGCTGTTCAACGCCATGATGGCCACCATCAACCCCGGCGACGAGGTCATCATCCCGACGCCGTTCTGGGTAACTTACGCCGACATCGTCGCGATCGCCGGCGGCATGCCGGTGCTGGTGCCATGTTCCGAGGCCAATGGCTTTCGGCTTCAAGGTGACGCCCTTGAACGCGCGATCACGTCTCGCACGCGATGGCTGATGCTGAACTCGCCATCCAATCCATCCGGCGCGGCTTATTCGGAAAGCGATTATCGGCCGATCCTCGACGTGCTTATCAGGCATCCGCATGTCTGGCTGATGGTCGACGACATCTATGAGCATATCATCTACGGCGATTTTCGTTTCGTCACGCCGGCGGCGATCGAACCGGCTCTCCGCAGCCGGACACTGACCGTCAATGGCGTCTCGAAAGCCTACGCGATGACCGGCTGGCGCATCGGCTACGGGGCTGGGCCAAGCGCTCTGATCCGTGCGATGGCTGCCGTCCAGAGCCAATCGACCTCCTGCCCGTCATCGGTCAGCCAGGCTGCGGCCATCGAGGCACTGAACGGTCCGCAGGATTTCGTCCGGGACCGCTGCCGGTCATTTCAACAGCGGCGCGATCTTGTCGTCGGCGCGTTGAACGCGATTGACGGCATCAGTTGCCGCTTGCCCGAAGGCGCATTTTACGCGTTTGCGAGCTGCGCCGGCCTGATCGGCAAGATCACGCCTGACGGCCGAACGCTGCAAAGCGACACGGACTTCGCGGAATATCTTCTTCGCGCCGTTGGCGTTGCCGTCATCCCTGGTTCGGCTTTCGGGCTTGCGCCGTATTTCAGGATTTCCTACGCGACCTCCGCTGTCGAGCTCGAGGACGCGTGCCAGCGCATCGCACGTGCAAATGCGCGACTCTCGTGAACGCCCAGGGAAGACGTTGAGAGACCATGACTGCGACACTTCACCGCGACACGCAATAATCGTGGAGGCATTACGCCTGACTTGATTCGGGCCCGGCAATTACCGGCCACGACCGCGATTTGCGACGATCGGCTCGCGCGGATTGGTCATCCGAGATAGTGCCTCAATAAAGACCGGCTCCCAGGCTCTGATATGGCGCCTGAGAAGATTGGTAAGCGCTTCTTCCTCGCCGGCCATCGCGAGTTCGATGATCTGGTAGTGCTCGGCGGCGGATTCGTTCTGGCGGGCGAGACCTGCGCGCGACTTGATGCCGTATAGCCGCATCTGATCGCGCAATCCCATCACCATGTCGGTCAGTCGAGCATTGTCCGCCGCCGCCGTCAACAATTGGTGAAAATTTCGATCCGCTTCGAGATAATGCCGGATGTCTTCCGCCTTGACTGCCCGTGCGATCTCGTCGGCGAAAGGTACAAGCTTCTTGAGATTTTTCTTCGGCTTGCGCGCAACGATCGCTGCCGCGTGAAGCTCCAGCACCTCGCGCAGATCGAACAGGTTGCGGAGTTCGGTCAAGGTCGGCTCAACCACCTTGAAGCCGCGATTGCGCATCGGCTCGATCAACCCGCTGCGCGCCAGTTCGAGAAGCGCTTCCCTGACTGGCGTGCTCGACACGCCGAGGCTCGCAGCGAGCGTCGGCACGGAATACATCGACCCCGGCATGCTCTGGCCGGAAATGATCTCCGCGCGCACCTGCTGTAGCACCTGCTCCCGTAAGTTCTGGTCCATTCCCACTCCGGCTTTCGTCGGCCCCGGAATCATCCGGTCGTCCGCGGCACAATAGTCGGCTTTGTTGGCGGCACAATAAATGGGCTTGACGGCGGATAGGCCGCGGACGAGACTTGGTAGCGCATTACTATAATGCGTTACGATGAACCTCTTACGAATGGCCCGATATGGCGCAGCGCGTACCCGGCTATTGCACGCTCTGCCGATCCCGGTGCGGTGCGATGATGGTCGTCGACAATGGCCGGCTGATCGGGGTCGAGCCGCTGTCTGGGCATCCGACCGGCGGCGCGCTGTGTGCGAAAGGCCGCGCCGCGCCCGAGATGGTGCACAGTCCGCGCCGCCTGACCAAACCGCTTCGCCGAACGGCGCCCCGGGAGGCAGCCGATCCCAGCTGGACCGAAATTTCCTGGGATGAAGCCTTGAGCGAGGTTGCCCAAAAGCTGGGCGACATTCGCAAGACATCCGGTGCCGAAGCGGTGGCCTTTGCCGTCACGACGCCGAGCGGCACGCCGATGGTCGACAGCTTCGAATGGGTCGAGCGCTTCATCCGCTGCTTCGGCAGTCCAAATCTGATCTACGCGGTTGAGATCTGCGGCTGGCACAAGGACTACGCCCATGCCCTGACGTTCGGACGCGGCATCGGCGCTCCCGATTATGAGCGTGCCGATGCAATTGTGCTCTGGGGGCATAACCCGGCCCGCACCTGGCTTGCCCAGGCAACCCGCATCGCCGATGCGCGACGGCGCGGCGCGCGCGTCGCGGTGGTCGATCCCAAACCGAACGGCTCGGGACAACAGGCCGATATCTGGTTGCGTATCCGCCCCGGCGCGGACGGCGCGCTGGCGATGGGCGCGATCCGGCACCTGATCACGACAGGGGCGTACGACGCCGACTTCGCGACGCGCTGGACCAACGGGCCGCTGCTGATCGACACCGCCACGGGACGCTTCGTTCGTGCGAGCGAGCTCTGGGCCGATCGATCCAGCGACGATTTCGTCACGCTGGACCGATCCGGAGCGGCGCGCGCCTTCGATCCCCGAATGGCGGCGCTCGATCCCACCTCCTGCACGCTGGATGGCCGGGCAACACTCACCACGCGAGACGGCCGTGCGATCACGGCAGCGACGGCCTTCTGTTTGCTAACGACCGAGGCAGCTCCCTACACGATCGCGCATGTAGCCGAATTGACCTGGCTCGACGAGAGCAAGATCGCGGCTTTCTACCAGCTGTTCGAGAACAGCCCCCGGCTCGCCTATCATTCCTGGACCGGCGTCGGCCAGCACACCAATGCGACCATGACCGAGCGGGCCATTGCGACGCTCTACGCGCTCACCGGCGCCTGCGACCGTCCCGGCGGCAATATCTGGCCGGTCCCGCCTCCGACACGCACCGTCAACGACTATGCCTTGTTGCCGCCGGAGCAAAAGGCCAGGGCGCTCGGCCTCGACGCGTTGCCGCTCGGGCCGCCAAGCCGGGGATGGATCACGGCACGGGATTTCAGCCGCGCGGTTCTGACCGGCGAACCCTACCGGGTCGAAGCGCTGATGAGCTTCGGTACCAATTTCATGGTGTCACAGGGCGATTCTTCGCGCAATCGCGCGGCATTGCGCGCGCTCGACTTCCACGTCCACGTCGACATGTTCATGAATCCGACGGCCGAGAATGCCGACATCGTGCTGCCCGCCAACATGCCGTGGGAGCGGGACGCCCTGAAGATCGGCTTCGAGATCACGCAGGAAGCCGTCGAGACGATCCAGTTTCGCCCGCAAATGCTGCCGCAGCTCGGTGACTGCAAGGCAGACTATGAAATCGCGGCCGACCTCGCGGGCAGGCTGGGCCTGACCGACGAATTTTTCGGCGGCGATATCGAGGCCGGCTGGAATCATCAACTTGCACCGCTTGGCGTGACTGTCGACGACTTGCGCCAGCATCCCGAAGGCCTGCGTTTCCCTCAACCTTTTCGTCACGAGAAATACGCGCTGCCGCAACTGGACGGCACGCTTGCAGGCTTTGCCACCGTCACCCGCCGCGTCGAGATCTATTCGGAACTGATGCTCGAACATCACTACGCGCCGTTGCCGGGCCATGTCGAGCCTGCCGAAAGTCCGCTCGCGGACCGCCCCGACGGTCGCTTTCCGTTGGTGCTCACCACCGCCAAGAGCGGTTGGTTCGTCCACAGCTCGCATCGCCACATCGCCTCCCTCCGCAAGAAGACGCCCGATCCTTCCATCGAGATCAACCCGCTGCTCGCAGCGAGGCGCGGCCTCCTGGACGGTGACTGGGCGGTCGTCACAACCTCAGCCGGCGAAGTCCGGCTGCGCGTGCGCCTGAACGAAGCGCTCGACGATCGCGTCGCCGTCGCCGAGTTCGGCTGGTGGGAGGATTGTCCGCCACTGGGACGCGACGCGATCCGGCCTGCGGGATCGCCGACGTCAAACATGAACGGCGCCCTGAGCGACGCGACACGCGATCCGGTCAGCGGTTCGGTGCCGCTGCGCGCCACGAGTTGCGACATCCGCAAGGATGAGACCGCGAGCCGCGGTCACTGGGCAGGCCGGCGCAGCTTCGCAGTGGCCTCCATTCGCATTGAAGCCGCCGATGTCGTCGCGCTGGACCTTGCACCACACGACGGCGGTGCGATTGCCGCGTTTCGCCCGGGACAACACGTGCTGCTGAGCCTGCCGGGATTGGACGTTGCCCGCGCCTATTCGCTGACCGGCCACGACGGCCGCGATGTGCTGTCGATCGCGGTCAAGCAGCGCCGCTCCGGCGATTCAAGCCATGCCAGCAATGCCGTTCATCTGTCCGATCACGTCCACCGTCTGGCGGTCGGCGACGAAGTTCAGATCGAGTCGCCGAAAGGCATTTTCACGCCACCGCTGCGCGGACGCCGCCCCTTAATCTTTCTTGCCGCCGGCATCGGCATCACGCCCTTTATCGGTCATCTCGAAGCGCTGGCCCGACAAGAGTCTGCCGAGCGCGTTGGCAGGGTTCTGCTGCTCTATGGCTGCCGTAGCGGCGGCGAGCATGCCTTTGCCGGACGGTTGCGGCAGCTCGCGGTTCTGCTGCCAGAGCTCGAACTCGTTACTGCGTATTCGGCGCCGCGCGCGCAGGATCGCTGCCCCGAGGACTACGACTACGCGGGCCGGCTGGACCTGTCGGCAATCGATCCGCTGCTGCCATCGAGACCTCTCGCCTATCTCTGCGGTTCGCCGGACTTCACGACAGCGATGACGGCCCGGCTAATCGAACGCGGCGTTCCGCGCTTCGACATATTCACGGAAGCGTTCACCTCGCCACCGATCGTGCCGCGGACGTTGAAGGCGCAGACCGTCCACATTGCCGATAGCGACAGGAGCTTCACCTGGACGCCGGAGCTTGGTAGCCTTCTCGATGCGGCCCAGGCGGCCGGCGTGCCATTGCCCAGCGGCTGCCGCGTCGGCCAGTGCGCGAGCTGCCTCATGCGCGTCGTCGACGGCAACGTTGCACAGCTCGGCGGCGACAACAGCGCGACGGACCAGTGCCTGACCTGTCAATCCGTTCCGCTGTCGGAGCTCACGCTCGCACTCTGATCGGCAAATCATGAACTGAACGCAACACCAACGCGACTATGGGGGCCGCAATGACCGATACGACGGATAAAGCTATCTTCCTCGCCGAAGCACCGACACAAACCAACCCGCTTGCGAGATTCTCGCAGTACATGGTCCGATTCGCCGAGCGCTGGTTCCCCGACGCATATGTCTTCGTTTTGATCGCCGTGGTCGTGATCGCGCTCGGCACCATCGTGCATGGCGGTTCACCGCTTGCGGTCAGCCGGGCGTTTGGCGACGGCTTCTGGAATCTCATTCCGTTCACGATGCAACTGGCGCTGGCCGCGGTCGGAGGCTATGTCGTCGCCATGTCGCCGCCCGTTGCGGCATTGATGCGACGGCTGGCCGGCGTGCCCTCCACCGCACGCGGTGCCGTTGTTTTCGTCGGCGTGCTCAGTATCTTGCTGTCATTGCTGAACTGGAGCCTGAGCCTGATCTTCTCCGGCCTCTTGGTGCGCGAAATCGCGCGGCGCAACGATATCAAGCTCGATTATCGCGCCGCCGGTGCGGCCGGCTATCTCGGTCTTGGCTGCGGATTCACCCTCGGCATCACGTCATCGGTCGCCCAGCTTCAAGCCAATGCGGCGAGCATTCCGGCCTCGCTGTTGCCGATCACCGGTGTCATCAGTTTTTCCGAGACCATCCTGACATGGCAAAACCTCGTCACGATATTGGTCGTGACCACGCTGTCCGCAGCAATCTGCTATCTGACAACGCCGAACGATGCGTTGGCAAGAACCGCAGAGGATCTTGGCGTGTCTCTTGATGGCGACCAGATCGAGCCAAAGAAGCCGGCACGTCCCGGAGACTTTCTCGAGTTCAGCCCTGTTCTAACCATTCTGACCGTGGCGTTGGCCTCGGGCTGGCTCTGGTGGACCTTTCAGTCCGGCAATCCGCTGATCACTCTCTCAGGCCTGAACACCTATAATTTCGTGCTTCTGATACTTGGCATTCTCCTGCATTGGCGTCCCCGCAGCCTCGTCGAGGCTTTTTCGAAGGCAACGCCGAGCGTCTCGGGCTTGTTATTGCAGTTTCCCTTCTACGCCGGCATCGCCCAGATGCTGACCAAAGTGCCAAATAGCAGCGGATTGACGCTCTCCGATACCATCGCTCACTGGTTTGCGCACGTCTCAGTCAACTCAACCGTTTTCTCGTTCCTGATCGGAATTTATTCAGCGGTGCTCGGCTTTTTCATCCCGTCAGCCGGCGGCAAATGGTTCATTGAGGCGCCTTACATCATGAAGGCGGCCAACGAAGTCGGAGCTCATCTGGGCTGGACCACCATGGTCTACAACATCGCCGAGACGCTGCCGAACTTCATCAATCCGTTCTGGATGCTGCCCTTGCTTGGCGTGCTTGGGTTGAAGTCAAAGGACTTGATCGGCTACACCTCCGTGCAATTCTTCGTGCACTTCCCGATCGTCATGATCCTGGCTGCGATCTTGATGACGACTTTCACCTACCATGCACCAATTCTGCCCTGAGAGTGCAGCAGTCGAGCTTATAAAAATGATGCAGCCTCCGCTGGATTTCAACATTGAATGAAAGCGCGCACAGCGACTGCTTCTTCCGGCATGACTTTTGCTAACGTAGAAATCAGCGAACTTTGATGGAGAGTTCAAAACCGGCGCCTTTCTACGATTTCTGAATCTGCGCCACACTACGACAAGGTCCAAAAAGGCCTTTTATCTATAGAGACTTGTCGCATAGCTTCGCAGTCCAGCGAACCCACACCTTCAAACACCTCGGCTCGCCAAAACCGTTTGAAAACCGTTTTAGCAGTTCACGCCCGCCGTCATGACCGACATTCGCATTGCTCTCAGCGACAAGGCCATCGCTCAGCTACCGACTCCTGAAAATGGCTGGTATCTGGCTCGCGACACTGAGTTGAAGGGCTTCTTCGTGGTCGTGGCGAAGCGAAAAAGAACTTTTACTGTTCAAGGTGATCTTAGACAGCGAGGAAAGCGGGCCTCATCCATCAGAGTGTCCATTGGAAATGCCAGTGAGTTGACCACTCGACGGGCCCGCACGATTGCCAAGGAATATCTTGCTCAGATCAGCAAAGGGCACCACCCGAAAGCGACGCACGGAAAGGCCGAACAGGCCGATACTGGTGGGAATAGTGCTGTAGCGGTCGCTACCCTGAAACAGGCTTGGCAACGCTATCTGGAAGCCCACTTGATCCGAAAAGGCCGCAGCGAGAAAACTATAAGCGGCTATCGCGATCACGTCGAACGTCTCTTTTCGGAATGGCTCGACACACCTTTGCTCGCTCTCGCGAACGATCCCGCTCGCGTCGCCGAAAAGCATGATCAGCTTACCAGGGAGAACGGTCCCTACATGGCGAATAGCAGCATGCGGACGCTGCGGGCCATCTACAATCATGCTCGGAAGACCAATCGATCCCTGCCGCGTGACAATCCCGCAGATGCTGTCGATTGGAATCAGGAGGAGCGCAGGAATACTGGTATGGGTACCGGCGATTTGAAAGGATGGTTTCTTGAGCTGGCCAATCTGGATAATCCAATCCGGCGTGAATTTCATCTTTTCACATTGCTGTGTGGGTCCAGACCCACCGCATTGCAGCAGGCAAGGCCCGAACACATCAATTTTCGACGGCGAACGCTCCACATCCCAAAGCCCAAGGGAGGCAGTAAGCGAGCGTTCGACATCCCGCTGTCTCGGGAGATGATCCTGAGCCTCATTCGAGTGCTTCGTTTCGGCAGGCAAATGCATCCGTCTCAGGCGCCAAAATGGTTATTCCCAGCTGAGAGCGCTTCAGGACACTTAGCGGAAACAAAGGAGGATCGAGATATTTTGTCAAAATGGGGCAATGACCTTCGTCAAACATTTCGGACGATTGCCACCGCTGCCGGCGTTTCCGAATTCGATGCCAAGCTCCTCATGAACCATTCTATAGTTGGTGTGAACGCGGGCTATGTCACCCGACACAAGCTGGTCGAGGACCACCTACGCAGCCAACAACAAGCTATCAGTACCGTCGTGTTTTCCGCACTCGGTAAGTCGCTTACGGGAGAGGAAGCTCTGATTGATTGGCTTGGTCACGGGGCTAACCGTAGAGCCATTACCCAATTCCGATTGGAGCCAACCACTCTGGCCGAGGAGCAGGAACGAATTCGGCAGGCGGCATGACCCTGGAGCTAGCCGCCGGAAGAGTGTGGCAGCGGAACTCGGCAGACTGTTCTGGACGGTGTACCAAAAATTGCCGATCCATCACCCCCTCAGATGGCTTCGATACAGTGGTGCAAACTCCGGATCCGCGATCACGTTAAGTCAGCCCGGTGACCGGATTGTAGCGCTTTCCAAGCACGCCCTAAGGACCTGCGGCTACCGGCATTCTGTACGTAACGAACTCAAGGCTTTGAGCGTCGTTTTGGCCGCACACGGATCAGTATCCGAATGGAGGAATCAAAATCCGCTTAATTACTCAGAGATTTCAAGGCTCATTTGGAAAAAGCGGGCCGATTCGCCTCTAGCAGTCTGCTGAAAAACTATGAAGTTGAGAGTTTTCTTGTCTTTGTCCGGTCGCTGACGGGGCGGAGCGCTGGAGGTTGGATGCCGTGTTCGGCCCCGCGCCGGGTTACCCCCGGCGCGGGGTGGCTAAGCGGCAAGCAGTTTGGGAATGCGGATCAGGTTATAGGCGATCAGATTGAGTAGGAAGTCGGCGGCGACAGATACCGCCGATCATGTCGCCAATCTTCGCGCCATCGGCGTGACGCCGCATAGGCCGTCACCAAGACCGGCAAGACCCGCAACAGCGCCATCGACGAACGAACCACGCTGCATCGTGGATATGGCATGTCGCAATCGCGCCGGACGATGGTCGAATGCATCTTCGGGTGGCAAGCAGCATGGCACCATGCGCAAGACCAAACATCGTGGCATCGCTCGGGTCGGCGCCATCTCGCAGCTGCGAACGACCGTACTTCTCCGGAGGGCTCAGCAGGCTGTTGGCCCACTGCGGACTTTCGGATCGTGGCTTTGGTCGCAAACGGTGCAGACGGACGCGCAGCCGGCCTCGGCGACGGCATCGGGCACCATCGACTTGCTGCACGTCGGACACGTCTTCCAGATCGGATAGAGCACTGCAGTCGGATTTCCTCTGCCGCCTCGATCTTAGCCCCGCCCTTGACCCACTCATGCGGATCGATCGCGATTGACGTGCGTCCCGCAACCTATCGAAATCGGGGTCCGGTGATGTTGCGGGGTGTGTCATGGAAGAATTCTACAGGGGCTTCGCGCAGCGGGCCCGCGATCTTGCGGAGAACGCAGATCCGTTCACCAAGCGGCGGCTGCTTGATCTGGCCCAGCGATACGAGCTCAAGAGCAGACCAGGCGTCGCGAGCGGGCGGTCCCATCCGCCGCAGCGCGCCACGCCGCCGACGGTGCTGTTCTCCGGCGCCGGCGAAACCTGAAGGCGGGCTACCCGCGCACGCCGCAGGGCGGCCTCGAGCTTCTCCTTCTGACCTCGGCCTATTGATTCCCAGACCGCGCTCGTCGGGGACTCACTGCAGCGTCGGCACGCTGCCAAGGATTAATCGATGGGAACGCTGATGTGTAAATTGCTTCCAAAATCGACGCCTCTATTACTCGGTTGATCAACAACTTACCGCGCCCATCCAGAGCGAATTCACGAAGGCCGCCAAGAACCGAATCCTCGGACGGTGCGCGTAAGCTGGTTACGCAAGCTTTTCTGTATTTGGGTAGCCCTAACGACCGAAAAGCAAATAGCTTTGGTCGACGCCGCGTCGTTCGCGAGTTCCCTCGCTCCAGCCGATCGCGCGCCGGTAGCTGCCTAGCGCCTCCGATTGCCTGAGCGCGCCGAGATCGACCACTCGGGTCCCCGGCTAAGACCTGGTGTCTCGCCTTTTCTCTTACTGATCTGGCGAGCTTAGTGCTGGCGTCTATGCCCGGTCGGCCTGCGCAACTGATCGCGACGGTATCGGCTTGAGTTGCTCGGAGGTGCCCAACTCTGCCTTTCCCATCACTTCTGCAGCGATCGGCCGTGCTTCCATGATTTCAAGTACCGCGCGTCCCTTTTCGGTGATGCGCCAACCGCCATGGATACGCTCAATGAGCTTCTCCGAGAAAATATCAAGGTTCGGCACACGGCTGGCCATTCTTTTGGTGCGCTCGGACCAGTCCCGACCACTCGTTGCTAAAATGGCCATATCGTGCTTGAGATCCGACATCGGCGCGAACCCATCCGGATAGCTCACGAGGATCTTCAGCACTGTGACTTGGAAATTCACCTGATTGACAAATGTGCTACCGCCACATGGTCGGGGCTTGCGAAAGAGCTTCGCGGCCGATCTCTTTGAGGACCTCGGGTTTCGTCTCGCCCCGGGTGGCGGCTTCTAACATCTTCGAAGCGACATGGGCGCGAGCTCCGGTGTCATAAGGGGGAAGCCCCTCGCAGACCTCGTCGAAGAGGGTGCGTAGAAGCGCTGCGGTCGCGGCATCCAATATCGTAGCTCTCCCATCATTAAAAGCTGCGGGTTTCAAGTTGAAGAATGAAATGCGTCAATGGCGCATTACGGCGCTACCTCCCAATTCTGCGCGGAGCCCTCTCCAACGTCTCCTCTGGATCTTACATCCTCGATGGAACGCGTCGGGAAGCGAGAATGACATACGCTATCATAGTAATTTGTTTTTCTATTCTCATGACGTCTTTTGGATAGGCCACCATCCTGAAGTTTAGACGCTCGCTGCTGCGACATCAATCGATTCGAAGCGACGGACGGACCCGTCCTACACTTTGACGGTCGCCTCGCCGCGTTCCTCTTCGGAGGCACATCGCATTGCGCGAGCGAGCCAACGCGAGGAATTCAAGTTTGAATGACGCAGAAACAGCCCGCTAGGGCCGTAGAGCGATCAGGGAGTCGCACCTCGAAATCGCAAGAGAGAAGTATCGCTGCAACGTTTGACTTTCCGATCGGTACGTCGGCCGGTGACGTTTACAAATCGTACCTCTCATCTATCGACGTGACTGTAACACTTCACTTGTAACACTTCACTTCCGTACGAAACGAACGAACTATTTTATCTGCGATGCTCGCCAGGATTGTGCCAGGTTTCACTTTTCGGTAGCCGTGAACGCACGCGGTGCCGCCTAGGGGCGAGCGAAATCCAGGTGATGCGAATTCTGCTATTCGCGTTGCGGGCAATGGGTAGGGAATGAATGCTCCGCTTCTATTTCAATCTTGAAGGAAACCAAAATGTCGAGGATCCGTTCGGCATGGCATTCGAAAACGAGCTGCAGGCCTTGCACGCAGCTCAACGTCTGGCACGCGATGTAGCGAGTGCTCAACCTGCGCTACGAGGCACAACGTGGGTGGTCGTGACCCGCAGGGACCGAGATGAGGCCTACTACGTCAGCATATGACCAGAATAGCCAAGTGAAGAGTCCCGCTCACTCTGTGTCCCAAAATCTGAGGAAAGAGAGCCATCTCATGAGCGCCATTGGGTAACTCCCGCGCGACTTGATCACCACGGCTCTTGCAGCCTTGCCGGCCAAATCATGGGGATCTGCGGGCGCCGATCCATACCGAATCGAGTGCGTCCAAGCATGCGACCGAAATCTCAACGCCTTCCTTGTGGACACCGCGCCGATGAACTCCTCTCGTCACTTCAGGGTCCCGCAGCCGCCGCGATCTCCCGATGACCGCCCTGGAGCGTCAGTTGGCTGGCCAACCTAAGCTGCTTGAACCTTTTCCGCAGCTCGTATTCAACCGAGTGCTTTCCTCGGACAGGAGCTGGGCCGACGTAAGCAGCTGGCGCGAGGCCGCTCCGGTTCGTTCGCGCCGTCTGTCACTTTATGGGCACTGGCCGCCACCCCGGTAGTTCTAGCCGCCGCTCCCTGCACATTGAAAGCAATGCTCTTGCTCGTTGCCTGCTGCTCTCCGATAGCGTCGACCACCGTCCTGGCAATCGCCGAGATACGGCCGATGATGAGGCCAACTTCAGCGACCGCGCCAACCGACTCCGCCGTGTTAACTTGAATCCCGCCAATGTGCTCGCTAATCTCGACAGTTGCATGCGCGGCTTCGGCAGCGAGAGATTTCACTTCTTGCGCGACAACTGCAACGCCTCTGCCGAACGCTCCGGCGCGGGCGGCTTCGATCGTGGCGTTCAGCGCAAGCAAATTGATCTGCCGTGCGACCGCTGCGATCACCTCGACCACGCCGCCGATTCGCTCCGCCGCAGCTGTCAAACTGGCCATAGGCCGGTCGCTAAGCTCGACCTTGCAAACCCCTTGATACGCGATATTGGCCGCTTCTTCGACCCGCCGACAGATGCTCGTCATCGCTTCCGCCATTTCGCTCGTCACGGCCGCGACGTGTCGAACGTTTGAGGATGCTTCCTCGGACGAGGAAACGACCTCGACGGAGAGTTGCCGGCTGTGATCGGCCGAGCAGGTGAGACTGCGTGCGGACGCTTCAAGTTCCAACGAAGCGGATGAGACGCTGTCGATGATTTTACCGACGGCAGCTTCGAATTCGCCGGCGAGTCGAGCGACATCGGCCCTACGTTGCACGGCGGCGGCATGATCCTGTTCGGCTTTCGCGTCGAGATCGGTTCGTGCCTTTTCATGCGCTTTCAGTTTGAACATTTCGACCGCTTCGGCCATCTTCCCAGCTCATCCCTTCGGCCAAGGCCCGGCAAACTCACGTCGAACTGACCGTCGCCGAGCTGACGCATGGTCGTGGAGCACGATGCCGCGACGCGCACCGTCGTGTTCAAGGACAAGCTGACTGCGTTTGCCAAGCACTGGGGATTCCGGCCGCGGGCTTACGCGCCATATCGAGCCCGGACCAAGGTCAAGACCGAGAAATGGCGTTGGCTACGTCAAACGGAATGCGATCGCTGGCCGCGCCTTCCCAAGCTGGGAAGCCCTTGAAGCGCATCTTGAGTCTTGGACACGGGAGGTCGCCGATGGGCGCCAGCATGGCACCACTGGCGAGCCACCGATGGAACGGTTCAGACTCAGCGAGGCGCCTGCGCTGAAGCCCATCGCCGGGAGGCCGCCCTTCCAGGCCGCACGTGAACTGATCCGGCGCGTCCAGGCCGACTGCGCGGTCGAGATCGACGGCAGCGCCTACTCTGTGCCATGGCGGCTGATCGGCGAGACGGTGAGAGTGACGATCGCCGATGGCGTGGTGCGCATCCACCGCGGGATCCATAAGGTGGCCGTTCATCTGATCTGTGTCGGTCGGCGCGGTCGCGTCGTTGACCCTACACACTTTGAGGGCCTGACTGGCTTTAAACCGAGCCGTGCTGCCGAGCTCGCGTTATCGCCTGTCTCGCCGCCGTCGCCGACGCTGCTGCGGCCGCTCGGCGAGTACGAAGCGATTGTGGGAGGGGGCTTCTGATGCGAGCCATTGTTCCCGACCGCCTGAGCGATATGTTGACGCGCCTGAAACTGACGGCTGTCCGCGACCAGCTGGATGGGTTGTTGGATGAAGCCGGCCGACAAGTGCTGAGCCTACGCGAGACCCTGGTGCTGCTGTGCGAGCGCGAGATCGCCCGCAAGGATCAGCGGCGCATCGAGATGACGCTCAAACTTGCCCGCTTCCCGTTCGTTCGCGATCTGTCGGGCTTCGACTTCTCGGCCCAGCTGTCGCTGGATCCCAAGCAGATACGCGAGCTTGCGAGCGCTCGCTGGATCGCCAATGGCGAGAACGTGTTGCTGCTTGGGCCACCTGGCGTTTGGCAAGACGCACCTTGCGTTCGCTCTTGGGCGCGAAGCGATCCTGGCTGGGCATTCCGTTCAGTTCGTCGCAACCACGACTGTCGTTGCGCAGCTTCCTAAACGTCACAGCGAGGCCGCATCGAGGAGCGACTGGCGCAATTTGCCAAGCAAAGCTTCTGATCATCGATGAGCTCGGATATCTGCCCTTTGAACTCAATGCCGCGTATCTGTTGTTCCGGTTCGTTAGCCGTCGCTATGAGAGAGGCGCGATCCTGCTGACCAGCAACCGCAGCGTCGGCGAGCTCGGTCTTCAGCGAACCCGTGGTCGCCACCGCGATCCCTGATCGTCTGCTGCACCACAGTCACTTCATCACGATCCGCGGCGACAGTTATCGGTCGAAGGAGAAGCGTCGCAGCGGGTGCTGCAGAAGCCCGCCGCGCCCGATGCCAAATCGGAGAGGAACTCGTGACGCAAGCCGCTCGCTCGCTACAGCGCTATCGGGGCGCGCTTGGCGAGGCGGCTTGCGTCAGTTCCTTGACGGGTTTGCGCGGCCGGTACTGTACTGAGCTCTCTGAACGGGATCTGACCTGCTTCGTTTGGGTCAATGACGATGGACTCAGTAATTTGGATTGATTTCGAATTGCTGAACTCACGCGGTACGTTACGTACAGAGATGCGCTTCGATTTCGCTGGCGTTCTTGACTCGCCTGCAACCAGTATGGCTCCATCACCAGAATTGCTGGAGTGATCATGCAGGATCAAACTTCGCGTCAGGACGATGCGAACGAAAAGAAAATCGCAGCGCGGCGTGCGCGCAAAGGGAATGATCGCCCCTGGACCGCAGTTGAACGGCACAAACTGCGCGGACTGATTGACAGAGGGCTCCCGGCAAGCACGATTGCAAGAACTCTCAGGCGACCGTTGGCTTCGATAACGGCGATGGCCAATAGTCTGGGCTTGCATTTGAATTAGGAACAACCGGAAGCCAAACGAGACTGACGAGAAATTTCCGGCACATCAATTGAAGGGTTACCGCGCGAGACGACGTCGACGAGGCAGACTACGTTAGCGATCCCGAGCGCGGAGGGACGTTACGGAACTGGACTCTGACCCAACCAGCCTGCGCACTGCTCGGCGAATAGATGAAGCGGGATTCTTTGCGCCAAGTGACACGCTCTAGCTATTTTGCATGACGATTTGACAACAGCGTCATCGTCGTCTGAGACGGTCGGTTGATGCGTCTGCCATAACGTTCCGCCAAGTCCAGCAGCCTTGTTCTAATGAACGGGTCTGCCTTGTCCGCCAGCTCGCGAATGATCTGGGCCCGGTCCATCAAAAACTGCTCGTTCACGAAGATACCTACCAACTGCAACTTTGAATATTCCGAGCGGCGTCAGTCGCCGAGGCTCCGTTTCCCGTCCGGAGTAGGCAAGGACAGTATCACGTTATCGATTAACCGCGTGGAGCCGACATAGGCCGCCGCACAGAGCGCCGCTGGGCGCTGCAGCGGGCTCTCGGCGGCCTTAAGCGTATGAGCATCAACGAGCTCAAGGTACTGGACTCGATCAACCCTGTTCAACTGCTCCTTCGCAATCGCAATCAGCTTTTCCACGTCGCGCTCTCCGGAGCGGAACTTGTCTGCTGCAGCGAGGAGCCCCCGGCTGATGGTAACGGCCCGTCGGCGTCCTTCCTCGCTGAGATACCGATTGCGACTGCTCATTGCCAGCCCGTCCGGTTCCCGAACGGTTGGTATGGTCACGATGTTTACCGGAAGGTCCAGATCAACGGTCATGCGACGTACGACCGCGCATTGCTGAAAGTCCTTCTGTCCAAAAAACGCAAGGTCGGGTTGCACCATATTGAAAAGCTTACAAACGACGGTCGCGACGCCGCGAAAATGTCCGGGCCTGTACGCACCGCACAATGGCATAGCGAGGTCGCCTGGTTCGACGAAGGTCTCAAATGTTGTCGGATAGACCTCCCGTGCGTCTGGCGCGAAGAGGATCGCGACGCCAGCGTTACGGCACAGTTGTTCATCACGGATAAAGTCCCGCGGATACGTACTGAGATCCTCGTTCGGTCCAAACTGAGTGGGATTGACGAAGATGCTTAGGACCGTGATATCGCTTCGCGTCCGGCTCGCCTGGACCAAGGCCAGGTGCCCTTCGTGGAGATATCCCATCGTCGGCACCAAGCCGACGCGTTTGCCCTCCTTTCGAGCCTCTGCGAGAGCGTGACGCAACTCGGCGACCCTGGTGATTGCTTGCATTTTGAGCTTTGCATCAGTTTGAGTTGAAAGGCGTCCAGTTTGTGATCGCATCATTGAGTCCCTCGGGAAGTCCATAGGACTCTTCTGACGCGGGAAAAGCACCATTACGCACATCGGCGGCCCAGTGCGCCAGCGCGTCCTGCAACAGCTGGAAACCAGTTGAATAGGCACGAACGAATTTTGGGCGATGACCTTCGGTCAACCCCAAAACGTCATGGAACACGAGCACTTGTCCAGAGCAACTGGCCCCCGCCCCTATCCCGATCGTCGGTATGCTCAGCGATTCAGTCGCTCGTGCAGCCAGTTCGGCCGGAATGCCTTCCAGGACGAGAGCAAAGCAGCCGGCCTCCTGCAGACGCTGCGCATCATCAAGCAGGCACAAAGCATCATCGGCTTTCCGGCCCTGCACCTTGAACCCGCCCATGATATTGACGCTCTGGGGGGTGAGACCGAGATGACCCATGACAGGAATTTCGCAGTCGACCAAGGCACGTATCATTTGGACACGCTTGGCACCACCCTCGAGTTTGACAGCATCAGCGCCACGCTGGAGGAAGCCTCCGGCGTTCCGGATTGTCTCCTCGACACCGAGGTGAAAGCTGAGAAAGGGCATATCGGCCACGAGCAAGGCGCGGGGCTTTGTGCGCGCAACAGCGTCCAAGTGATGGTTCATCATGGCCATACTGACAGGCAGCGTGTTGTCGAGTCCGAGGCACACGTTCCCCACGCTGTCCCCAACAAGAATGACGTCGACGATCGGATCGGCGATCCGTGCCGTCACCGCGTCGTAAGCGGTGGTCATTACAATTCGACGTCCCTCCTGGCTCCAACGCTGTAGAACTGGAAGCGTGATACGTTCAACGGGCCGCTCCGAAATGTAGCTCATCCTGCCTCCCGATCATCAGCCAACCCTTACCCCCTGGAGTTAGCGCTTCCTACGGAAACCGACCGAGCGCCGTCAATAGCGAGTGGAAGAAAGAAACGTACCTCTCCCCTACCGCAAACAGACGCAAAAAACCTCCAATGATCGCGCAATCATCGAACGCGGCCTTCCAAGCCGCCCTTTCCCCGTGCGAGAACGGAGCCTGCTCTGCCGCGGGCATCTTAGCCAACCTACTTGAGGCGATGGGGTGCCTCAGCGGTGGACGCCGCGCTGGCCGGCCGGCGCTGTGTCGATCCAGGCGCCCGCGACCGCTGCGCCGGCCTGAAACCAGCACGAAGCGGCGATCAGCAAGGCCGCAACTCCAAGAGAACCGGCATTTCTGGTGTCAATCGTCGGGATGTCGTAAGCAAAGGCAAGGTTGAGTGGTAACGTCGATAGCAATTGTAGCCACAAACTCCTCTTCGCGTTACCACATCGCGCAGGTGACCCGGACCTAAGGACCGAGCGCATTTGGCGCAAGTTCGATCGCCTCACGGTGTCCTCTGATTGGCGAGCACGAACTTCATAGGGTGGATCCTCCAGTGCGCTCCGATCGGTCTGAGATCTTGTCTCCGTGTCACCTTTCCATCGCTTTGCGCCTCGCTAGCGTTGCATTTGAGCTAAGGCAACCTGAGAAGAGCGCTTAGGCATGATTTTCCATGCACGCCGCTTCAAATTCTGTGTGGCCCTCGGTGGCGTGTGCCAACCCGCGCGCAACCCGAAGCCATTGGTGATCGGCCTGCCGGCGCGCATTGAAGCGGTCGACGCATTTCTTGGAGCAAAGGGCTGTCGCCACCAGTAGTGTCGGCCCGAATTTAACGCCACAGCAGGCGCAGCATTTTGCTGGACCGCCGTGCGAACGTGAGAGCTGTTTCGCATTCTCGCCTCCTATAGGGGATTTCCTGCTTCGCCCCCTGCCATTTCTCATCTGCGTATTCTGAACAAACGGAGGCTCTGTGCCTCGTTGCCGATGTAGGACCTCGCAATCCGCCCTATGTGGATACAGGTTACGGCGCGGCGGTGGCATACCGAGCAACGTCAGGCGATCTCTTTCGCAGAGAATCGCGCCAATCACGACTTCCGGGCGACTGCTATCGTACTTACCGCCGGTATTGACAGGCCGGACCAGCTGGGCTGGGTAAATGATATTCTCAGGCCGACAAAGAACCTGAACAGCAAAGCAAGCTTAAACGCACCTCCTCCAGCGGCGCCAATACCAATCACGGAGGAATTGATATCGGATTGGAATTGGTACACCGTCGGCACGTGGCGATGCTCGGTCCATCGAAGGAACGCACAGGTTGTGCCTGGAAATGAGCCGAGGCTGACTATCGGAATGATCAGAGACTGAGCTCTCGGTGGCGCGCACGCGAGAGCGCCTCGTCAAGCAAGTGCATCGGCAGCATCGTGGATCCCGGCATAGATTTCATCAAGATCTGCCGCTGTCACGCAATAAGGTGGCATCACATAGATCGTATTTCCAAGCGGGCGTAGCAGCAGATTGCGGCTTTTAAAGAATGCTCCAAGTTTCGGGCCGATGTCCGCGAGATAGCCCGCATCGCTGGTTCTCAGATCGAGAGCCGTAATGGTGCCGGTCCGACGGACGTTTGCAAAGCGCGGATCGGTTCGAAATGTTTCAATAGCTTGCTCTTGCATTGTGGCCACCGACGCCACCCGGTCGCGATATTTTTGATCTTGCCAAAGATCCAGGTTTGCCTTCGCGGCGGCGCAGGCCACGGGGTTCGCAATATATGAGCTTGAGTGAAAGAACGTGCGAGTGCGGTCCCTCGAATAGTGAGCATCAAAAATGTCTGATCGGCAGAGTGTCACCGCGAGTGGAAGCGCTCCTCCTGTGATTCCCTTCGAATAGCAGGCTATATCGGGCGTCACATCGGCTTGCTCGCAGGCGAACAATGTTCCAGTACGGCCCCAGCCCGTCATGACCTCGTCGGCAATGAAAAGAACGTCCGAAGCCTCGCAGATCCGCTTCATTTCTTTCAGCACCCAGGGTGGGTACATCAGCATCCCACCTGCCCCTAGTATCAGAGGCTCCACAATAAAGGCGGCGGGCATTTCGTGTCGGCACACCGACTCAAGTGCATCGAGCGTTGTCTGCTCATGACCCCTGGCAGGAAACGGGATCGAGGTCACATCGAAAAGTAATGGTCCGTACGCTGCGTTGAAGACGCCTCGGGCGCCGACCGACATCGACCCAACGGTGTCTCCGTGATAGGAGTGCTGCATTACGACAATGCGTATCCGTTGCTTGCCGATGTTATGCCAATAGCCGAGCGCCATCTTGAGGGCGACCTCCACGCTCGCGGAGCCACTGTCGGAAAAGAAGACGTGATCGAGCCCACGCGGCGCGCGTTTTAACAGCTCCTTGGCAACCTCCTCCGCCGGATCATGGGAGTACCCGGCGAAGATGATTTGAGTGAGCTTGGCCGCCTGTTCCTGAATAGCGCGCACAATGTGTGGATGGCAATGACCATGCGTCACGACCCACCAGGATGAGATTGCATCTATCATACGGCGACCATCCGCGGTGAAAAGATAAGCACCATCACCGCGCTCAATCCTTGTCATCTCGTCTTCGAGCGCGTGTTGCGTGAACGGATGCCAGATCGGCTGCTTGCTATTGGGCATCATGGATTCAAGAAATCGCCACGCACAAATGAGCCTTTGAATATTTTCTGCAGCGTATCGGCCGTAAGAGGCGCAATCCAAGGCAACCGCCCAACGCGCGTACTCGCCCGATTTCGCAAATCGCGCCCTCGCTTTCAGGATTTCGTTCCCCAATGAACGCAATGCCGCGGACGCTGATATGCCGCTTTCGCAAAGCCTCTATTGAGAGCAGCGAGTGATTGGCGGTGCCGAGCTCCGTGCTCGCGCAAAGCACGACGGGAAGGCTCCATCGCTCGAAGATATCAATGTAAAGCGTACCCCGATTTAGGGGCACCATGAGCCCGCCGGCTGGCCCGCGGCAAAGACTGTCTTTCCAATCCCGGTATCGGTTCCGGTCACCACGATGCGCGGTCACGTCAAGACTTGAGCCTCGTTTCTTCGGCGAGAGCGTCGAGCATTGCTCGCACATCATCTTCCCCCACGTTGAGTGTCAGTGAAATGCGCAGGCGGGCCGTGCCAGCCGGCACAGTCGGCGGCCGAATTCCGCGGATATCGAAGCTCCGGGCCTGCAATGCAGAGGCGAGCCGGATTGCGCGGGCGTTCTCGCCAACGATATAGGGCACGATCTGTGAGTCCGAGGGACTTTTGAGACCGCGCACGCGGAGTTCCCGGTGCGTAAACGCGACCAGGTCGGCCAGACGCTTCTGCCGCTCGGGTTCCTCTTGCAGGATCAAGAGCGCCTCCCGTACGGCCACGGCCATCAATGGCGAAGGGGCGGTCGCAAAAATAAATGGACGGCAGCGATTGACCAGGAAGTCGCGCAGCGCTCGTACGGTAGTCACCAATGCCCCGGCAGCTCCCAGAGCCTTGCCACAGGTATGAAGCACGAGGACATTCTCGCGCCTCTCATAAGGCGCCGTGAGTCCTCTTCCGCGCTCGCCGTAAACGCCTGTAGCGTGGGCTTCATCGACCATCAGAAACGCATCGTACCGATCGGTGATCACCACCAGGTCTTTCAGCGGCGCGAAATCGCCGTCCATACTGTAGAGACTTTCAACGACGATCCAGACGCGGCCGACGCCGCCGTTTGTGCGCCACTCACGAATCGTGTCTTCGACGGATAGGGGATCGTTATGCTCGCTGATCCGAAAATCGGCCCGGCTGGCGCGCGCACCTTCATGAATACTTGCGTGCACGAGAGAGTCGAGAACAAGCAGATCGTCCCGCTGCGGGAGCGTGGTCAGGACGGCAACATTTGCGACATAACCGCCGCCAAAGAAGAGCGCCGTCTCTGTTCCAAAGAATTGAGCCGCCTCTGCTTCGAGAGCCTCATGTTCTTCGCAATTGCCGCGCAGAAGCCGCGAGCCGCCGGCGCCGACTGGCGTTCCGGCCTCAAGTGCAGCGCAGATCGCGTTTTTCATACGCGGCGCGCTCGCCAGCGCCAGATAATCGTTCGATGTAAAATCGATCCCACCGCGCGGCCCGAGGGCGCGGAGCCGATCGTCTTTCAGCGCGTGCAGGGCCGCAACATAGCCGCCGACCTTGGCGCGTGGTTTGGCTTCATTCCTCACCTGCATACTCAAATCGATCTCGTCAAAAGTCCTGATAGCGGAGCGGTCAACTGCCCCAGCACCGCTTAGACAATTTTCAGTTGCGCAAGATGCGATTTTCTCGATCAACCAGCACAACGCGGGGCCTAAAGGTTTTGGCTTCAGTCTCATCAAACGAGGCATATGCAACGATAATGAGCTTGTCTCCGGGTATGGCGAGACGCGCAGCCGCGCCGTTCAGGCCTACAGTGCCGGACCCTTCGGGTGCCTCGATCGCGTAAGTGGCAAACCGTGCTCCGGTATCGACGTTGTAGATTTCGACGCGTTCATTGACCAGGACTCCAGCCGCGTCCAACAGCTTTCGATCAATTGAAATCGATCCTTCATAATGCAGGTCGGCCTCTGTGACCGAGGCCCGATGGATCTTGCCCTTCATCAACGTAATTCGCATTTTGGACCTAAGCTGGAGTTTGCTCGAGCGTGCTTGCCGACTGTTCTAGCTGGGCAAGCCCGCACGCGATGCCGAGCCGACTCAGCAAATTCGTGTCTCGATTGGCATTCGCGTTTCTGGTGGTCAACAGCATATCGCCGATGAAGATCGAATTTGCGCCCGCCAAAAAGCTCAGCGCCTGGAGTTCATCAGTCATGTACTTCCGTCCGGCCGATAAGCGCACCACGCTCTTCGGCATCATGATCCGGGCCGTTGCGATCAACCGCACCAGCGCGATGGGATCCAAACGGTCCGCTGTATGACTGACGGGAACGCCCTTGACCTCGTTCCACAAGTTGATCGGCACGCTTTCTGGATGTGAGCGCAGATTGGCGAGCAACACGAGCATGGCGAGGCGGTCCTCGACCCGCTCGCCCATGCCAACAATACCGCCACAGCAGACTTTGATGCGAGCCCGGCGTACATGTTCTAGAGTCTCGATGCGATCTTGCAGAATGCGGGTGGTGATGATCTTGCCGTAGAAATCCGGCGAGGTGTCGATATTGTGATTGTAGAACTCTAGCCCGGACTCGGACAGCCGCACTGCCTGCTTGGCTGTTAGCATGCCGAGCGTGACGCAGGTTTCCAATCCAAGATTTTTAACTGCGCTCACCATGGCAGGGACCCGATCGAGGTCCCGCTCTTTTGGGCTGCGCCAGGCCGCCGCCATGCAAAAGCGGGTTGCGCCCGCCTCCTTCGCGCGCTCCGCTTTGACCACTACGTCTGCGCAATTCATGAGACGGGTTGCTTTCAAGCCGGTGTCATAGTGCGCGCTCTGCGAACAGTAGCTGCAGTCTTCCGGACACCCGCCTGTCTTGATGCTGAGGAGACTTGCGGCTTCAACGCGGTTTGGATCGAAATGATCGCGATGAGCGCTCTGTGCCTGATACATCAGATCGGCAAAAGGAAGACCATAGAGCGCTTCGGCCTGAACGCGCGTCCAATCACTGCGAACTGCCGAGGCGCCACTCCGTCCGTTTCGTACCGTTTCAACACCAACGCTCATCGGGCACCTTGGCTCATCATAGATAATCGTGTGAACTATCCATAGTCATCGCTTTTGAATAAATGCTAGTCCAACTCGTCTGCGGATGCACCCGTTTTTGCGATAGATAATCTATGATCGGTGATGCGACGACAATTGTAACACGCATTGCCGACTCGATCGGCGAACGCATTATCAGCGGCGCACTGCTGCCAGGGGTCCCACTCCGACAAGATCACGTCGCGCGAGAGTTCAATTCCAGCCACGTCCCTGTGCGCGAAGCCTTTCGACAACTTGAAGGCCAATACCTTGTCATGGCTCAGCCACGTCGCGGAGTACGTGTTGCACCGCTTGATGCCAAGTCCGTGAAGGAGATCGCCGAGATGCGCGCCGCCCTCGAAGTGGTCGCGCTGCGCAATTCGGCTCCAAAGCTCACCTCCGCAGATTTAGCACGGGTCGAGCTCGCCTTGATTGACGGAGACAACGCCGAGACCATCGAGGAGTTCGAAAAGGCCAATCGCTTATTTCACCAAGCGCTGGTAGCCTCCTGCGGGATGCCGCGGCTGCTCGCCAGCCTCGACGGACTACAGCTTGCAAATTCAAGATTGGTCTTCGCGATGGCGCGGTCTGCAGGGTGGCGACCTCGGTCGAATCAGGATCACCGCCTGATTCTGCAAGCGCTGCGGGCGCGTAACCTCGATCAAGCTTGCAATCTGCTCGCGCGCCACATTCAAACGATTGAGCGCCTTGCATTTCTCGCCTGAGGACGAGGAAAGCGGTTTGACGAATTCCTTCGGACCGCTCGCCCGCAACAACGTCATAGGCTCATGCTCCTGCCGCTCGACCGGGCTATACGATCGAGCGTTGCAGTGAGTTCGATCTCGCGATAGTCATACGACCTGCCTTCGGTTCAATGCAGAGTCATTGATGATTCGTCACACCGTTTTGTTCTCCGCCAAAGATAAGGCTCATATCGACCAAATTATCGATGGCCTATCCGTTCTTACCACAATCCCGCACGCGCGGCGGCTCGAGATTGCTCGCAACTGCAAGACCGACGAGCTCGCCAATGACATTGACGTCGTGGTCTATGGTGAGTTCGAAAATGAGAGGGAACTTGCGGCGTACAAGGCGCATGATCTATATCAGGAGTCCATCAGGCGGGTCCGTCCGCTTCGGGAGCTGCGGTTCGCGGCGGACTACACTGTGTTGACGGATGCGCGTTCTGCTTGAACGAGAACGATAAGACAACGCGATCAGCGCATCGGGTCCATTGATGCAGAATAAGGCAGATGATAGGGCTCGCGAGCCGACGGAGCTCCAACGAGCGGCACTCTCGTTAGAATTGACGTCACAAGTGCTGCGCGTTTTATTGCACTCCAGCTGACAGCGATCAATAGGCCGATGCACGTCCGCGAATTGCAGTGGATTGAACCCGTTACGGCGATGCGACGTCTCGCGCGTCGACCTCACCTCACGTTTCTCGATAGTGCAGCAAGACAGGGGTGCTTGGGCGCTACTCCTATCTAACATGCGATCCATTCGGGATTTATATGATCGTGGACGGACGAGCGAGTTGGAATGGAGATGCTCTCAAGGGCGATCCATGGGACGCGCTCCGCGCGATTCTGGCCAAGTATCCTCAAGAGCATCGCCCGGACCTCCCCCCCTTTCAGGGAGGCGCAGCTGGCTTTTTTGCTTACGATCTGAACACGCATTGGAGCGACTACCGCTGCCTGCAATTTCTGGTCAGCGTTTGCCTCAGTCCATCCTGCACTTTTACGACCTCGTTGTCTGCTTCGATCACCGTCTGGGCAGATGCTGGATTGTATCCTCCGGATGGCCGGAGCGGGATCCCGGACGCCGTACCGAGCGCGCAGGTCGGCGCGCCCATGAGTTTGCAGCTCTTCTCGCGCGCCGAATGTCGCCGCCGAACAACTCCACGGCCACAGTGGGCTCTTGGCATTCGAACTTCAGCCGTGAAGGCTATATTGCGGCGGTACAGCGCGTGATCGACCTGATCCTGGCTGGCGATGTCTTTCAAGCAAATATTGCGCAGCGATTCAGCGCCAGGCTATCGACTTCATTTGATCCACTTGCCTTCTACTGCCGGCTGCGGTCAGTGAACCCGGCGCCCTTTTCGGCCCTGCTGCGTTACGGGACGCTGACCATTGCATCAAGTTCGCCGGAACGCTTTTTGAAGCTCGACGGACAAACAGTCGAGACACGACCGATCAAGGGCACGATTGCGCGTTCCGCTGATGCGACAGAAGATCGATGTCGCGCTGAAGCCCTTCTTGCGTCCGAAAAGGACCGCGCCGAGAACACGATGATTGTTGACCTCTTGCGCAACGATCTCTCGCGGGTTTGTACTCCGGATTCTGTCGATGTTCCCGCCCTATGCAACCTCGAATCCTATGCCTCGGTGCACCACCTCGTGTCGATCGTTGTGGGGCAACTCGCAGAGGGGCAGGACGCCATCAGCGCACTCCGAGCTTGCTTTCCCGGCGGCTCCATTACCGGGGCGCCTAAGATTCGATCGATGGAAATCATAGCGGAAATCGAACGAGCCGCACGACAGGTCTATTGTGGATCGATCGGCTTCATCGGCTTCAACAGATGCATGGACACGAACATTGCGATCCGCACTGTGACGATGGACGACGGGCAGGCCGTGTTTCATGCGGGAAGCGGGATCACCGCGATGTCGGATCCCGCGGCCGAATATGACGAGACGCTCGCCAAGGCAGAGCGAATCTTTGACGCGTTTCGTCCTGAGACGTATGTTGCAACTTGATTGTTATCATCGACAATTACGACTCCTTCGTCTTCAACATTGCGCGCTACTTCCGCAAGCTTGGCGAAGCAACGGAGGTGATCCGAAATGATGCGCTAAGCGTCCCCGATCTTGTCGGCGTCAATCCACGCGCGGTGGTCATCTCGCCGGGCCCCTGCACTCCACTAGAGGCCGGAATATCGACCGCAGTCGTCGGCGAGCTTTCCGGTCGCGTTCCGATTCTCGGCATCTGCCTCGGACACCAGTCCATTGGCAGCGTTTTTGGCGGAAGCATCGGGCGCGCACGTCGTCCCATGCACGGCCGCTCCTCACATGTAACCCATGATGGTCGAGGGCTGTTCCAAGGACTTCCATCCCCACTTTGCGTTGGGCGCTACCATTCTCTTGTTGTTGAACTCGATGAATCGTGCGCACCGCATCTTGCGGTAACAGCCCGTTCCGACGATGGCGAGATCATGGCCCTCGCACACCGCTCACACCCGACCTACGGGGTACAATTCCATCCAGAATCGATCCTTACCCAACAAGGTCATGCGCTTCTTATGAATTTCCTCCGGCTCGCAACTGAGTTCGTTGGCCCGGCCGTCTAGACAAATTTGTAGAGGTCAGGAAGAATGGCTGGGCCCCTCTGCCACTCGACCCAGCTTAGGTCGATGACCGCCCCTCAGCGAGAGATCGATTGCAGGACTTCCGCGCTGATTAAGTAACATCGTCGCCCGACTTGAAACCAACCGGTCTCCTCAACCAGCTCGCCCAAACTCACGTGAGATGTAAAAAGGCCCCCGGCGGGCATGCCGGAGGCCTTCCTTGGAGGTCGAACTTAGATTTGGTTCTCCTTCTGCTAGGTTTGTTAGAAGCTGCGCTGAGCTCGGAGCAACAGGACGAGGCTGTTCTGATCTTTGAGCTCGTAGGCAGCTCCGGGCTTTGCGGTCCCTGATTGCAGCGGAAGAGTCACGGTGCTTCCGCTTGCAAATTTCTGATCGAGCATCACGTACGCGAGTTCGCCCGTGAAGGTCAGGTTCTTGACAGGCGTCCACCCCGTCTTCGTGCCGATAACAGCGTAATTAAAGTCGGGATTGCAGCCGGCAAGACCGCTCGAGAGAGCAACAGTTGCGACGACCGCGCCGCAGATGTAGCCCTTAGCCGTGTTGTTGTACCGCACAGCAGCCCACGCGCCGAAGACGGACGTATTCCAGTAGGGATCCCAATTGTGGGTGTAGCCACCGTTGAAGCCGTACGTCGTGGTTAGCTGCTGACCGGCACCCGTGACGAATACGGAATCAGAGACACCAGCAAAGCCGAGACTTTGATATGCTCCAGCCAGACCCGAACCACCGTACATCGCGTAGGTGCTGGGCATAAAGTCCTCGAAGTTATATCTGCTCGCCCCGTTGGTATACACGGCTGTCAAGTTGATCGTGTCACCAGGACCGGTGGGAAGATTCTTGATGGACAACGCCACTTGTCCAGCCCAGCCCCACTTGTCGCCTGGATGACCGGTCGTTTCGTCGGCGCCATAGTAGGCAGCGTGGTTGTCATGCGCGGCGAACGACGCCTGGAAAAGCCCCCAAGCCTGGTCGACGCGGACTCTCGCCACAAGGTCCGGAGCTCGCGAACCGCCGATATCGTTGGCACCGTAAGCCCCGGTCGCAATACCTGCGGCCGTCGCGCCACTCACGTTCCAAATGTTGGTCGTGTAGTTTGCGACCTGATCTTGGAGTGAGAAAGAAGCCGTAATGCCCTGACCGAAATCGGCGGTGTAAGAGACCTGATTCACCGGATCCCAACCAGCGGCTCCTGGCATTTCCAGATTGTTCGCGGCGTATGAGCCCCACGGAGTTCTGAACTGCGACTCGGCCTTACCAAATGTAAACCCGGCGAACTGGATAAAGGCATAGTAAACACCGAGCGACCCACCAGCGATGGCAGAACCGACCGACGACGTGTAAGTGGTCGAACCGTTTACGGCAGTTGTGCCAGCACCGGCATAGGTGCCGCTGGTCCAGGTGAAAACGAGTTCAGCGAATGTCCGGACCACTCCGTACTCGGTCGCGGTGCGCGTATCGATCTGCAGATCCTGGCGGGTTCGCCAAGTATAATAATTGCTGAGCCGGTTCCGTGCACCCGCCACGCCGCTGGTTGCACCATCAAAGTCGCTACTCGTGCCCAGCACGGTATCGGCGCGGAGATACCCACCGAGCTTGATGCACGTGTCAGTGCCAGGAATGTAGTAGAATCCCGCGCCATATAGCGAACAGATCTTCACGTATTCGATCGCTTTGGCCTTTACAGGCAGGTCGGCAGCCTGCACCCCACCTGCAGCGATTAGTCCCGCCGCCGAAGCGAGCAAAAGGCTCTTCATGATCTTCATAAACGTCCTCCAAATTCTCTGGTCAAGATGACGGCTCACCCATTACGGAAGAGCTCTTCACCTCTGCCCCCGCCCCCAAATCATTCTCGACCTGCAGGGGATCCTCGAACGCCAACTGGCAACTTGAAACCAGTGAACGTCGCGGTACGGATCATTCCGCAACTCGCTCGCTTACGTTGACAGATTGCGTTCGGTGTTGAATGAGAAACTTCGTACGTAACGGACGAATGGAGGCAACCGCTCTGCGGCCGTGCTGTTGTCACCTCATATCCGTACGTATCGTACGCGTTTCTCTCGTACGTTCTCTACAACGTGCTGCCTAGTCGACACCTAGGACCTCATCCGACACGACGAGCATGGCAGATGCTTAGCAGTTGCTAATGCCGCGGTGCATATGCAGCTTCAGGTCGGAGAGCCAGCCTCCAATCAGCGCGATAGATGCAGGCTAACGATGACTCGCGTGTGAGCCACTATCATTCATCATCCCAGGCGTTCGTATGAAGACGACCACACGCTGCGCAGACGTCGATTGCCGACGCGATTAACCTAAGGTGCCGCTGAGAATGACGGCGCTCGTCGCGACTTCTTCTGCTTTCAGGCGTGCGGCGCGCTCCGCGAGGTTTATCGCATACGCGGCGGCAAGATTGGTGGAAAGCATTGAGATGGTCACGTGACATGGAATCGCATCCTTCGCAATTCGCAGCAAAACGCCTCGCCCGACCGATGTGGACCGCCACGTCTCTTGTGGGCGCCGCCAGTCGATCCCGGACAGCGAGGGGGATTGAGGAATGTCCCCAATAGTGAGTCTGACGAATAATTTCCGGAGATGGTCGAGGTTGGGGATCCTCACCATTCTTTGTGCGGCCGGTCATTTCGAGTGATCAGGAAGATCGGCCAGCGAGGCCGAGGGATTCCCGCTTCGTATGAAGCTGAGTATCGCGCAGGAAGCAGTCCTCTGATTCAAGCAACCGCAATCGGATATTATGGAGAAGAAGCAAATCAGATTAAGCTGAGTGTGGAGGCTCTACTCGACCTTTAATCGACAGCGGATTGTCCCGACGCACATGAGCATGGATCCAGCCGCTCTTTGTTGACGCTGACGCCCGCGCTCCGACGCCAGATCGTCGAAGACGTCGCCGCGATTTTGGCGGAGATCCCTCATGAAGTCCGAGCTGGTCACACCGAGCCGCTTGGCGCGCCAAGCCGTAGTATACATCCGGCAGTCGACGTCCCACCAGGTTGTAAGGCCTCGCTCATGAATAAGTGAATCTGCGTTTGCTCGCGATTTCAAGTGGTGGGATTCCCGTCCGGGTATGATGCTTGTAGCATCTGCTTGTGATTGATGAATCGGCCATCCGTGGGCGATTTGAGGCGCTCGATCCTTTGCTGGACGAACGCGGACGGCGGCGTTTTGTGGCGGCGGAGGCCTTGACGGCCGGCCATGGAGGCATTGTCGCGGTGTCGCGGGCCACCGGGGTCGCCCGTAGCACCATCGGGCGGGCACTCGCGGAGTTGCGCTGTGGTGAGGAGCTTGATCCAGAACGGGTCCGCAGGCCAGGTGGCGGACGCAAGCCGCTGATTGCGACGGATCCTCGTCTTCTCGATGATCTGCGCTCACTGGTCGAGCCGGCAACGCGAGGTGATCCGCGATCGCCGATGTTGTGGACCTCGAAGAGCTTGGGCAAGCTTACCGAGGGCTTGGGCCGCATGGGCCATACGATCGGGCGTACCCTGGTCGGCAAGCTGCTGCACCAGCTCGATTATAGTTTGCAGGCCAACCGCAAGACGCGAGAGGCATCGAACCATATCGATCGCGACACCCAATTCCACTACATCAACGATCGCGTCAAAGAGGCGCTTGCCTCCGGCAACCCGGCGATCTCCGTCGAAACCAAAGAAGGAGTTGGTTGGCGATTTCAAAAACGGCGGACGGGAATGGCGGCCGAAGGTGGCACCCGTGCACGTCCACGACTTCGTCATTCCAGAACTCGGGCGAGCGGTGCCCTATGGTATCTACGACATCGCCGGCAACACCGGCTGGGTTAGCGTAGGCATCGACCATGATACCGCCGCTTTCGCAACCAATGCCATCCGGAGTTGGTGGCAATTGATGGGCCACGAGCGCTATCCCAAGGCCAAAAGCCTGCTGATCACTGATCACCGCCGAGGCGGCGGCAGCAACGGCTCACGGGTGCGGCTGTGGAAGCTGGAGCTGCAAAAGCAGGCCGACGAACTCGACATCCCGATCACCGTCTGTCACTTGCCGCCAGGCGCCAGCAAATGGAACAAAATCGAGCATCGCCTCTTCTCCTTCATCACCAGCAACTGGCGTGGAAAGCCGCTGATCAGCCATCAGGTCATCGTTCAGCTGATCGGCGCAACAACTACAAAAGCCGGTCTCAAGGTCCGTTGCCAGCTCGATCCCACGACCTACCCTGCCGGCATCAAGGTCTCCGACGACGAACTCGCTGCCGTGAATATCACCCGACATGAATTCCACGGCGAAGGGAATTATACAATCAGCCCAAAGCCACGCGCCTTGCAGCGTTAATTAGCGGACGACGCCTAAGCAATCAGAAGAGCCTGCGCCCTCAATACGCGCTTCGCCAGCGCGCCCGCGAACTCGGATGGCGCGAGGCGGCGATCGACGTGATTAATGCGTGCGGCGCGGCAATCAGGATGGAAGTGCAGCGTCAATCAGGATGAGAGAGCTTCGCCGGGCTCGTGACGCAGGGAGGGCGTAGCCCGACCGGAGTTAGGAGCCCGGCGACGGCGCGATCCGAGCGGACCGCGCCGTCTGGTGATCGCGGCTGGCCGGTGATGGATGGTTCTTCTCGCCAAAGAGGAATCACCCGTTGCCAGGCTGCCATGTCACCGATCACCAGATGAGGCTCTACATGAAGTTCCGTCAAACCAATTCGCCGCCAGAGGCGGCCGCGAAGGCGTCGTTCAGTTCGTCGACCGCCTATCGGCTCGAGAAGGATCTGCGTCTTCCGTCGCAAAAGAAGTCACCGCGGCAAAGGCGCCGGCCGGATCCCTTGGCCAACGTCTTCGGCCTGGAGGTCGTGCCGATGCTGAAGGCGGCTCCCGGCGTGCGGCCTGTGGCGATCTTCGAGGAGATGCTCCGACGCCATCCTGAGCTGGGGGCTGGAATCCGCCGCACGCTCGAGCGCCGGATTCGCGCCTGGCGGGCGATCCACGGCGAGGAGCAGGAGGTCATCTTCCGCCAGACCCACGAAGTGGGCCAGGTCGGCCTGTCCGACTTCACCGATATGGGCGAGCTTGGGGTCGCCATCGCTGGCGTGACGCTCGATCATCGCCTCTATCACTTCCGGTTGGCCTATTGCGGGTTTGAACACGCCCATGTTGTGCTCGGTGGCGAGAGCTTCGTCGCATTGGCCGAAGGGCTGCAGAATGCCCTGTGGTCGCTCGGTGGGGCACCGCGGGAGCATCGGACCGACAGCCTGTCGGCCGCCTTCTGCAATCTCGATCGCAATGCAAGGGACGATCTGACCAAGCGGTACGAGGACCTCTGCGCTCACTACGGCATGCGGCCTTCCCGCAACAATCGCGGCATCGCCCACGAGAACGGGGCGATCGAGAGCTCGCATGGCCATCTCAAGCGGACAATCGCCGATGCGCTGCTGTTGCGCGGCACTGCCGACTTCGATGATCTTGCCGCCTATCGAGGCTTCATCGACGAGATCGTCAGCCGCCGCAATGCCCGCAACGCCAAGCGGATCGACCACGAGCGCGCCACCCTGCAGGCGTTGCCAGATCGCCGCACCTCGGACTACGAGGAGGTGATTGTCCGCGTGACGTCAAGCGGCGGCGTCACCTTGCGCAAGGTGTTTTACACCGTGCCGTCGCGTTTAATCGGGCACCAACTGCGGGCGCGTCTTTACGACGATCGTTCCGACGTGTTTGTCGGCGGCACCCATCTCGTCACCCTGCCGCGTGGGCGGCGGCATCCCAACGGTAAGCACGATCAGGTCGTCGATTATCGGCACGTGATCCATTCCTTGCGGCGCAAGCCAATGGCGCTGCTCAATCTCGTCTACCGTGATCGGCTGTTCCCGCGCGATGCCTATCGCCGAACCTTCGATTGCTTGCGCGAACGGCTACCGGACAGGAAAGCCTGCCGGATCATGGTCGATCTGCTCGCACTGGCCCATGAGCGCGGCTGCGAGGCCGAACTCGCCAATCAGCTCGCGACCGAGCTTGATGCCGGCCGACTGCCCGACCTCAACCGGCTGCGCGCTTACTTCGCTCCCGATCCGGCCTGCGTGCCGCTCGTCGTGGTGCAGCTCGCACCGCTCGCCACTTATGAGTGCCTCGTCGGTGCTGGCGAGATCGGAGGTGCCGCATGAGCACGGCCAACACCATTGACACCGCGCGCCTCAATCTGTTGCTCAACGAGTTGCGGCTGCCAGCCATCAAGGTGCTGTGGCCGCAATTTGCCGAGCAGTCCGACAAGGAAGGCTGGCCGGCAGCCCGCTTCCTCGCCACCATTGCCGAGCACGAGATCGCCGAACGCGGCCGCCGCCGCGTCGAGCGCCATCTCGTCGAGGCGCGGCTGCCCGCTGGAAAGACCTTCGACAACTTCGACTTTGAGGCTGTGCCGATGATCTCCAAGGCGCAGGTGACCGCGCTCGCCGCCGGCGATGGTTGGCTCGGCAAGGGCGCCAATCTGCTGCTGTTCGGCCCGCCCGGCGGCGGCAAGAGTCACTTGGCGGCAGCCATCGGCCTGGCCCTTATCGAGAACGGATGGCGCGTCCTCTTCACCCGCACCACCGATCTCGTCCAGAAGCTCCAGGTAGCGCGGCGCGAGCTCAATCTCGAGGCCGCCATTAACCGCCTCGATCGCGCGACCTCCTGATCTGCGATGATCTTGCCTACGTCACCAAGGACCAGGCCGAGACCAGCGTGCTGTTCGAGCTCATCAGCGCTCGCTACGAGCGGCGTTCCATGCTGATCACCGCCAATCAGCCCTTTGGAGAGTGGAACAGGGTCTTCCCGGATCCTGCTATGACGCTCGCCGCCATCGATCGCCTCGTTCACCACGCCACCATCGTCGAGATGAACGTCGAAAGCTATCGCAGGCGCACCGCGCTCGAGCGGAAGCGTGGTCCAGGGCGACCATCCTCGCACGCGACACCAAAAACATTCGCTGATTGACGCTCCGCGACAATCAGCGCGAACAAAACTCTTGCGCGCGACAATCATCGCGGCAATCATCACCTCGCCGCGACACCGACTCCCCATCCTGATTGTCGCGCGCTTCCCATCCAGATTGTCGCGCTATATTAATGCGGATCTCGGGTTGAGCGGCGCGCCTATAGCACGTAACGCCTTCAAAGAACTCGTTGGCCGTGTTGGCCTGTTGGCCTGAGTGAAGTGGGACCCATCCTCTCGATCGACGTGACCCGCTTGGCGCGTAATTGTACCGACTGGTATCCGCTCCCGGATATCTGCCGTCTACGTCGCTGCCTGATCGCCGACCGCGATGGTGTCTATGATCCGAGCACTCCGAACGGACGGTTACTTCTCGGGCTGAAGGGTGCGATCTACGAGCTTGAACTACATACGATCCGCAGCCGGCTGACCGCCGGCCTGCTGGCTAAAGCCGAACGCGGCGAACTTGCGGTAATGCTGCCAATTGGGCTGATGCGGGACCCGAGCTACGTGTCGTTAAGGATCCCGACATGGCCGTGCAAGGGCGGCTCGGTCTCGTCTTCCAGTTGCTCCTGCAGCTGCGAAGCGTTGCCAAAGTCATGCGAGCGTTGAACGGCGTGACCTGAAACTGCCGCGTCGTGATCGGGATGGCGACTTGTGCGCTGGACGCGCGCGACGCTGGCTGCTGTCGCGGCGATCTTAAAGAACCCCGCATACGCAGGCGCCTTTGCCTATGGGCTCGCTTGATCGACTGGCCGATCCGAGTCCGATTTTTTTCTCCCGACTGGAATGAATTCCCGCCGCGAAGATAATACCCTTCTTCGGATGGCGTCAGCCCGGAGCGACGCGAAAACCTGGGATCCTGTCGTCACGATCTCGACCAGCGGCTGGCCCGGGCAATGCTGCTCGGACCGAGTTCCAACTCACGGCGCGGCTGCGCATGCTGATGTATCTCGCGCGAAGAAGCGCGGCATACCGCGGCCGTCCTCTTGGCGCGACAGATACTGAACATGTTGTGATGAGCGCCAGCAAAAAGCGTGAATGGTTCAATGGGAGGCAGTGCAGTTCTCATAGGCTAGTTGCGGCTGCCGAGCCGAGCCGGGGCGCCAAGTCACTTCAATCGAAACCCAACTACTGCGCCCTTCGCCGAAGATCAACTAGTCCTGCTAACAAGCTCACCCAACTACACCAATCTGCCAGGGTACAAACTCATATCGGCCGACGTTCAAATTCTCACTCTTGCTACGCACGCCGGAGGCCGTCCTCAGGATCAAGTCGAAGATACGTTGGCCCATCTCCCGTACACTGACCGTACCGTCAAGGATTTCACCGCAATTGGCGTCCATATCTTCCTCCAGCCGGCGAAACATGGGGGTGTTACTGGCCAGCTTTATAGACGGCGACGGCTTAGCTCCGAACATGGAGCCTCGTCCCGTAGTAAAGGCAATAAGATTTGCTCCGCCTGCGACCTGCCCTGTTGCGGAAACTGGATCAAACCCCGGCGTATCCATGAAAACAAGACCGCGCTCTAACACGGGCTCTGCATACCTGTAGACAGCCATTAAGGGGCTCGTGCCTCCTTTCATTGCGGAGCCAAGCGATTTCTCAAGAATATTTGCAAGGCCGCCTATCTGATTGCCGGGACTCACGACGCCGTTGATTTGGACGTCGCGCCCGGCGGTGTATTCGTCTTTCCACCAGCGGAGGCGCTCAATCAACTTTTCTCCCACCTCGCGGCTTACGGCGCGGCGCGTGAGCACGTGTTCTACGCCATAAATCTCTGGAGTTTCAGATAGAACGGCAGTGCCGCCATTACGGATCAGGATGTCGACCGCTACTCCCAATGATGGATTGGCCGTAATGGAAGAAAATGCATCAGAGCCGCCACACTGGAGTCCAACAGTGAGATGACTGGCCGGCACTGTCGTCCGCCTTGCGCGATCAGCCTCGGGGAGCAGTTCTTTGACAGCAGCGATGCCGGCTTCGATCGTCTTCCGTGTACCGCCGACTTCTTGCATTGTGAATGTACGTAAGCTCGCCCCCATCTCAAGGTTCTGCGACGACATCAGTCCAGCGACTTGGTTGCGCTCGCAGCCCAGGCCGACAACCAGAACTGCAGCGAGGTTAGGATGGCGAATGTAACCCGCCATCGTTCGGCGCAGGAGATCCATCGGCTCTCCCGTCATTTCCATGCCACAACCCATGGCATGCGCGAATGCCACGACGCCGTCAACGTTTTGATATGCTGCTAACCGCTCGGAAGTGAACCAGTCCGCGATCCCATGGACGGCAGTCGCCGAGCAATTCACCGTTGAAATCACGCCAATATAGTTACGAGTCGCGACGCGACCGTCCGGGCGGACAATACCTTGAAATACCGCTCGGCTTGCTGGCGGAAGCAGTTCAACCGGACGATAATCACGGGAGTGGGCATAGTCTCGATCAAATTCGCGAAATTTGATGCTATCATTGTGAATGACGGCGCCGGCCGGAATGTCTTCCGACGCAAAACCAATGACTACATTATACTTGCGGATTTCTACGTCGCGCTTGATCGGGCTCGAAGCGAGCTTTTGACCGGCCGTTACGCAGTCTTGCGCTACAATTCCTTCACTAGGCAACTCCGTGCCTGCAGCGATCGCCACGCGCGCAATCACAATGTTATCGTCCTTATGGAGCCGGATTACCAAGCCGGTCATTTGCGGCTCGAGCCGTTCAGCCATGAAAGCGATCTCCAATTAGTTCACGAAATGAAGGAGGCCAGGCGGCTCAAGGCTCCGCCATCGCGGGGTGACCGCGAGGGTCCTCTGAGTATTCAGCGTCTCCTCATCCGAGCACGACAGCATTATGCTGGCCCGCTGATGAGTAAACGAGCGGAAGCAATCTGGCTCCAATGAGGTGGCCTAAGCATGAGTCGTCCGGCGCAGGAGTGGCGATGTGCATGAATGATCGCCAACCGTCAGCATACGATCTGCTATTCAGAGATGGAACGCTCATTTTTGGAAGCGAAGAACGTCTCTATTTGTCCTATTAACCTTCCTTCTAGCGGCCGGCAAAGCTCCAGCTTGCCTCAGGAAGGTACGTCTCTTTTATGACGCGTGGAGAGGTCCACCGCAGAAGGTTCATCCAGGACCCTGCTTTGTCGTTCGTGCCACTCGCCCTTGCGCCGCCGAAAGGTTGCTGTCCAGTTACCGCACCTGCGCTCTTATAGTTGACGTAAAGGTTGCCTGCGGCGTTAGCGAGAATGGTTTCGGCTTGAAGCAGAGCCTTGCGGTCCACGCAGTAGATTGAACCCGTTAACCCGTAGTCGCTGGTAGAGTCGACGAGCCGCAAGGTCTCCTCCCACGCGGCATCGTCGTAAACGAAGACGGCCAGCACTGGTCCGAACAGCTCATGGCACATTAGCTCATGCTTTGGGTCAAACACTTCGATCACAGTCGGTTCGACAAACCAGCCCGGATCGGTCCACGACTTGCCACCGCAAACAATGCGCGCACGAGTATCGTCCTTCGCCTTCCCGATACGTGTCGCTAGACGGTCTTGGGAAGCGCCGTCGATGACAGCTCCCATAAACGTATCGCGGTTCGCGACATCGCCAGTTTGAAGCAACTCTATACGCTCGTGCAAATTCGATTTGACTGCAGGCCAGAGGCTCTTAGGGATGTAGGCGCGCGAAGTAGCGCTACATTTTTGACCTTGATATTCAAACGCACCACGGATCAACGCGGTTGTGACCGCAACTGCATCCGTCGAGGGGTGAGCGATGAGGAAGTCCTTGCCGCCCGTCTCTCCTACCATACGCGGGAAAGTGCGATAGCGTTCGATGTTGGTTCCGATTGAACGCCATAGAGACTTGAAAACGTGGGAGGATCCAGTGAAATGTAGGCCCGCGAGATCTGGTGACTCCAGCACGACGCTACTCGTCTTAGCCGGATCTCCCGGGACAAAATTTATGACGCCCGGAGGTAGGCCAGCCTGCTCCAGAATCTCAAAAAAGCGATAGTTGGCTAAAACGGACTTGTCTGATGGCTTCCAGACGCAAACGTTTCCCATCAGCGCCGGACCACAGGACAGGTTAGCGCCGATTGCTGTGAAATTGAACGGACTGACCGCATATACAAATCCCTCCAACGGACGCCAATCAGAGCGATTCACGGCGCTGGGCACGGTAAGCGGCTGGCTTGTATAGATTTTTTGCGCCTCGAACACGTTGAAGCGCATGAAGTCAATTAGTTCGCCTGCTGCATCTGGTTCGGCCTGGTCTATGGTCTTGCTCTGCCCAAGCATTGTGACAGCCGTCATCATATGACGGCGCTCGTGCGCGACAATCTCGGCGGCTCTCAAAAATACGCTCGCGCGCTTATCGAACGGCAGACCCGACCACTCCCGTGCCGCTTTTAGTGAATCCGCAATAGCAGCCCGGACGTCGGTATCTGATGGGCGATGGATACGCGCGAGAAGACGCCCTCGGTCATGCGGCGCCCGGACCTCTTGAACATCATTGGAGAAGATCCGGCGACCGCCGACGACAGCCGGAATTTCGACAACATCCTGCGAGTTCAGATGGCGTTCAAGCTCCTCGCGTGCACTCGGATTGCCATGGTAGTCAAACTCTGGTTCATTGGACGGTCGCGGGAACGTCGGGAAGCCATTCATGTTGGTCGTTCTTTCTAACGCGGACTGAACAACGTCACGATGATCGTGAAGATGTTGGAGCCGACTTTCCAGTAAGGAGGAATGTTCTTTCTTGTTCGGATCACGGTGATTGAGCGAGGCGGTGCGGCCGCCGCAGAAGAAATGGGTTTGAGAGTTCTGTTTTCATCGTTGAACGGTAGAGTAAGTGTGGAGTCGCACAGGTGAGAGGTCAGTCACAAAGCCGCCGCGCGAAGAACCCCGAAGGTCATCACGACCAGCGGCCTTCATGGAGAAGGCCGCGAGAACTTGATCGCTCGCCCTAAATGGCTCGACGATGCATAGAGTTTTCTACCCAGCGTCTGAGTCTCGATTAGGCATGGGGCGCTTGAATGCCGCGGACCAAATCAGCAACGGTATCGCTCACAACGGAAGCGCTGAGGGGCGCCCGCCGCGCGGCTAAAGCGGCACGAGCGTCGCACTGCACCGCAGTGCGTAGTCCAGCCGGTGCCCTTAGCACCGCATTCGCAAATGCGACGCTCGCTTCGGTTGGCCATACCTCTTCATACTCGCCACGGCCATGCCCATGCGTGACGGTAGGCACTGACGTGTGAGTAGCAGCCATTTTCTCGCGGCGCCGTGTTGTCGCCGGAGTATCAAGAATGCCCGACTTGACTATGACGCCATAGACTTCTGCTGCTTCTGCCTCATCTAGAAGGCCGTTCGTTACATCCTCCACAACGAGAGCAGCGGGACGCGTCGTCGGATCGCCAAACCCGCCCCCCGACGGCGAGACCATTAGTATCCGGTCTCCTCGTTGCATTGAAAGCACGCCACCGCGACCAAAGGTCGTTTTCTCACCCCCACGCAACAACCAAGTCTCGCCGCTGCGGCCGGGATGGCCGCCCTGCACGCCCCAAGGCTGAAACCGGAACCGATCCAAGCCACGCACCATAATTTTCGCCTGGGCGGCTTGACACTCAACTTCGATGCATACCGAAGCGCCACCCCGATAGCGACCATGGCCAAAACTTGATGGTACTAACGCATGCTGCCGGATTACTAGTGGGGTTTCGGCTTCCACATACTCGACGGGCGAACTTTTCAAATAGTTGACCAGAGTATCGGTCGCATCCACGCCGTCGGCTCGGTAGCGCCCCCCCGATCCGCCTGAGAATGGTTCGACCACTTCCACTCGCGTCCGCCCGCTGTGTTCCTGCCAGGAAACGGCGATATTGCCGGCTTGGCCTGCGCCGCTGGCGATAATGCCACCATCAACCGCTTGGTTGAGACACCCCATCAGCGCGTCGTAGCAGCGCATAACCGTCATCCAGCGATTACCCATGGCCGCGGGATACTCCGCGTTCATCACCGTGCCAGAGGGCGCATGACTACGCATTGGTCGCAGAACCCCACTGTTCACTGGAGTGGAGGGTTCGATTGAGTAGATGTAGTTGGTTAGCCCAAGACAGAGAGATGAATGCGCACGCATGCCCCCAGTGATAAAGTTTGAAGCGGCCTGCACCTGGGGATCGCTACCCGTGTAATCAATTTCCGCTTCATCGCCCGCAATGCGCAACCGACAATGAATATGCACGGGATCTTTCGTGCCGCTGCCCTCAAGATAATCGGAGAATTCATACTCGCCGTCGCGCAATTTGGCGATCACAGATCGTGCCTTTGCCTCCGCATAGTCCATTACGTCGTTGATCCCTTGGCGAAGGGCAACCACGCCGACACGCTCGCAAAGGTCGTTCATCCTCAGTTCGAGCACCCTCAAACCGGCCATCATTGCTTCGAGATCACCCCAGAGGGCGTCTCCGATTCGAGAGTTATCTTGCAGGAAGTTGCGAAGATCATCGTTCATCACCCCGCCGCGTATCAGCTTGGTGGGACGAATCCGGAAGCCTTCCTGATGACATTCATGCAGGTCTGGCGAGACGCTCCCGGGCACGGCGCCGCCGATGTCCGTGCAATGGATGAAGCACCAAGCGAACGCGACCAGATCTTTGCCATAGAACAGCGGCAGCGCCAGATAGATATCCATCTGATGTGTAACAAGCCCACCGCTATGGAAGGGGTCATTGGTAATCAGCAAATCCCCGGGGGCGATGTCCGAATAATGCTGAAGGAAAGGTGCGAGCGTTCGCTCGGTGCCGGTGGCAGAACCGGTGTACAACGGCATGGCGAAGCTCTCGCCACTCGGGCTTGCAAGCGCAACTGAGAAATCCTGTGTCTGTTTGATGAACGTCGTGTGCGCTGTACGAAAGGCGACTGTGGCCGCCTCTTCTGTCATCGCGGCAAACCGATTCTTCATAATTTCAGTGCGTGCGATATCCATCGCTTAGTTCTCCTTGCTCAGCAAGATGTCACCCAGTGCACCGACTTCCGCACGAAATCCCGGCGGCACCAAGATCGTTGCCAATTCGTGCTCGATCACGGTCGGACCGAGCTGCGTCCAGCCCGCGGCGAGATCAGAACGGCTAAATATGGGACAGCCCGGCCACCAACGTCCGCGGAAGCGCAAATCGCGATGCGATGTTGCCGCGACCTTGACCGACGCCTTGGCATCCGTCATCGCATGAGGTTTCGCTTGTCGGCCGAACGTGCGCACCAACAGTTCATTGATAGCTACTGGTGCTCCGGGGTTTGCATAGCCGAATAGCTTTTCATGCTCGGCGTCAAATGCGGCAGTAAAGCCAGCCATTCCGGCATGGCTGCGCAATGCCTCTGTGATATCTACCGGAATGGTGAAGGACTGTGCGGCATAGCGCATTTCGGCGAGGTACAGCTCATCAATTTGTTTGACCTGCCCGCCGGCCGCCTGATTTGCCACCCACGCGCGTCCTGACTTCGCGAGCTCGTCGAAAATGCGACCCATCTTGTCGGCATCCAGATCCATCCCCGTTACGCTACGTACAGCGTCGTGCACCAAGTCGGCCGCTAGACAGCCAAACGCGCAGAACACAGATGAAAGGCGGGGCACGAGGATACGTTTGATTCCCACCTCCTCCGCCAGCAACGGCCCGTGGATGCCGCCTGCACCACCAAAAATCATCAGCGTGAGATCCGCCGGACCAATACCTGCGCGCGCAAGGAATGGGAGCACTTTGGCCAACATATTGCTCGTAGCGATTTCGATGCAGCTTTCGGCTGCAACAATCACATCACCTCCTCCCACCTCCGCGATGGGCTCCATCGCTTTCTCAGCGAGCGCCCGCGACAACGGGAGACGCCCGCCAAGCAATCCAAGCGGCGAGAGGTAGTTGCAAAGGAGATACGCGTCAGTAAGCGTTGGTGCAGTGCCTCCCATATCATAACAGGCAGGACCAGGCTTCGAACCGGCGCTGCGAGGGCCGACTTTCAGCACCTTCCCGTCCAGCCAGATGATAGAACCTCCTCCCGCACCCATTGCCTCGATTGCCGTCACGGGCAACAAGAGCGGAAAATCGCCAACCTCGGCCTGGGCTGTGAGCGTCGGGCGCCCGACCTGCACCAACGACACGTCGGTCGAGGTGCCCCCCATGTCCATGGTCAGAATCTTCTCGTTCTGGGTCCATTCCGCAAGAGTGCGCGCGGCTGTCACACCTGCGGCAGGACCTGATAACAGGGTGTGCACCGGCAACCGACAGGCCTCGGCTCCCGACATGACACCGCCATTCGATTTTGTCACAAGCAAGCGCGCATTCGGCAAGCGGCGACGCAGAAATCCGTCAACCTCTCCGATATAGCCGGCCATGAGCCGCTTTACGTACACGTTCAACAAGGTCAGCACCGCACGTTCGTACTCTGACTGCTGCGGCCAAACCTCATGCGAGGCAACAATATCGAGTTCGGGGAACGCCGCGCGGGCGATCTCCAACAATTGCTCTTCATGAACCGAGTTGCGGTAGCTATGCAAAAGACATACGCCAATGGCGGTTGCACCGCTCTTCTTTGCCTCCGCTACCGCGGCGATGACCGATTCATGGTCCAGCGGAATTTCCACGCTTCCATCACCGCGCAGACGCTCCTTGACTTCAAATACCATGCCCCTCGGCACGAGCGGCGTTGGCCGCCGGCCAAACATATCCATGGAATGATCTAGACGGAGTCGAGCAATATTCAGGATGTCTCGATACCCCTGCGTAGTAATCAACGCGATCGGCGGCTCGGATCGTTCGATAATCGCATTAGTGCCGACCGTCGTACCATGAACGACCAGAACGGAGTCGTTCTTACGCACGCCCTGGCGTTCGAAGATGGCCTCCAACCCTTCGATTACCGACCGAGCGAACTGAGGACGGGACGTCGGGATTTTCTGACCATCGATCTGGCGATAGCCATCAGCCTCGTCGCACCAAACGGCAAAGTCGGTGAAAGTGCCGCCGATATCGATGCCAATCCTTAACATGATGTCTCTATCCTATTAGTGAGCAAGAGCGATCCCTTTACTACGCCGAAGCTGGTGGGCCGCCGGAGGCCAGGCGCATTCGTGCACCTGCCGGTTATTATTCTCGTCGAACACAGCGCTTCCATTGAATTCAACAGCACTACTGTTCCGGACCTTCAAGACGCCCTCGTGCTTCGCCTCATACGGGCACGACCGATCGCAACAGCGATCGCTAGGCCAAACATCTTCAACTTCGGCTGCGACGAGGATTTGCGTCTGCACAAACCGCGCAGGCGTCGCCGACTGCCCAACGGGGGCTTAGGGCTTCTCCGGGCTTCAGCAGACTCCTCAAGGCGCCCTCGTAGTTCGTGATGATCATCTTCTTACTCTCACCCAGCGTATTGCATAGTACTATTACATATCGTGTACAGTTGCGCAATTGGTTTTTTGCCGGAGATTTCCTGCAGTCGCAGCGAGGGGGATCCCTCGGCCAAAGTCACCCTACGTACAAGGCCTGCTTTCGTCAGCTTCTCTTGTCGGCGCGCGCCACGGCCTCTTTTGCGCCAACCTTGTTTCGGCCGCTAATACAGACGATTGGCTCGTCAGCGCTGATGGCAACATGGCGAGCAGCAGTCTACTCTAGAGACCGCATTCGCACCGCACACGGAATCAGCGCCCGATTCCGACTCGGCATCAGCTACGCTTCTGTTGCAGTACGCGATGTATCTTGCTTCAGGCCTGGATGGCAGGTAGCAACGAAACTAACCGCAAAACGTCCGACTAACCAGGGTTGCGCACCTTGCGTTCGCCGGTAGCTGGCGAATTAGCCCCCTATCCGTCCTCCCGCCGATCGCGGCGTATTGAAGGGTGTATCAAACCGACTTCACTTCCCCTTCCGCTTTCAGTTTGCGGAGCGTTCGGCGAAATGCATACACGGTACGCTCGATCTCAGGTGCTCCATGAGCCGCCGATACGAAACCGCCGGGCGTGAAGAAATCAACGCCATGGCTCATCAGGCTCATACGGATCTTCCCTCTCAGTGGGTTCACGTTGCTGGCACCCTTTAGCTTCTCGAACGGAATTTTCAGCGGATCGAAGGTTGCCGGATCGATCGGATCGTTCCAGGGATTGGGATAGATCAGGAAGACCGAAGATTCCCCATAGACGCCCCACGGCACGCTCTCCTCTATCAGTACCTGGCGCAGGGCCGAGCGTAGCTCCGCCGCGGTTCGGTTGGCCTTCTCGGCGAGCTTCTCGTCGCGCACTAGCGATAGCGCCGTAACGGCAGCGGCTGCCGACAATGGATTGGCGTTGTATGTGCCGGGATGGGCAATTCTCTCGTGGTTCTTCGCAGCGCTGGCCGCGTGATCGATGCGGTTTATAATTGCAGCACTGCCAGCCACCGCACCACCTGGCAAGCCGCCCGCCACAATCTTGCCCAGGATGCACAGATCGGGGGTAACTCCGAGCGCCTTCTGCGCGCCGCCGACGGACCAGCGAAATCCGGTGATGACCTCGTCCATTAACATCACGACGCCCTTCTTCGTCGTGACGTCGCGGACCGCCTGAACAAAGCCCGGTGGCAGCGGCACCTGGCCCCACGATGCGCCCGAAGGCTCAAACATCACTGCCGCAATGTCGTCGTGTCGCTCGATCAGCTGCACGATGTTCGATACGTCGTCGGTTGGCGTTAGGATTGTCAAATCGGTAACGCTCTGCGGCACACCTGGTGTGGTCGTTCCATCATAGTGCGAAATTGCGCCGGGGGCGACATGGTCATGCCAACCATGAAAGTGCCCCTTGAAACGCACGATCTTTTCCTTTCCAGTGTATGCACGGGCAAGGCGGATCGCCATGTGTGACGCCTCCGTACCGGACGCCGTGAACCGCACCTTCTCTGCGCACGGGATCAGCTCACACACAAGCTCAGCCCAGCGCACCTCGAGCTCGTGACTCGCCCCATAGTGCGTGCCGAGATCCATCTGGCGCTTGACGGCCTCAACGACCGCCGGATGCGAATGCCCGAGCAGCATGGCGCCGTGGCCACAGAAGTAGTCCACATACTCGTTGCCATCGACATCCCATTTGAGCGGCCCCATGGCACGCCCGACGTGGATTGAATAGGGATCGAGATAGCGGGCGTCATGTGTAATGCCGCTCGGCAGTACCTTAGTAGCGCGTTCAAAGAGCTTGGCGGAGCCCTCGGTCCTGGCTTTGTAGTCAGTGACGATTACAGAATTTGTCAGCTCAGCCGTAGTCATCTTCCTCTCCTCGCTTTATCACTCGCACGCGCGGGGCCAACAGGCACAGCACGATTATCGACTTGAGCGCTTTGTTAGACGACAATCTCGTCAATAGCCGCGCCTTAGATCGATGACGTTCCTGAGGGCTTTCCCCTCCAGGAAGCGTTGGAGGTTGTCTGCGAAGACCTCAAAGATGAATTGCCCGTCGCTCGTTGAAGCTGCCGAGATATGCGGCGTCGCAATCACGTTGGGCATTGTCCAGAGTGGACTTTCGCAAGGCAACGGTTCTGCCTCAAAAACGTCAAGCATCGCCCCCGCGATGTTTCCCAATTCAAGCGCTTCGATCAAGTGCTCTTCCACCAATACATTTCCGCGCCCAATGTTCAGCAGGTAGGCGCTCTGACGCATATTCGTAAAACGCGCACGGTCCATCAATCCTGAGGTCTCTTGGGTCGCAGGTACAGCCATAACAACAAAATCGCATTGGGGCAGCATAGCGTCGAGATCAGACGCACCAAACAATTGATCAACGCAGGCTACTGGATAGGAGACATCCCTCTTCGAGCCGATTACAGTCATGCCGGCAGATTTTGCACGGCGCGCAATCGAGGTGCCGATTGAGCCAAGCCCAACAATACCAACCGTCATTGCGGATAGCGGCTTCACGCGCTGTGGCTTCCATTGTCGAAGTTCCTGGCATTTAAGAAGGCGAGGAAAGTTCCAGTGGAGCATCGTTATCCCACCGATCACATAGTCAGCGATAATCTCTCCGTGGATTCCGCGTGTATTGGTTACAACGACATCGCCAGCGTTTTCTCTCAGTGTCCTCAAGTGATCGACCCCAGCAGCCGTACACTGAAACCAGCGCAACTTTCGAGCATTGGAGAGTTCAGATGGAACATCAAACGCCAGCAGAACGTCAACTTGTGGCAGAACGCCGTGAGCCGTCGCGTCACGTCCAACCAACACCCGCACTGTCGGGAACCGGGTCTCGATCATTGCCCGAATTTCATGGGCCATGGAGTGATCGATTAAAATCGTGATGCGGCCGGCTTCGACCAAAGATGAACCCTGCAAGATCAAAGCTCCTCGGGACAAAAGAACGTGCTTGGGACCTGCTCACCGGCATTGAAATGCCCAGCTGGACGTCATGTCAGCCCGGACGGTGCACCGCTCCTCGGGTGCCATGCGGGGGCCCGAATATCGGCCTCATCTTTATCGCGCCGGCTAGCAATTGATACAACGACGACTATCACGCAGCTGCGTCCAATGCGCCGAACACCGTTTCGGCTGTCGGCTTCGCTTCGAGCAGTTCCTCGAGCAAACTTCTGGACACAACCAACCGGGATTTCTCAGCGAGAAGCAGCGCCTTTGCTACAAGCTGCTCATCTGAGAGGGGATTATCGTAGTCACCCAAGGGGGAAATGACGAGCTCCTCGAAATAGCCATGTGACGAGCGGATGTTCACGCGTGCGGGCACCTTGAGCGGGTACATCGTGTCCAGTTGGGCGCTTACCTTTATCTCAACCGTTTGCGCAACACGGATGACATTTTCATCGCTAAGCAGGTGAGGCTTCAATGGAAGGAGGGCGGACAGGCCATGCGTGAGCGCAACGGCCATCACGAAAGGCAGGCTGAACTGCGCTGAGATCAGGTCTTTGGGCTGGGCAAGGTTCGGCAATGTCGCCGCGCGCGTGAAAGTTTCAATGAAGATCGATTGTATCCGAGCGCCGGAAGGTAGCCGGTCCACGATCTTGCTCGCCGCATCCACCGCACTGTGTAACCACCTGCAGCACGCGTAGCGTTTGAAGTACACTGCGTCGATAAAGAATGGCGGACTCTCGTTGCAGGCCGCCGCTCCCCAATCCCCGTACCTGGCGGGATTCGAGAAGGCCGCATCATAGCCACGGAATCCATCACCGGCGAGTTCAGCGGCCGCGAAGCCAGTGATCACCGACCAAGGGATGCCTTCCTTTACGTGCCCGCCTTGGAAACCAGAATAATCAGCAGCGAGCAGGTTGGGCGCATGCGACTCCGCGATGGTCAGGGCATGACGAGTGCGCTCAGCATCGAAGCCCCTCAACTTCGCGAGCGCCGCGGCCACACCAATGGCTGACCAACGGCCGGTTGCGACCGTCGCTTGGGCGGCGACGCTTCGCGTACTGGCGCAAGCGATACCAACCTGATAACCTGCAACAATTGCGAGCAGCATATCTTGTAGGTCGGCACCCTGTTCTTGTCCCTGTGCCAGGACCGCTGGAATTATCGCGGCGCCCGGATGGCCTGCGGCGGCACGATGTCCGTCATCAAGGTCAAGGATCGATGCCGCACTGGCATTGACGAAAGCGGCGCCGACGGGACAGAATCTCCCCTCGCCAAACCAGACACCGCTCTTTCCTCTGGCATAGGCCCGCTCGACCCAACGATGCGCCAGCACGACTGCCGGCTGCCCCCTCCCAGCGGCGACACAACCGAGAACATCGACCAGACATCGACGAGCTGCATGGAAGGTAGAGTCAGGCACGCCAGCAACTTCTAGGTTGACTACGTAACGCGCCAATTGATCAACTATTTCGTTCATCTTGTTTTCTGATGTGTTTTGAAGTGCTTTAGATTGGAACGGCGCGTTCTGCGGACGCGCTGCCACTACCAGCTCCCGGACTTCCAAGATATTCATTGGGTCAATTGGCCCACCTAATCATTCGGGTGGATAGAGGGTCGCGTGCCGATTCCTGTCTTGCAGGATAAGAACTCAGCTCGCAAGCCGTCGCGCAAAAAGGATCGCCTGCCTCAACGCCAGATCAGAGGTCGACAAGCCGAAGGACACCATGCCGTGCATCGAGCGTTGAGCCTCACGCGCGAGCGGCGGCGAAACTGTCTGACGTGAGCAGAATCCTCAGATCAGAATCCATTCCTGAAAACGCTTGTTAAGCTCAACAAAATGGTCGGCCCAGTATTCGTCATTGACGAACACGTTCTTCGGACTGCTGAAGTCCGGAAGCCAGCGCCGCACCTTCGCGTCAACGACTTGCTCGGTGCCCTTCGTTACGGGGGAAGCACCAAGTCTGGCAGCGATCGAAGCTTGCTGAGCGGGCCGCGTGACGAACTCAAGAAATCGCATCGCAGCTTCCTTCCGCGGACTTCCTCTGAGGACGCTAAAGTATTGCATGTTGTTGATACATTGGTCGAGCGAGATATCAATTGATATACCCGCCTCGTTCGCAGCCTTAACCCGGTTCGCATAAGTGAGGCTATAATCGACCTCATTCGTCTGAACGAGCGACGTTCCTTGGGTGGTTTCTGCGAACCATTTCACGCGCGACTTGATTCGATCGAGCGCTTTGAAGGCACGATCTATATCTAGTGGGTACAGCTGGCTTGGCGCGACGCCATCGGCAACCAACGCGATTTCCAACGCCCCAGCCCCGAGCGAACTTTGAATTGCGCGACGGCCAGGGAAATTCTTGACGTCCCAGAACTGGGAGAAGTCCCTGGGTGGCTGTTTCGTTCGGTTTGGGTCATAGCCAATGCCGCCCGAATAAATGGCTGTGGGCACGGCAAACGAAGGCGGATTGCGAACAAACCGCGACGGATCAATTAGCTTGGTGTCGATCTGCTCCCAGAGCCCTTCCTTCGCGGCTCCATAGACCTTCGTACCGGGCCCATCGAACACATCCCACTGGACGTTGCCAGTTTCAACTTGAGCTTTGACCTTAGCAAGATCAAGACCATAGATAGGTTCGACAGAAATTCCAGTTTCAGCCGTGAACGGCTTTATCCAGAACTCCTTCATAAAGTCGCCATAGCTCCCGCCGTACGTCGCGAATGAAATAGTCGTAGCAGCGCGAGCTCGATGAGGTAGAACGAAGGGGGCCGCCAGAGACAATGTCGCTCCGAACCTCACCGCGCCAGCCAAGACATCTCGACGGTTCATAAGTGCCTCCCTCTCTTTACAGTACGACATATTGCTTCGTAATATTTCATATCGAATACCACATTGCAAGTCTCTTTAGTTGGCCGCCACTTCGCAGCGTGGTCAGCGAGGGGTCTCCGAAGCTTAAGGGACAAACAAGCCACACTTGGCCCGGATGAAGCAGGTTTGCAGTAATTGGGCTAACAAGCAGCATAACCGTGATGGGGCCGAATGCTCTCCGCTGACTGGCTCTTTGTTCGAAGCGAGGCATGAATCGCCAACTCAGATCCGCGCTAGACCGCTCGGTGGGGCCTGAGCGCGCCGCTGGCCGCCGGTTCAACGCGTGAATAAGCGACCCGGCGCTCACGTCGCTAGCCTAGCCAACGTGTGACCTGCACTGCGTATTTCGTTCAGATGGAGTTAGAGTCCGGTCCGTAGCCAGACAGAACTTTGCACCACCCAGAGCTAAAGTTTTTCGCTCCAGAGCTAGAGTTTTGCGCTGTTGTTTTGAGCTGCTGCCGGTTTGATGGACACCGAGATTGGGTGTTTCATGAAGCCGGAGGTTGTTATGCAGAGACGGAAGTTTAATCGAGAGTTAAAGGTCGAGGCGGTCAAGCTTGTCAGGGAACGAGGGGTGTCGGTGGCGCAAGCCGGCCGTGACTTGGGCGTTCATGAGAACGTGCTGCGAGGAGTTCGGCTCCGACCCGGTGCAGGCCTTCCCCAGCCATGGACAGATGAAGCCTGAGCAATTGGAGATCGAACGGCTGCGGCGCGAGGTCACTAAGCTGAAGGCGGAGCGGGACATCCTAAAAAACTGTCCAGGGCCGTGGCACGCCTGCGCGGTGTAGAAACAGCCTTGTGCTATCCTCTGCGGCTGGGAGGGTAGCGGCCGTCAGCTTATTGGAGGCGCAATCCCCGTTAAAAAACGTGGTCCATGGGTGCATGCGGACTTGAGAGTGGTGCTCCGGCGACGATCCCGGTTAGGAAGATGACGATTGGCATAACCCAGACCCTCCTGCTCACGATTGAACGGAGGATGCTATGCCTAAGACGACGACTGATAACCGCCCGGAGTTGAAGCCGGTCAACCTCGGGGCCGCAGCCATCGACATCGGTCGAAGATGCACATGGCCGCGGTGAACCCGGCCAGCGCTGACATCCCGGTGCGTATGTTCGGCACCTTCACATCAGACCTGTATGATCTGGCCGACTGGTTTAAGGCTTGCGGAGTGACCAGTGTTGCGATGGAATAGACCGGGGGTCTACTGGATCCCGGTCTACGAGATCCTGGAGCAACGCGGCTTTGATGTCATTTTGGTCAATGCGCGGTACGCCAAGAATGTGCCTGGACGCAAAACCGATGTGAGTGACGCCGCGTGGTTGCGCCAGCTTCACTCCTACGGCCTGTTGCGTGGCAGCTTCCGACCTGATGCCGAGATTGCGACCCTGCGCGCCTGTCTGCGCCAGCGAGAGCGGCTAGTGGAATATGCCGCTGCTCACATCCAGCATATGCAGAAGGCCCTGATGGAGATGAACCTACAACTCCATCACGTTGTATCGGATATCACTGGCGCGACGGGCATGCGGATTATCCGGGCCATTGTTGGAGGCGAGCGCAATCTCGATGTGTTGGCAACCTACCGGGAAGTCCGGTGCCATTCTTCGGTCGAGACCATCCGCGCGGCACTGGTGGGCAACGACCGGGAGGAGCATGTCTTCGCCTTAGCCCAATCGCTGGAACTCTACGACGTCTATCAGGCCAAAATGCTGGATTGTGATCGCAAGCTCGAAATCCTGATCGCTGCATTGAGCCTCAAAGGGGCAAAGCCGGTCGGAAAGCTATCGAAGCCACGCATCAAGACCAAACAGGTCAACACGCCCACCTTCGATGTCAGAACCGCGCTGTAGGGCGTCCTCGGCGTCGATCTGACCGAGATCCATGGGTTGGGTCCGTCACTCGCACTCAAGCTCATCGGCGAGTGCGGAACGGACCTGAAGGCAGGGCCGAGCGCCAAGCATTTCACTTCCTGGCTCTGCCTCGCACCAGGCAACAAAATCTCCGGCGGCAAGGTACTGTCTTCACGCACACGCAGATCGTCCAGTCGGGCGGCCGCGCTGTTGCGGCTGGCCGCCACTACGGTTGGACGAAGCGATACGGCGCTGGGAGCATTCTATCGTCGCTGTCCTTACGTGCTGGGAAGGCGAAGGCGGTGACAGCGACCGCCCGCAAGATCGCGGTCTTATTCTACAATACCCTCCGGCACGGTATGAGCTACAAGGACCTGGGCGCGGACCACTATGAGCAGCAATATCGTAGTCGTGTCCTCGCCAACCTTCAACGCCGGGCCAAATCGCTGCGGTTCGTCTTGCAGGCCCTTCCGGGAGGCGCCAATCCGGCTGTTTCTTAGGAAGGCCGCGGCCTTCTTCGCGAAGGAAGCGACATGAAGTTTGTCTTCATTGCGAAGCACCGGAACATCTGGCCGGTGGCATGGCTATGCAATGCGATGGGCGTGTCCCGGTCGGGCTTCCATGCTTGGCTAAACCGATCGCCCAGCGCCAGATCCCGAAGCGACGGGAGCGTAGGCCGGCAGGTGAAGGCCAGCTTCCTTGCCAGCGACCGGACCTACGGCGCACGGCGGGTCTGGCGTGACCTGCTGGCGGATGGCGTCGAATGTGGTCTGCACCGGATCGAACGGCTGATGCGCTTGCAGGCCTTGCGGACGCGGCCAGGCGCCGACGCCTGCCGAAGGACGAAGGCGATCGCCAGATCACGAGTAAGCGCTTAGCCGCAACCCTATTGAGGCTGCTTGACGTTTTGCGGAATCGCCACGGCATGAGGTCTTCGATGCGGCTATGGGGATGGCCGTCGATGATCGTCTCGAGTGTTTCGGCGATGTAGGCGGCCGGGTTGACGTCGTTGAGCTTGCAGGTGGCGACGAGCGACGCAAGCAAGGCCCAGTTTTCAGCCCCGACCTCATGTCCGGCGAAGAGCGCATTTTTTCTGGTCAGGCAGACTGGCCGGATGGCGTTCTCGACCGGGTTCGTGTCGAGCTCGAGGCGCCCGTCTTCGAGGAAGCGGGTCAGCCCCTGCCAGTGATTGAGCGCGTAGCGGATGTCCTCGGCGAGCGTCGAACCGCTGGAGATCATCGACAGCTGTTTCTCGAACCAAGTCTTTAACGCGGCGATTATGGGCAGCGAGTGCTCCCTGCGCGCGGCCAGCCGGATGTCCGGCGATGAGCCGCGCACCATGGCTTCGATGGCGTAAAGCTGTGCGATGTGCCGAACGGCGGCCTCGGCGATCGGCGATTTGCTGTTACGGGCCAATTTGACGAAGCGCCGGCGCAAATGGCTCCAGCAATGCACGAGCGTCCACGGCCCTTGCGGTCGACCGACTTCGGTCAGCCGGTCATAACCGTCATAGGCGTCGCATTGCAGGAAGTGTCCGCAAAAGCCATCCAGGAACTGCTCCGCAAAGGCACCGCTGCGACCGGGGGCATATCGGAACAGCACGATCGGCGGACTTGGGCCGCTGTGGCCGCGGTCGTCGGAGACGATCGCCCAGAAGTACCCCTTCTTCGTGTGGCCTCGCCCGGGATCGAGCACCGGCGCCGTGGTTTCGTCCATGAACAGACGATCCGCCATGGCCAGGCGCTGGCGCATGTGGTCCGCGATAGGCTGAAGATGGAAGCAGGCGCGGCCGGACCAGTTGCCCAGTGTCGCCCGATCAAGTCGGATGCCCTGGCGCGCATAGATCTCGGCTTGGCGGTAAAACGGCGTATGGTCGCCAAACTTGGAGACGATCACGTGCGCAATCGCCGCTTCGGTCGGCAGCCCGCTGGGCACCACGTGCTCCGGTGCGTGCGCCTGCACGACAGGGCCCGAGCAATGGCGACAGATGTATTTCGGGCGGCGCGTGATCAGCACCCGCCATTGCACCGGGATCACGTCGAGGCGCTGGCTGACGTCCTCGCCGATCTTCGTCATGGCGCCGCAACCGCACGGACAGAGCGTGCTCGCAGGCTCGATGATCCGTTCCACCCGCGGCAAATGGGCAGGCAGGCAGCCGCGATTGCGATGAGAACCTTGATCCGGCGCGCTCCGCGATCGGCCCTTGATCACAGCCTCGGCTCTCTCCTGCGCCGCGTCCAGGATGCCTTGCGCGATCTCCACGTCTTCCAGCGGCAAGTGATACTGATCTGGCCGCAGCTTCTCGGACGTCGCGCCAAACTTGTCGCGTCGCAATTCGCCGAGGATGACCTCCAGCCGACGCCGCGCTTCTTCCGACGCCGCCAGCGCCCCCTGATGCTCGCTTAAGGCCGCCTGCGTTTGCGCCCAAAAGCGCTTTCAGTTGTTCATTTTCGTCGCGCAGCGCCGCGATGCTCATGCGCTATTTCGAGCACATCGCCGCCGCGCGTGCC
>NZ_JADPJQ010000092.1:0-34083 GCF_023073515.1 Bradyrhizobium sp. 17 | reverse complement strand
ATGGTCAGCCCCTCCAAGAGCCGACCACCCATGAATCATTGAAAAATTGATTCGGGAATCCTATAAAACGCGGCAAAATCAACAATCTGCCAAAGTAGTGCTAGGGTCCGGACTCAATTGAGCCACCAGATTACGGCTGCGGCGATGAAGGCGCCAGCGACGAAGTTTCTTGCGAGCTTGTCGTAGCGGGTCGCGATGCGACGAAAGTCCTTGAGTCGGGCGAACATGCGCTCGATCAAGTTGCGCTGGCGATAGAGCTTTTTGCTGTAGGGGATCGGCTGGCTGCGGCTGGTCGTGGACGGAATGACCGCCGTGGCACCCTGCTCGGCGAGAAGCTTTCGCAAACTGTTGGCATCGTAGGCTTTGTCGGCAATCAGCCGCTGGATAGGTCCGACCGCCGCAAGAAGAGCTGGTGCCAGCGCGATATCGTTGATGTTGCCTGGTGAGAGTAGCAGGACGCGGGGACGTCCTTGGTCATCGGTCACGGCGTGGATCTTCGTCGTCCGGCCGCCGCGCGAGCGGCCGATGGCTTGCCCGAAGTCCCCCCTTTTCCGCCGGCGGCCGAGCGGTGCGCTTTGATGTGGGAGCTGTCGATAGCAACCGATCCGACGATGCCGGTCTTGCCGGTTAAAGCCTCGAATATCTCGAACCAGAGACCCTGCCGGCTCCAACGGTTAAAGCGATTGTAAATCGTCGTGTAGGGACCGTATTCCGGAGGACAATCCCGCCAGCGCGCTCCTGACCGCAGCATATGCACGATCCCGCTGATCACCCGTCGGTCGTCCACCCGATGCGCACCACGCCGTCCACGGGGCAGCAGCGGCTCAAGACGCTTCCAATCCGCGTCGCTCAACCAGTAAAGTTGCCTGCGCATCAAGGCCTCCTCGAGTTGGAGACCTTGAATCATGATTTAGCCCGCCCGTGAATCCTTATTGAGTACGGACCCTAGCTAGGCGCTCTGGTGCAGTTGCAGACTCGGCTCCATCCGGGCCCGCTGCTTCGCACGCCGGGCGCGCAGTGACATCGCGCGCAGCTGGGGCTCTCAGCACTTCTGCTGAGCACTGCACTGATGCTGCCGCCGCCTTGGCGAACGGCATATCTATCGCTCACTTCCCAATCACCATGCTCTGGCAGTGAGGCTTTCGACAAGGTGCTCGGATGCTCATTCTCCCCGGCGATGTCGTCTTAACAAGCGATACGCACCATATGCGACAACGAGGAGGGGGAGCCCGGCGCCGACGATGGGACCGGGAGCGCCATGGACGCTGCCATGGGTCCAATTGGTCGGCGAGCCACCTTGATAGACCCAATCGAAAGGTGACAACCCGGCGGCGTAGAATACATACCCACTCGTTGCGACGCCTGTTGCCGCCAACACGGCGAGGATAATTTTGAGTACCAGGGACATGGCCTTATTGACCTCTCTGAAAATTCAGCTTGCGAATTATTATTAAACTATATATTTGTACAAAGTGCAAATTAAATGCAAGTCTGAGCTTTTACTTTATTGAGTTTAAATTGCAGATAAGTTGAAAATATTTCGGTGCTGAGGCTGGCGATGCGTCGCGCTCGACTGAATTTTAAGCGTTAAAATTTAAAAAGATTGTTTAATACAGAAATATCGCGTCAACTGGTTTGTTTTAGCCGGCGTATGGCTGGGGCGGTTTTCAAGGGGCATTATGCATTTTTTCATGCTGCAGGCCGCTGGCTTTCTGGCAGTGCCTTCGAATGCCATAACCGTCCTGGCGGCGCTTGGGCTTGGCCTGATGCGCTTTCGGGCCCGCTTGGGCATTGTCGTCGTAGTGGTTGCGTTGACGGCGCTGGTGGTTGCTGCGCTGTCCCCGCTGGGGAACCTGCTTCTAACGCCCCTCGAACAACGATTTGCGGATAGCGGATTTCCGGACCAAAAGATCGACGGGATCATCGTTCTCGGCGGGTCATACGACACGCGAATACATGGGTATATGAACACGATCCTCCTTCAAGAGGATAGTGACCCTATGGCCGTCCTACCCGGTCTTGCCCATCGGTACCCCAAAGCCAAAATCGTATTCACCGGTGGCACCGATCCGTCGGTCCCTGGATTGAGCGAGGCCGCCATCGCCAAGCGGTACTTCGTCTCGTTCGGCATTGCCGCCGACCGCATTGTGATCGAGGAACGCTCGTTGACAACCGAAGAAAACGCGCGCTTTACCGCACAATTGCTGCGGCCCTCGCCGGAGTCACGGTGGCTGCTGGTCACGAACGCGTTTCACATGCCGCGCGCAATGGGCGTCTTTCGAAAGGCGGGTTTCGACGTACTCCCCTTTCCCGTTGGCTGGCGCACGCACGAATGGCGAGAGATGTGGTGGCCTGCCGTCCCCGCAACGGAGAATCTACGACGCCTCGATGTGGCCGTCCACGAATGGATAGGTCTGTCACTGTATTGGCTCCGAGGTTATTCTCATGAATGGTTCGCGGGACCTGAGGCTGTAGCCGCTGAATCCTTGGGCGGGAGGGGCGCGAGCAGTTGTGAATCGGCAGAGCGACCCGCCGCAAGTTACCCGCTGGGCCACTGCCGCACAGATCGGCACTCCGCCTTCTGACAACGAAAAAGGCCGCAAATGGGCTTGCCCGCGAAGATCTGGTCTTTCTGTTGCATGCTACTGTGTGAAGTAGCAGGCTCCGTCCCCTTACCAGCGTCGTCAGGAACGAATGGCCGGAGTTTGCCCGTCGTTGGCTCGTGTCCGAGGGGTTCGGACTATAGAGACGGATGCTTCGAAGCCGGCTCCGGATCTGCCGGCTTCGCAAACCTCTTGGATGGCTATCCTGCGGCGCCGCCCTGGAATGTCGCCGGCGTTCACTATCCGCTCGGGATACGTCGCAATATCGTGCTGAAAGATCCGACCGCGGCAGACCTTCCTATGGGATGCTCGCTCACCGGCACCGCCGTTACGTGTTCTGGACCCGTCACCCTTGAGGGCTACGACTTCTCCCTTCACGGGGGCACGACTCTGTCGATCTCAAGCGGCAACGTGATGGTTCGAGACTGTTTGTTCGTTGTGGGCCCCAACCAGGGAGCATCGGGAAGGATCGTCGACGTGAGCGGTGAGACGAGCGTCAGATTTCTGCACAACGAGTTCGATGGCGCAAACATTCCCGTCACCCCCCAGCGCGGTCAAACGATCAACGCCACCAATGCGGGGGAAATCATCTTCAAGTACAACTACTTCCACAACTCCGGTGGAGACATGATCGATTTTGGAGGTGGTCCGCAAGTCAACGTTGTCCAATACAACCTGTTTAAGGACATCGGCTTGAATACCGCACATTCGGACACTTTGCAGTGGTGCGGCTCAGTGGTCCACGATTCCGATATCAGCTTCAACGCGGTGGTTCAAACCGTTTCTGGATTGTCTGGTATGGGACTCGTGGTTCCGAATTCGGAATGCCCGGGCGCAAGGATGAGCAATCTCCTCGTGCACAACAACACGCTCATCTCGAAGACAAGGGATAATTTTGCATTGGGAACGGACGTGATGCAGGATGCCGGACCGGCCGCTGCCGACCACGTCGCGGTCTTTGACAACTACGTCGATCCCACGGGAATCATGAGTTTCACGGCATCGCCTTGGTTCCCAACCGGCTTCTACGGCGCGACGTTGCCACGTCCGTCCGCGCTTCATTCGCTGATCGACATGAGAAGCGGATCCCCAGTTCCTGTGCCTACCAAATCGAAGCCGGCGTCAATCTCACCTTACTACTATGTCTACCCGGATGCGGCGGGCTATACGCCCGGGCTCAGCGATCTCTATTCCATTTCGATATCTCCAGCATCGGGAGTCGTGCCGGCTGGGCAGACAATCACCTTCGTGCTCGATATGGACGAACCTTGGGAGGTGAGAGGGAAACCCAAGCTTTCGCTGAACTCCGGTGGAGCGGCCGAATACTCTGGAGGGTCCGGCAGCACTAAACTCACCTTCACATATCGTGTGAAAGCTGGGCAGCGCGCGACCGATCTTGCGATCACAGCCGTCGATCTCGACGGCGGCACCATCAAAGACGCGGTTGGTAACAGCGCAAATATGCTGGGTGCGGTTGCCACGTTTCACGGCCTCGACGTACGGACGTCGAGGCGAAGCCAAGGTCATTGACGGAAATCTGCGATGCCGGTCCCCTATGTTGCCCGAGGTCTATCGCTGCTATCGTTCACGGCTGCGCAATTGTTCTATCCGCTGGTTCGAACACTCATCCTGGCTCGGATTCTCAGTAGCTTCGAGTTTGGTTTTGCGTCCGCCCTGGCCGCGTCCTATGCGACTTTCGAGCTTGTTACCGATATCGCAATCCACCGGTTCGTTCTGGCCACCCCGCGCAGCGAGTACCAGGCCGCGCTGGCGGGCGCACACGGACTATCCATTTTGCGAGGCGCAGTTGCCGGTATGATGGCCTCCGCCGTAGCTCCGGTGCTTGCCCATCTAATGTCTTTGTCGGCCGACTGGACGAGTTTTGCCTGGCTTGGATTGGCGATCTTCATCCGATCATTTGAACATTTCGAAATAAGGGCCGCGGAACGGGACTACCAATATAGTGCACAGCTGCTGGCCAACTTGGTCTCAAGTGGAGTTGCGTTGGCGGTAATGATCGCGACCTGGTTTTATGTTCAGAATCACTTGGTGTACATAGGAATGCTTTTCGCGCAAAATATCTCGTATGTGTTGGCGAGCCATTGGTTCGCCAAAAGCGACTATCGTTTTGATTTCCGGTCACCGCATTTCCGCAAAGCCGCGCATTTTGCATATCCACTGGTTGCCAGCGGCGTCGGACTTGCCGTCGTTAGTCAAGGCGACCGGCTATTGGTCGGTTCGGTTCTCGATGTGCCGACCCTTGGCGTGTACTCCGTGATCATGCTCACGGTGACTGTCCCGATAGGGGCCATTGGGCAGATCTGCAGCTCCCTTGCTCTCGCCGGGCTACACAACGCTGCAGCAGATCAGGAGCGTTTTCAGTACAGACTCCTGGTGTATATGCGCAGCATGCTCATACTGGGTAGTTGCTTCGCGTTTGGCCTTCTCGCTCTCATGAACGTCGTCGTTCCCTTTGTCTTCGGCCCGCGGTTCGAGGTCGCGAACGGTATCGTTGCTCTCTTGGCTGCGGTGAGTTTCTTAAACATTGCGCGCTCTGAACCAACAACGTCGGTGCTTCTGGTTAGTCACAGGACGCGCACCCTGGCGTTGCTCAGCTGGTCCTCTGTGACTGGCCTGCTCGCTGCAACGGTTCTTGCGCTGTGGTATCGCAATCTTTATATGATTATATTAGGGAGGTTAATTGGCGAAATAATCGGATTTGCCATAACGATGATGATCCTGCGCAGGTACATCTGGAAGCTCGGAAGGGGTCCCTTCCTGGCCAGTTTGTGGGCTGGAAGTTGGATTAGCGCTGCAATAATTCTCGAGGCTCTTCACCCATTGCCGGAGTTCTCCTCCATGCACCTCGGTGCGCTTGCATGTCTCGCGATGCTGACTGTAGGAGGCCTCACGGTCAACCTGCGCCCGATGATGCTTCAGGCGTACAGCCATCCATCCTAGTGCGAGACTGAGAGGGTATTGCTTGATCCCGGCGAAAGGCTGAAGAAGATGTCGTCAGTTCGTGAAATGGCGAAGCGGTGGCTGCCCGCATCAGTCAAAGACATATTACGGCAGCAGCTATTTCCTCCGCCGGAGGAGGATGTTGTCCTTCACGGGTACGAAGTTGTGTTCGAACCCGGCAAAGAGAGCCGATTGACGTTAGTCATCCCAACCATCGCCGCAGGAAGGGCATTCGGGGGAGTGATGACCGCGGTCGATTTCTTTCTTGAAATCGGCAAGTGGACGGGAGCAGATCTTCGCATCATCCTCGATAACCCGGAGCCATCCAAGGATATGAGCCTCGTGGAGAAACGAGCGCTCGCTCTGGGTCTCAGGCCGAAAGATATCGAGATTCTCCAGCGTACGGCGCAGACTCCGGTCATAGGGGTGCGTTCAAGCGATGTTTTTTTGACCTTCAACTGGTGGATAACGTTGAATTTGCTGCCGGTGCTTGAGTCGCAGCGGGAGAACTTTCAGCAACCACCAGTTCCATTTCTGTATTTGATTCAGGAATATGAGCCTTTGTTCTATCCCTTTTCAGCAACCCATATGCTTGCGAGACTCGCGTTCGAGCCATCGTGGCCGTGCTGGGGGATTTTCAATAGTACCGAGCTCCATGACTATTTTACGTCTCAGGGTCATCAGCTCGACCGGAGTTTTGTGTTCGAGCCAAAGCTGTCAAACGCTCTCCGTCCGTTTTTGAGCGGTCCGGAAACGCCGCGGGCGAAGCGCATTCTTGTCTATGGTCGTCCGGGTATCCCCCGCAACTGTTTCTCCGCCATCCAGAAAGGGCTAACACTTTGGGCCAAACGCTATACTGAACATCGCGATTGGGAAGTTCTGTCAGTCGGCCTACCTCATCGGCCGTTCCCGCTGGGGGATGGTCGGGAGATGATATCTGCTGGAAAGCTGCCCCTGGAGGCGTATGCAGGATTGTTGCGGGAAACCGCGGTCGGATTGTCCCTGATGTCGTCTCCTCACCCGAGCTATCCTCCATTGGAGATGGCGCACTTCGGGGTTCTGACGATAACGAATCGGTACGCAAATAAGGATTTGAGTGCAGCCCACGATAATATCACGTCCTTGGGCGATATCAGACCCGAGGCGATTGCGGACGCAATTGCCGCGGCCTGCAAGAAATTCGACACAGCGCCAGATGCGGGTGCGCTTGGAAGAACGCACCTGAAATCGTTTCTGTTTCCGGGCCCCTTCGATTGCACCGAGGAATTGGGACAGGCGCTCTTTAACGGTCCGTGGAAAAGATGAGATTGAGCCGTTCGAACTGATCCTGCCGCAGGCGCTGAGGAGAAAAACCGAACAAAGCCAATTATACGTCTCACGGGCGTGAGCGCGAGATGGACAGGCAGGCCATATGGTGACACATACCGCGTGAATCCCGGTCACGAGGACTCCTCGGGAGCGCCCACTAGCAGGCGATTGTTGTCCGAGATACATGCTCCGTGCGGGTGGACACACACGCCGGAGGCATCGATCGTCTGCGCCGCCGCATCATCGGAGTACCCCTCGTGAAGATCTGTGGGTATGGGTCGATTTTGCGGCGAGCAAGCGCTCGATCAAAGCGGCTTGCTCTAGAGATATGTCAGCTCGTGTGAAGGGTTTCGGATGCCGGCGCCATGAAGTTGGTGCAGCGTACATTGCGCTGGCGTCCGAGCCTCTCAGGGAGCGACGGCGCCTAGCGGACGTAAGACCGCGCGCAGAAGTGCTATGGGGGAGTCAAGCGCCACGCAGATCAGTCCCGTTGAATGCGCTCTTCAGTGAACGGACGGGTGGTGATCGGGAGACACACACCTGCGATTGCGACCAACGAAGCAACTTCACATGGAGGGTGCGACATCGCGCATAGGTGTCTCATCCAGCGTGGGAAGGTAAATTTCGTCGGTCCAATGAGGAAAGTATAGTAAATCGATGGACGACGCTCCTACTGTTGAGCACATTTCGAACGCCGAGTGGGACGAATTGGCGCCGCGGTTCCGTGATCTATCGTATCGCCAGTGCAGCAGCTACGCCGAGGAAGCGGCACGACATGTCGGAGCGACATCCGAATTCAACCGTATCATGGCGAGCCAGAATCTTATCGGCCTCGCGAATGTCCGCATCAAAGTTATCCCGATGACGCGCTGGGGCATCGCTTATGCAAGCTACGCCCCTATCGTCATGCAGCAAGACCGCTACTCCGAGCGAGAGTTCGGCCGCTGCCTGGACGCGCTTTGCGAAGAATATGTCGAGCGGCGCCAGTTAGTGCTTCGCGTGGTCCCGTCGCCGAGCGGCGGAATATTCCAGCAGACTCAGGTTTCTTATCTCGAGGCGCGCGGGTTTTGTCCCTGCTTACAGCCGCCGCGGAAAACGTTCGTCCTCGATCTTGCGGGTTCTCTCGACGAGCTGCGCGGTAACCTCGATCCGAAATGGCGCTACAGTTTGACCAAATCTGAGAAATCGGGGCTCAAAATAAGCCGCTCCGTCGAACTGAATGACTTCGATCTCTTCAATGCGATTTTTCTCGATTGCACGCAAAGAAAAGGTTTTATGCCTAGCCAGGATGCGCGCTTTTTCAAGTACGTGCAATTGTGCAGTCCGGCCGATCAAAAACTCGTGTTGCATCTCGCGTGGCATGGCGACGAACTGGTAGCAGGTCATTTGGGCAGTTACGTCGGCGACACCGCTGTCTACCTTCTCGGCGCCGCTAGTTTGGCGGGACGCGACTTGTGCGCATCATTCCTATTGCAATGGAGTGCGATCAGTTACGCCCGGACGATGGGCAATTCCTACTACGATCTCGGAGGAATGGACGAGCGGCAGAACCCCGGCGTCTATCGCTTCAAGCGGCGTCTCAACGGTCGTTCTGTAACGGAAATTGGTCCATATGAACTCGCCCCGGATCGAGTAAGCAGGCGAATTATCCACCTCGCCGAAAGGGCGCGAACGGCTGTCAGAGGCAAGTGACAGCTACACACGGCGAACGTAGAGCGAATACTCGCCGCGATTACCGTGACAATCGAACAGGCCGGCGACTGCGCGCGCGACGGCCTGCGAGCAGCCTGCCTCAAGCCGATCATGGGTCTCTATTAGTATCATCTGCACGCGCTCCAGCCAGAGGGCCGTCTCAGGGCTTTGAAAAATGGCTTTCTCGCTTCCCTCGACGTCTATCTTGAGCAGATCGATGCGTGGCAAATTGTGTTTGGCTAGAAGATCACTGACAGACATGGCGGCAATGCCACCGCGTGGGTCCTCTTCAACCTGAAATCCGTTCGAAGCGGCATCGAGCGAGCGAATGCTCAGTCGTGCGGTGGTGCTCCACAAGGCCATTTCTTCCAGGATGATCCTCTTGTCGTAGCTGCAGTTCTTCTTGAATTGCGCAATATTGGCCCGCTCCGGTTCGAGCGCTATGATCACGGCATCGGGAAATTCCAGGCGAAAACGCAAGACCGAGTACCCGACGTTGGCGCCGGCATCGACGATCACCTTCGCGCGAGCAGGAAGATCAAGGGCATCGCGCATAGGCCCGAGCAAATGCTGATATTCGAAGATGTCAGAGGTTGCCACGCGGCAGGAGACTCGGCGATCCAGGCCCTGCGGTTTCAGCCTGATTTCCTTGACTCGTAATCGCCGAAGGAGGCGGTCGGCTATCACCCAGCGCCAACCGATCATCCGGGCTTCGTTGGGAGCGGAAGCGACAAACTCGCGAAACCTCTCGTAAAGCGACGGCATTTTCCCTGCTATCCCAACTTGGTTGAGTCGACGCGCGTGTCGCTTACGTTGAGACCCGCTCTAGTCGTAAAGGACAAGCTGTATTCGAGCCAAGCAGCGGCGTTGGCACGAAACGCAAGTGCGCGTCGCTCAATGAAATGCCAGGACAACACTGCAAACGCCAGCGTTGCCGGCAGCGATACCGCCATCAAGACGACGGGCGAAATTCCAGGCCACAAAGCGGCGCCAATTTGCTCGCATGGGAACGCATAGATGTACACCCCGTACGAGTAGTCGCCGCAACGGTTATACATTTTGAGCGGCTTGAAGGACAGATACCCCACATAGAATATCAGGAGGCTCCAGAAGAGAACGAAAGCATCATGAAAAAAAGGGCTTCGATACGATAACAGTGCGACGCACCCCGCGCCGGCGCACATGAATAGATGTAGGGGGGTCACCAAGAATTGGCGAAAGTGGTAGGCGGCCATGCCGAGCACAAATGGCCAAGTCAACCCGTGCAGAGCCATAAAGGCGGTGTGCTCGAGCAGGTAGTTGTGCACGGGAGAGAATAGCTTGGATCCGAAATAGGCCGACGCATAGATGCTCAGGAATGCGCAGAACCACCAGCGCCGGCGGGAAATGCCGAGCGCTCCGACGGCAACGACGATCCCATAACAAGCGACCTCGTAGAATAGTGACCACAAGGATCCGTTGATCGCCGCGGGATAGGGGTTCGTTGCGAAAACTCCGGGCAGGTCGTACTGCAGCCACTTCAGACTCAGATTGTGTGGCACGTATGAGATGGTGTTGGCGTCAGTCAGGTAGTCTCGAATGCTCAACCGGGTAAAAAGGGGCCCGATGACAAGGACGGTAAACAGAAGGACCACCAGCAACCCGGGATAGATGCGCAGCAGGCGCGCCATGCAGAACCGCAGTACGCTGTTGTTTTCGAAGCTTTGTGAGATGAAGAAGCCAGAAATAACGAAGAAACTGATGACTCCCAGCCCTCCCAACGTCATCGAGAGACAGGCGGAAAGAGGCTCCACAGCTCCAGGGCCCAGCGAGATCGGGTAGGCATGCGAGACCAAAACCGCAGCGGCGGCGATCACACGCAGCAGGTTGAAGTTGTTGTCTCGCCCGCCAACCTTGTTAACAAAATCAGTCATGATGTCAAAATGATATTAGATATTAAACGATATTCGGTCCGGAAATAAATAGCAAGCCGCGGAATTGACCTCGCACATGGGAAATTGACCTCCGCTTAGGAAGCGACGCCGCAATTGCCGATAAACGCAGGTACTGTACGGGGCGCCGCCTGGTGCGCTTACCCAACCGGGAGCGTATCCAACGGTGTAGGGGCAATCAGAGTCGCAACCGTGCTCCTACGGGGGCTGCGATCCGTCCAGCGTGTTGGTAGGCATCGAGCACTTGCTCAGTTCGATGCCGCAATGTTGCGCTATCGGCCAAACTTGCGCGGGTCGCCGCAAACGCTCCAAGAAGTATCCAACACACTCCCCAAAAATGCACAATGAAGCCTAAAAAGACCGCGGCGACGGTTACGATCCCAAGCGCCACCGACAGTCGGCTCTCCTCCGCTGTCAGATAGGCTGAATCATGAATGGGACCGCGCCAGAAGGGGCTTGTCATCGTCAAGAATACAAAAAGAGTGCTGGGAATCCCATAGGTCATCGAATTCTGGAGCCAGAATGCGTCTACGCTTGGTCCATACAGGTCCATACTGGATTGCCAGTCCCACGAAGAGCCGATCCCGAACAGCGGCGAGTGCGCCACCATTGGCGCGGCCGCGGCCCAGATCCCTTGTCGATAGTACGCCGCTTCGGGACTTAATCCCGCTAGCCGCATCAGGGTGGCAAAAGGGGCCCCAGAGAAAGAGAATATCAGAACCAGTGCAAAGGCCGTGATCGAACCGATCAATTTCCAACGCATGGGAATTTGCTTGGTGGCCGCAAAATAACCTGAGAGGGCAAATGAGATCACATACGCGACCCACGCGCCTCGTGCCTGTGAAAACCAGAGCCCAACAAGGGCGAAGGCTGCTATGCTCTGACCAAATAAGCGATGTGGGAACGTAAAGAAGGCCAGGGTACCGAACCACGCGCAGACGCAGCCGAACAAAATCGAATGCTCCAACGGGCCCATAGCTCGAAGAAGTCCGTTTCTGAACATTGCCTCCGCATGCTGTGCCAATGCTTCTTCGACAATTGGTTTAGTGTAGCCAGTGAGTCCTTTGGCGAACTCGTAAGTGAACAGCTTGCCCGTCAGTGGGTCCAGCAGCGCAACAGCGACGACGACCACCAATACTTTGCACGCGTAGCGCACCATGCGGACGGACGAGTCGACCGAATCGAGAGAGCACCGAAATACATAGTAGCAGCCGGCAAATTCGATCGCGGCAATTCCAGCTCCCTTGAGTCCGGCAAAACCTTCGTTGGCTGTCCCCGCTATGAGCATCCAGACAGCTGCAGCCAGAGCGAAGAAGTCCGACATCCCAAACGCTCGCGCTGACTTCTGACGGTTCAACAGGGTCGTTGCGGTGAAGATGATGAGCAGGGCGCGTGCGACCGTAAGACGGAAGTCCCCGACGAAGAACGAAAGTCCCTCCGGGAGGAAAAGTGCAGCAATGATCAATCTGAGGCGCCAAGCCGCAGCACGGCCTTCGCTTTGTGACTTCAGGGATGTGTGTAACGGCGGCTGCGCGACGCGTTGTTCGCGGGCGAAATGCATGTTTGTCGCTGCGCTGAACATCTGACCTCGGTGATTCCTTGGTATCATGCGCTTGACTTGGGTTATCCATTCTGAAGACGGCAGGAAATCGCATTTTCGGCGCCGGACCAAAATGGCCGCTACGAGCCGCCAGGAACGGTTGCCACTTGGGAGGGCCGTGGGTAACGGTATTTGGCTATTTCCTGCACTGTACATTTTTTAGCCATTGATTTAAAGAGATTTAATGTTATTAATCTGGAGTTCTAAATCTCTCTAGGGGTTATATGGCAGAGATAATACTTGTCTCGCTGCGTGCTCGCTATGAAATAGATGCCTGAGTGCAGAAATTGCGGCTCGTTCGAGCGGAAGGCCATGCGCTCCGGTGGAGCGTGAGCGACGGTTGGCGGGCTCAAGAGAAATGGGACTGATGGATTACGAAGCGCCCTGGGCTACCGATGACACGCGAACTTTCCGAAAGATGACTCGGGATTTCATCGCGAAAGAATTTCTGTCGCATCAGCCGAAGTGGAATGAACAGCGTCGACCGGACCGCGAGGCGTGGCGCAAGGCGGGTCGAGTGGGTCTGCTGCTCTGCGACGTGCCCGAGGATTATGGTGGAGGCGGCGGAACGTTTGCTCACGAGGTGGTCGTCATCGAGGAACTCGCCCTGGCCGGCATTCATTCCGGCTTCGACATTCAAGGCATCGTTGCGCGATACATCCTTGCTTACGGAAATGAAGAGCAGAAGCGCCGTTGGCTGCCAGGTCTGGGCTCAGGCGAACTCGTCGCCGCCCTTGGAATAACCGAGGCTGACGCTGGGTCCGACATGCAGGCGATCAAGACGACCGCGCGAAGGGAAGCAGATCAGTACGTGATCTCGGGGTCCAAGACCTTCATCACCAACGGCTCACAGGCGGACCTCGTCTGTCTTGCCGTACGGACCGGCGGTGCGACCCCGGCCGCAAAGGCGCTCTCGCTTCTAGTGCTCGAAACGTCGGACCTGCCGGGTTATCGGGTCGGACGCGCGCTGCACAAGATCGGCCGGCATGCTCAAGATACTTGTGAGCTGTTTTTCGACGAAGTGCGAGTTCCTGTCGGCAATCTGCTCGGCGCCGGCGAGGGCAGGGGTCTGTTCCAGATGATGGATCAACTCTCTTACGAGCGGCTGTGTATCGCCGTGAGCGCGGTCGCTTCGGCACAACGCGCGGTCGATATCACGACGCGATATGTGAAAGAACGAAAGGCGTTCGGGAAGCCCCTTATTGATCTGCAGAACACTCGGTTCAAGCTCGCCGAGTGCAAGACCGCTGCTCACATCGGGCGAATTTTCGTCGACAACTGCATTCGGCAATTCATGGCGGGCCGCCTCGATTCCACGACTGCGGCGATGGCGAAGTACTGGCTTACGGATTGCCAGTGCCGAGTTATTGATGAGTGTGTGCAATTGCATGGCGGCTACGGATACATGGAGGAATTTCCGATCGCGCGCATGTGGGTGGATAGCCGTGTTCAAAAGATTTACGCGGGTTCGAATGAAATCATGAAGGAAATTATTGGGAGCTCTCTATGACGACGTTCAGCGCAGTTGCCGCGGTTGAGCCGGATCAATTACTCTATAAATGGAACGACACTTACGTCGATTTCCCACAGGTCTGTGCGCATCAGCTATTCGAGCAACAGGTCGCTCGCGATCCTGCGGCCGTTGCCCTCGCGTTCGGGAACCGGCAACTGACCTATCAGGAGCTAAACGAGCGCGCCAATAAGGTGGCGCATCACCTTTGTCGAAATGGCGTCGGGCCCGATGTGCTTGTCGGCGTTTGTTTCGATCGTTCACCCGACATGGTAGTCGCATTGCTGGCGGTTTGGAAGGCCGGCGGCGCCTACGTGCCGCTGGATCCAACTTACCCGCTCGATCGACTGTCTTTCATGATCGATGACGCGCGGACCTCTGTATTGTTGACGGAGGAAAAGCACCGTCGCCTGTTTTCGTCGACGACCAGCAAGGTGATCTGCCTGGATTCGGACTGGCCGATACTCGTCAGAGAGCGGCAAGACAACCTCGCGCCCACCTCAAGCCCGTCGAATCTTGCTTACGTGATTTACACGTCTGGATCGACCGGTAAGCCGAAGGGGGCAATGATTCTTCACAGGGGTCTGGTCAACTATTTGTGGTGGGCCATTGAGAACTATGCTGTGGGTCCGCAGTCCTCTGTGCCTGTTCACACCTCCATCTCCTTCGACCTCACGGTCACGTGTCTCTACACGCCCCTGCTATCTGGTGGAAAGGTGGACTTGTTGCCGGAGGACTTCGCGGCGCACAACCTTTTGGCAGCGCTGCGCATGTCGGGCGACCGTGGTCTGGTCAAGATCACGCCGGCTCACCTGGAGCTTCTTAGCCACCAGATCAGCAGCGACGAGGCGAAGGGGATGTCACGAGCATTCGTGATTGGCGGTGAGAATCTACTGGCTGAGAATCTGCAGCTTTGGCGCGACGCTGCTCCGAACACCAGGTTGATCAACGAGTATGGGCCTACTGAGACGGTCGTTGGTTGCTGTGTCTACGAGGTTCAGCCGGGAGATCCTACGACTGGATCCGTGCCCATAGGCCGCCCGATCGCAAATACACAATTGTACGTCCTTGATGCGAGTTTGGAACCCGTTCCGCCCGGCGTTATCGGGGAACTATACATTGGCGGCGCAGGAGTCGCGCTGGGCTACCTAAATAGGCCCGAATTGACCGAACAACGGTTTCTGCCTGATCCGTTCAGCGGTGTCCCCGGGACACGCATTTACAAGTCCGGAGATCTCGCTCGGTATCGGAAGGACGGTACGCTCGAGTATCTCGGACGCGCAGACGAGCAAGTGAAGATTCGCGGCTATCGGATCGAACTCGGCGAGATCGAATCGGTCCTTGCAGCGCAGCCCCGTGTCCAGACTTGCGCCGTCATCGCGCGCGAGGACGAGCCAGGAAGGAAGGTTATTGTAGCATACGTGATCCCGCAGGGGCGTGAGACGCCAAGCACGGACAAACTTCGAGCTCTGCTGAAAGAAAAGCTACCTGAATATATGGTGCCTGCCCAATTCGTTTACCTCGAGGCGTTTCCGCTCACACCAAACGGGAAAGTAGATCGCAAGGCCCTTCCAAGTCCACCGAGCGCAGGAACAGGAAGGGGCGGACCGCCCAGGACCAAAACCGAAGAGCTCATCGCGGCGATCTGGAGCAAGCTTTTAGAGATCGAAGGCATCGGTGTTCGGGATGACTTCTTTGAGCTCGGGGCTGATTCACTGACTGCTACTGCGTTCGTCGCAAGCCTTTGTACGATCTTTGGCGTCGATCTCAGCCTGGCAAGTCTGTTCGAGCGCCCGACTATCGAGGGCGTTGCAGAAATAGTAGATGTGCTCGTGTTAACGGCTCCCGCCTCCGGCGAGCACGCCAGCTCGGATGAACGTGAGGAGTTCAGCCTATGATCGAAACAGCGAACCTTCTGTCGACGCTCCGCCAACGGGACGTCAAACTCTGGATCGAAGACAATCAGCTCAAGTGCAGCATGCCAGCAGGTGCGCTTGATGCGGAAATGCGGGCAGCTTTGCGAAGCCGCAAGGACGAGCTTCTGAACTTGTTGCGACAGGGGCAGGCGAACAGCCGGGTGGGGGCAAAAATCTCCACGGAGACCGAAGGTTCGACAACAACGCTCCTGCCGACAGTCTCTCGACCTGTTCACTTGCCGATGACCCTGGAGTCACCTGAACGCATGGCAAGCTTCGTAAGCGCCTTGCAGAGGTGCGGCTACGATCTACCAGGTTGCGCCGCGCGCCTTGGCGTATTCCCACGTCTGGGCGTGAATTTCTGGCAAAAGATGCGGTCCGGTTGGGTTCCTCAGGCAGGCGATCCAGTAGACAACCTGATCGCGCTTTTCATCGATGGAAATCCGGTAAGCGCTGACCTGATAGCAAAGCAGCTGTCGTCCTCCGTCGTCGACGCCGCGCTCGAAATGAGGTTGGCCGAGAAGACTGGCGATCAGTTGGTACCGCAGTTGAGCCTGTTCCCGTGCTACGGGAAATACATCGTCACTGATCAGGCGGAGAAAAACACTGCAATCAATCAAGTCATGTGGCTGTGGGGTGAAAGCTACAATCTCGCAGGATTTGTAAACAGGGTACCCCGCAGGCGGGCAATCGATCTGGGAACGGGATCGGGTGTGCACGCCCTTCTTGCGAGCGATCATTCTTCCAGAGTGGTCGGCGCGGACGTAAGCCCTCGTGCCATCGCGTTTTCCCAATTCAACGCCGCTCTGAACGAGCGCAGCAACACGGACTTCGTCCTCAGCGATCTGCTCGACTCCATCGACGGGACGTGCGATCTATTGATCGCCAACGTTCCCTATGCACCGGATTCGGCGGCCAAGGCGGGTGACAATTTTTGGAGCGGAGGCCTGGATGGCACCGACTTGCTGAGGAGAGTTGTCGAGGCTCTTCCGACCAGGCTCGACGAGGATGGAGTAGCCCACATCAACTCTCTGTTTCCAAATCCGCCAGGAACGCAAATCAAGGATCATTTTGATCGTTGGCTGGAAGGGAAGCTTGGGGAATGGGAGGTGTTGGACCACACCTGGACGGTCCCACGATACCAGGATCTGCTCTCTGACCAGCCATACGAGGGAGACAAGAGCGCTTGGCGATTTGGCGTGGTAAGCTTACGTCGTTCCAAGAGCGGCAGCGGTTGGTGGAAGGAGGTCGCCGGCAGGGGACGGTTTTTCCGACCAGAGGGAAGCTGCGATGTCGTTGCCGACCACGATGCGTATTGAAACTCTCGCGGCACGGTGATCTCGTTCCGGCTCAGCGCCGGCGACCGAGGATCTGCCCCGCCGCGATGGCTCGGCTGGCAAATTGTAAAGGCCGGCAGCGCCGCCTACCGCGACGATGTGATTCCGGGTTCTTAGCCGGCATGGAATCTGGTCGGGGAGCGTGTGGGTGAGAATGGCAACCGATGCTCGAGGAATGACCAGTCGCCGGTGCGCGACCGGATCAGTATTTAGATCGGGCGTCCGCTGGCATCATCCAAATTGCCTTTCCATCTCGCCGCGTTCCTGCTGAAGGCGCGGTAGCCATATAGTCCTCTGCCCATTCGATTGTTGGTGAAGGAAACGTTGGATATCCGTCCGGTACCCAGGCGTCCATCCGAATAAACCGTGTACGCGCCGCCGATCAGACGGTTGCTGTCGACGACAATATCCGAAATTGGTCCGGCCCAATTGTCGATCATGACCGCCGAAGTCTGGTTGTGATTGTTGATGATCGTGTTGTGGGTAATCGTTACCTCGGAAACGTTGCCGTCGATCTGGATGCCGTCGTAATGCGGCGCCCCGGACGCCTTCAGGTCATGGATGTAATTATTCTCGATAATCGTTGCATTTCCCGCGAGGCTGAAGCCGTTTTCGACGTTGTAGATATTATTGCCGGTAAAGGTACCGTGGCCGCTGATGCCGCAGGAGCCGTCGTTGCCGCTGCCGACCCCGTTGATCTCACAGTTCTGCACAACTGCTCCTGTAACTCCATCCGCAACCGTAACAACGCTGAAGGCTGCGGCCGTGATCCTGCAGTTCTCGATTCTGACCGCGTTGTGGTTGATCTGGACCGTCCCTGAGATGTCCAGCTCGCGAATGATCTGTTCATCTTCGCTCGTGATGATTGGGCCTGATGCTTTCAGGCGTGCCTTGTCGACGACGCCGGTATTGGTATCGTCCGGAAAGCTTATCGCAGATTCGGTTGCGCCAGCCGCAGCCACCGCACGCGAAGAATTGTGATCCCCTGCATAACTCCACAGGTCGTCAATTCCGGTGCGTCCGGTTCCGGGAGGGACATCGATCGCCGCCATCATTATGACAAAGGCTCGGCGCGAGACCAATAACATCATGTACTCCTCCGCGATGATCAGGCGGGTATGTGAGCGAAATAGCCATTTAGCTCACGGTCTCCCTCAGCAACCGGGGAACGTCCAAGGTGCTTGCTCGTCAGCTGACGAGCAGATGGCTCAGATGATCCTCCAGTAGATACCAGGTGAATGTGCGCGACCGGCAGGCTATGCCGTCTCGGAAACTGCCATTCTGAAAATCGTACGGACGATAGTGCCAGCTGCCGAGAAGGTCATTGACGGCAGGTGTGGGAAAAGCCGCCATAAGCGCGGGACTATGTTTCTCGATCGTCGCCTGGGACCCTTTCAGGATATCGAACTCTGCGCCCTGGGCGTGCAGCTTTACGATGCAAGGAGCGAGGTCGAACGAATCCAGCGTTCTACATTCGACGGAATGCTCTTGGACGGACAATTTCTTTTCATCGAAATACAGCATTCGACTGCGATCGCGTAACCATTCCGTAGCCTCCTTGTAGTTCGTGGCGGACATGCCATCGCAGTCCCAATGTCCATACTTCGGAGCAAAGAAAGCTAGTGACCCGGTCGATGAACCAAGCGCGCAACCATTTATCGAAATTGTTGAGGCTCGGCGATAACGCAGTTGAAGCTGTGCCGCCGACTTCGGCTCCGGCTCGAAAGCGACGATGCGACAAGCAGGTGCAAAACGCCTGAATGCCTGGATACTCTGGCCACGGTTTGCTCCAATGTCCACGATCAGCCCGCTTCCGATCGAGAAGCGAGACACCCCCTGAAACTCCGGTTTCGGGAAGTAACCGGCGGCGAGGTCTTTTGCGGTAAATCTCGCCACCGCGAGGCCAGCCACATTCGCGTAGAGATATCGTGCCAGCGCCTTTGCCCACATAATCCAATGTAATCCAAAAATGCGATTTTATCCGATAATAACATGTGTGATGCTAAATTAAAGAACGGATGCGATTATTTGACGTTTTGCGATCGGATTAATTAAAACAACTTGCGGCTTTGGCCCTGCGGCACGCCATTGCGATGCGGTAAGGGAGCCGCATCTCGCCTCCCTGGAAGGGGCGGGCAATCGTTGGCAGCCTCCCGCCTAGCAGCAATTGAGAGCTAACGGACGGCAGACCAGTCGCCCGGCTCGCCAAGCCCGGTTCACTTGGCCAGCTGTCCTCAGAGCTCAGGCGCTTGCACGATAAGGACAGCACTGGCGCAGCATCTCTTTCCCGATCGCCCGGATTTCTCCGTCCTCAAGCTTATCGGGATAGGTCGCGATTGATAATCTGATGTCCTGCAAACAGGGCTTATTTAATCAGAGGCGGACATAAACTAACGGCAGCTTCCAGCGAGTAATTCGGTGCGAATCATCTAGTATCCACATTTAAGCGGTGAGGAGAGCCTGTCCTGCCGCTCCTCTGGAATTTAGCGAAGGGTGCGAGAAATCACCTTGGGCAAGCCGCTGTCTTGTCCAAAAAAAGCCGTGCGCCACCGACCATAGGAGAACGCGTCGATGCGGCAGTTCGGCTTTCTTGAGGACAAGTAGCGTGAGTGCCACTAAGCCGCATACCGATGTCATCTACTAACGAAGGAGAGCGATTTTGGCTGCAACGACTTCATGGGCGGACGCAACAAATACGGGGCTGCCGGCGGGGGTGACGCTTACGCCGTCCGGAGACCTTGTGATCACTCAGCCCGGAACGGTGATTTCCGGCCTCGACATCAAAGGGACCGTGCAGATCGCCGCGGACAACGTGACGCTGATAAACTGCAAAGTCACGGCGGCTGCGTGGAGTCTGGTGACGGTAGCCGATGGCGTTACGGGCGCGGTCGTCCAGAATTGCGAGATCAACGGTGTCGGCAGCGGCAACGACGGCTCCTGTGGCATCAGCGGCCATGGCACCTTCGTCGGCAACAATATCTACAACGTCGAAAACGGCTTCAGCATTGCCGGAAACAACACGGTTATCAAGGACAACTACGTCCATGACCTGAACGCGTCTGGCTCGCCGCACTACGACGGCATCCAGATCGACGGCAACGTTTCCGGGGTTACCCTTAGCCACAACACGATCATCAATGACCACAACCAGACTTCGGCGGTCATGATCGACAATTATTTCGGGCCGATCTCCAATATTCAGGTCGATAATAACCTGCTTGTGGGAGGAGGGTACACGGTCTACTCCGACGGCCAGTTCACCGGTGGCTCGATCACGGGGGTGTCGTTCACCAACAACCATCTGGCGTCGGGTGGATTCGGAATCACGGCCTTCGATCAGAACAATCCGGTTTACACGGGTAACGTCAACGACGGCGCGACGCTGGTTGCCACTCTCAACACGTCGGCGAATACAGGCAGCATGACGACAGGCTCTGGCGCTCTGCCTGCCGGGTCGACTGGGTCGACTGCACCGCCTGCCGGCTCGACTGCCACGGCCCCGAGCAAACCTGTCATTGCGTCGTGGTCGGCTGATACGGCTTCGTCCGGGGACGGCGTGACCAGCTCCAACAAGATCACGCTGCACGGTACTTCCGCGGCGGGTAGCACAGTGACGGTCTATGACGGCAAGACCCAGATCGGGACGGCAACCGCGGACTCGAGCGGCGGCTGGGACTACATCACCCAGGCCCTGACCGATGCGAAGCATGCGCTGACGGCCACCGCGACAAACTCATCGGGCAAGACCAGCGTGGCGTCGGCTGCAGTGGCGCTCACCGTCGATACCAAGGCGCCGGCCGCGCCGACGATCAGCAAGGATACCGTCAGCGGTGCCAATCAGGTGGTGGTGTCGGGTGCTGCCGAAGCGAATAGCGCGATCAAGGTGTATGACGGAACGACACAGGTTGGCACCGCCACGACCGACGCAAGTGGAGCGTGGACGGCGACGACCGTGGCTCTGTCGTCCGGTGCACACGTACTCTCCGCGAAGGCCACTGATGTCGCGGGCAACGTGAGCGCCGCGTCGCCAGGCGTTGATCCCGTTATCGGATCTTCAGGCACGTCTGGTTCGTCCGGTTCCTCTGGTTCGTCGGGCTCAGGGACTTCCGGTTCAGGAGCGTCCGGGTCGGGGACGTCGGGTTCGGGGACGACGGGGTCCGGCTCGTCAACATCGCCTGCTGCGCCGAAAATCGTCTCGGTTTCGACGGATACAGGTGTGGCCGGTGACCACGTCACCAGGGACAACACGCTGACCTTGACTGGGAGCGCAGCCCCGAAGAGCCTGGTCAAGATTTATGATGGCACGACCCAGCTCGGCACCGCCACAGCGGACGCCAACGGAGCATGGCACTACGCCGCCACTGCGCTGCCCGACGGCAAGCACAGCTTCACCGCCACTGATACGGTCTCCGGTGCCACCAGCGCAAAGTCGGCCGCACTGGCCGCGACCGTCGATACCTCTGCTCCCGACGCTCCGGTCCTTCTCAGCGATGACGTCAGCCATCATCGCGCGACCGTGATCGGAACGGCCGAGGCAGGCAGCAGCGTCAATGTCTACGAGGGGACGACCCTGCTCGGGTCGGCGACGACAGGTGCCGACGGGCATTTCAGTGTGACGACCTCTGGCCTCAAAACCGGATCTCACACGTTCGTCGCCTCGGCTACGGACGCCGCTGGCAACACCAGCGCCTTGTCACAGCCGATCGATCCCCCGATTGGCTCGCACAGCGCCAATGGCACCTCGGCGGTGGAAGTCACAAATGTGCGCCCGCATTGGGATCACACGGCAACGATCAAGGGCACTGCCGATCCCAACAGCGAGATCAAGCTGTCTGACGGCACGACGTCGGCCGGTTCGGTCACGGCGGGAGCCGACGGCAAGTGGAGCTTCCACACCTCCGATCTGTCGGGCAAGACCCACGCCTATACCGCGGAGCAGGTCGACACGACCGGCCACGTGGTCGGGACCAGTTCGGGCGAGGCGATCATCGGCACAGGCCACAGCGATACGTTGACCGGCACCACGGGCAATGACGTCATGGTCGGCAAAAGGGGGGCGGACACGTTCGAGTTTGCGTCGAACTTCGGCCAGGACATCATCAAGGACTTCGCCGCCCGCGGACCTGCTCATGACACGATTGAGTTCAGCAAGGGCGTATTCGACAGCTTTGCGAGCGTTCTCTCCCACGCGGCCCAGTCAGGCCACGACGTCGTCATCGCGACGGGGAGCGACACGCTCATGCTGAAGAACGCGCAGCTCGACAAGCTGAACAGCCACGACTTCCATTTCGCGTAGTCGCGAGTTCAGCGAGAGGGAGTAGCCACCAATCTGTGGTGCATATCATGGAAGGCGGGGATCGTCCCCCCGCCTTCTTTTATTCTGGCTGCCTCTATTGTGATCTACGCGTGAGCAGCTTCCCAGTGTTCGCGGGATCAACGCGCGGACAGGATCGACAGGCGCGACTGGAGCCAGTCGACGCTTCCGCGCGATGGTCATTCTCGCAGCGGTCGCGATAAGCAACCGAGTGCCTACTCTTTCTTCACCGCGACCAGCCAGTCACGAGCACGTGCAGATCAAACGAAAATTAAATCCGGCGCTGTGCTCTCTACCGCGCCCAGATAGGCTAGCCGGGTGTTAAGCAAACGATTTCTGTGGGCTGAGGGCCGTCCCGCAACAGAAGCGTGTTGTGTCTCGCTGTCTGGCATGACATCAGGGGAATTCGCCGTGATTTAATTGAAGTAAGATATCGCGATTACTGCAGTGGCGTGAGTCGGTGTGCTGGTTAAAAAACCTCAGCCCGGCCCCCATCTGGTCCCAAAAAAGCCCATGGCGACCGGGCACGTGAGGCCGACCTGATTAACCATGAGGTGGTGGATATAGATCGGCACGACGTAGTGCTCCGCGAACAAGATCATAGGGGGAGTACGTGTCGATGAAGCTGGGCGAGCAGATTGAATGGCGGGATAGCCAACAAGTCACGCTGGTACCGGCAGACGACACGCTCAAGTTGGCCAGGCTCGGTGCGCAAAATCGGCCTGACTTCTTATTTCGCGTAACAGTAGATCGACGACAGGGAAATCAAATTCAGGACTGCCTTGGGGATCTTCTTGGGGATCGTCACATAAGGCACGGTTCAAGGGCGGGAGCCATGACACACTTTGAACGGCCGGGGGTAATTTCCCCGCCAGCAAGCCTCTATCGGATCCTACTTTCGCATTTGGCGCGACTCGGGGCCGTCCCAAGACAGTGGGCGGAAGATGCCGAACTGCGGACACAAGGGCCGATCGGCTGGGCAAAGCACCTCGTCGAAGTCTTGCGGCGACGACTGTTCTCCCGTCTCCCGCGGCCGGCTAGCGACTATGATGAGTCGCAGTCGGAAATGTCGGCCTTCCTGCGGTCTTGCCGCCGGATATTCTGGGCTCTCGCCGCCTTCAGTGGGATGAGCAATCTCCTCATGCTCACCGGCTCGTTTTTCATGCTGCAAGTCTATGATCGGGTGCTGCCCGGGCGCAGCATACCGACGCTGATCGCCTTGATGGTTCTGGCCACGGTTCTTTACCTGTTCCAGGGTGGACTCGAGCTCGTCAGGAGCAGGATCAGCTCCCGAGTCGGCCGGTATTTCGATGAAAAGCTCAGCATTCGCATATTCGACTCGCTTGTTCGCCTGCCTTTGAAGACCAGAGCGGATGGCGATGGCTTGCAGCCTGTGCGGGATCTCGATCAGGTCCGCAGCTTCCTGTCGAGCGGAGGGCCGACGGCGCTCTTCGATCTCCCCTGGATGCCGATCTATCTCGGCATCTGCTTCCTCTTTCACTTCTGGATTGGCGTGACTGCGCTGGCCGGCGCGCTGGTCCTGGTCGGCATTACGATACTTACGGAAACACGTACGCGAGGGCCGGCACAGGCATCCTCGCGTCTCGCCGTCTCGCGGACCGCACTGGCGCTCGAAGGGCGGCGAAATGCCGAGGTCCTGCAGGCTATGGGCATGCGGCAACAGGCGGGCTTACGTTGGCGGGATGTCAACGCGAAATACCTCGCGGCCCATGAGCAGGCAAGCGATGTCGCAAACGGACTCGGTGGTGCCTCCAAGCTCTTCCGGGCGATCTTGCAATCGCTGGTTCTTGCCGTGGGCGCCGTCCTCGTTATCAATCAGGAATCCACGGCCGGCATCATCATTGCCGGATCGATCCTCACCGCACGGGCACTGGCGCCCGTCGAAATGGCCATCGCGAACTGGAAAGGATTCGTCGCCGCGCGGCAGTCGGGACAAAGGCTCGATCGCTTGCTGAAGCTTCTGCCGAGCGAGGAGGAGCGGTTGGAATTGCCTGCGCCTGTTGAAACCCTCACCGCCGAGCACCTTTATATTGGCGCCCCGAACTCGGAGAGGCCCACCATCAGTGAAGTGTCGTTCCAGCTGCGGAGCGGGCAGGCGGTTGGAATCATTGGTCCGAGCGGATCCGGCAAATCGACGCTGGCACGCGCGCTGGTGGGAGTGTGGCCGTGCATTCGAGGCAGGATCCGGCTCGACAACGCTTCGCTCGATCACTGGTCTTCGGACGCTCTCGGCAAGCACATCGGTTATCTGCCTCAGGACGTCGAATTGTTCGACGGCAGCATTGCAATGAACATTGCGCGGTTCGATCCGCAGGCAACGGCCGCCGCAGTTCTGGAAGCGTCGCATGCCGCGGGCGCGCACGATCTCATCCTCTCCCTTCCAGACGGCTACGGCACGAAGATCGGCGAAGGAGGGTTGGCGCTATCGGCGGGTCAGCGGCAGCGCATCGGGCTCGCGCGCGCGTTTTACGGCAAGCCGTTCCTGGTCGTACTGGATGAACCCTCTTCCAATCTCGATGCCGAGGGCGAGGACGCCTTGACCGAGGCGATCTTGAACGTGCGCCGTCGAGGCGGAATTGTCGCCGTTGTTGCGCATCGTCCGAAGGCGTTGGAAGGTGTGGACCATGTCTTGTGCCTCGGGGAAGGCAGGGTGCAGTCCTTCGGCAAGAGAGAGGAGGTCCTCAAGAAAGTGTTGCGAAATCCCACACCGCTCAAGGTCGTCGCGGAAGGTCAAGGAGGTGGCCGATGAATGGCCAGGTGACGCCGGCGATGCAATCCATCCAGCGTTACATGATCGTGGGTATGATCATGTTTGGTTTGGTAACCTTTGGGGTTGGCGGCTGGGCGACAACGACCCAACTGTCGGGCGCGGTGATCGCCCAAGGCGTGGTCGTGGTGGATTCGAGCGTCAAGAAAGTTCAGCACTCCACTGGTGGGATCGTGGGAGAGTTGCGCGTGCGGGAGGGCGCGCGGGTCAATGCAGGGGATATTTTGATCCGCCTTGACGAGACGCAGACGCTCGCGAATGCCACCATCGTCACGAACAGCCTCGATGAGCTGTTCGCGCGGCAGGCTCGTCTGGAGGCCGAGCGCGATGGCGCCGCGCAGGCTGTCTTTCCCAAGGTGCTGCTCGACCGGGCCAAGGAGAGCAACTCGGAGGCGAGCCGTGCGATTACTGCGGAGCGAAAGCTGTTCGAGCTGCGTCGTCAGGCGCGGAGCGGCCAAAAAGCGCAGCTGCAGGAGAAAAGCGCGCAGCTGGAAAACGAGATCAAAGGCCTCACAGGGCAGACAGAGGCCAAGCAGAAGGAGGTCGAATTTATCCGGCAGGAGCTGGAGGGCGTGCGTAGTCTCTGGCAAAAAAATCTGGTGCCGATTACGCGGCTCAATTCCCTCGAGCGTGATTCCGCTCGCCTCGAAGGCGAGCGCAGCCAGCTGGCAGGAATGATTGCGCAGTCGAAGGGCAAGATCGCCGAAATCGGACTCCAGATCATTCAGATCGACCAGGACCTGCGGACGGAAGTGGGCAAGGATCTGATCGAAACGCGATCGAAGCTCTCCGAGCTGAGCGAGCGCAAGACTGCGGCGGTCGATCAACTGAATCGGATCGATATCAGGGCACCGCAAACGGGTCGCGTCCACGAGCTGAGCGTGCACACGGTTGGAGGTGTGATCTCTCCCGGCGAGCAGATCATGCTGATCGTGCCCGATGCGGACTCGCTTGCGGTTGAGGTCAAGATCGCACCGCGCGATATCGATCAGGTCTATATGGGGCAGACCGCGACAATGCGCTTCGCGGCGTTCAACCAGAAGACCACGCCTGAAATCGACGGAGAGGTCAGCATGGTCTCGGCAGACATTACACAGGATCAGCGTGCCGGCACCAGCTACTACACGGGCCGTGTCCTGCTGAAGCCAGAAGAGCTGGCGAAACTCGGGTCGGCCAAGCTGTTGCCCGGCATGCCGGTCGAGGTCTTCATTAAGACGGCAGGTCGGACCGCGCTATCCTATCTGCTCAAGCCGCTGCACGATCAGGCGGAGCGCGCATTCAAGGAGCGCTGACTCTTCGCGAGAAGATAGCAGCGCTCGACTGCCCGAATTCGGGCCTGGCGCCCGATCCGTGGGCGCCAGCGTTACGATCAGCCGCTGCTGCTGGGCGGCCGGAAAGCATCCGCGGCGGGCCGCAGCTGGCCGAAGAGTGCGCCTTACAACTCGGGGCGGAACTGCGGTCTGGTCTGAAGGCTCGACCGCGGCGTTCTGGTAATGTCGGGCCGTCGCGAGAGATGGCGAGATCGATCAGCCTCCTGATCAATAGCAATAGATCGCGCGACTCTCGACGGAAGGGTCGTAGCGGATGTCTGTCGTTCGTGGGCGAGACCACGGATCGCTCGAACGACCGTCCGCTCAGCACATCCATTCGCTTAGCGTACACGGTCATCGCGGCCGGGAAGACAAGTAATGAAGCTTCAGCCCCAAGGATGACGAGTAGCTCATTCTGGCACATGAAACTGTCTCGATCGAGGAAGTACGGTTCGACGATTTGGGCCCGGTGAAAAATTAGACCAACGCTTCAAATCGTATGGGGCGTTAAATGGTTGCGCCGGCTCTAGACGCGCGAAGCACGTTCCGTGGGTGCTTGAGCGGCCTTTTCAGCGGTACACCGAGCCGGCCAACAGCTTCTGCTCCGTCATTCTCCCCCATTCTTTCCTCGGCAGGATTGTGAGCGTGCGGCTCATTTGCAGGCGGTCGTCCATATATTTAATTTTTTAGTTTATTCTTGCGAATTATATCATATTTAAATATGATTTAATATTATAATTGCTGCTCTTGCGACAGGGCGGCCGCGCTCTGGGTTGAATCCCGGCCTCAATTGTTGTTCGCGGGGGATCGGCAGATGCAACGTATTTCGGGGCCAATCTTCACGGCAGCCGTAGCTGTCATGATCGGAGGCGTCCACTGGGCGCGTGCGGCACCGTTGACCGTGCAGACGGCCCCGCGAGCCGCTCTTGCGCATATCGAGCTGGGACGCCCGACGCTTCCGCCCCTCACTTACACGCTGTTTTGCCTCCGCTATCAGGGCGAATGCCGCCTGCGACGCTTCTTCCGGGGCGGGCCGATCCGGCTGACCGAGAAGCGATGGGCGGATCTGCGGGAGATCAATCGCGCGGTCAACTTGGCGATAGGGCCAGCTCGCAACGAGCTCGGTCTTGCGGGTGAGACCTGGATCATCAACCCCGCTCGCGGGGATTGCAACGATTACGCGGTGAGCAAGCGCCACGAGCTGCTTCAGCGCGGCTGGCCCGCGCGAGTGCTATTATTGAGCGAGGTCGTTGTCGATTCCGGAGAACATCATTTGGTGCTTCTGGTGCGTACCAAGAGCGGCGATATCGTCCTCGATAATCTCACGCCGCAGATCGTGCCGTGGTCGCGGTCGCCCTATCGCTGGGTTCGCGTGCAGAGTCCGGGCCGCGATGGGCTGTGGGCGGCGGTTGGGCGGGAAGGGGCGTGAAAACGCCGGCGCCCGGAGCCTTGCTTGGCCAGAATGGGCCAAGAGCTAGTCCTGAGTGCATTTGAGCTGCTTGAGCGAAGCGAGCCTGTCCTCAAGCGCAACGATCCGGCGGAGAAGATCAAGGCGTGACAGCTCAAGGGTAGCTCGCGTCGATCCAATGACGAAAGCGGCAGCACATGGCCGTTCGGAATTGGCAATAAGGACGCTGGACACGCGCAGGCACCGTCGCCGGTCAGCACATCCACCCAACCTTCGGAGGGTCACCGGCCCACGATCCGGCCCGGCAGCGGCCGATATAAGAGGGAGCATCAAGCCGCGGCGAAGCGCTGGCGATGATGAGCCGCAATGACGTCGGTCGGCTGTCGCCAAACAATCTCGCCATCGTCCCGCACGCGGGTGCAGCCGTAGGAGGCCTGATCGGTTTTTCTGGCCGGTGCCCTGATAGCCGGGGACAACTCGCAGAACTACCCCGCCGAGCTCACGCTCCCGGACGGCGTTGAGACGATTGTACAGGCACGCGACCGTGTCGTTCGAGCCGAGCGCGATCGCCTGCTGAAATAGCAGATTGCCGCCAGCGAGCGCCGGGATGACAAGGTGCATGCTGATTCCGGCGGTCGTCTCGCCATTGATGATTGCCCAGTTCACGCCGTGATAATGAGGCAAAAGCGAATAGGGCACCTTAACAAAGCGACACAATGCAAGAATTTGCCGCGAGATTATCCGATCGAAGGAAGAGATCACGACGGCAGCGGGACGCAAGTCGGGGATCGCTTTCCGAAGCTGGTTCAATTCCTGCAACTCCGTGACCGAGATGCCTTGAGTTTTCGCAAATGCCCTTAGCGCGCTGGCTTCGGGGTGGTCCGGCTTTCGGAAGACCTGGACCACGCGGCGCTGCGCAGCCCACGACCGAAGGGCAGTAAAGCCTGTCGGTCCGTCCGCGAGAAGCAAGACATCGGGCTGCAGCCGCTCGGTCATGTCATTCCTGCCATGGTAGGAGCTGGGCCAAGCCGTCCCGTTGCCACGGCACCGCCGCGCCCTAAACCCATTCGGCTGCCCGCAATCCTCAGTCTGCAATCGTACGATGGGCTCGGGCCAATCTCCGATAGCAGGATGCCCATATGGCGCTGCCCAACCGGCTGCGTGGGCCAGAGGGAAAAACCATTTCGGCCAGCGGCGCTCGATCGACGTCGCCCCAGAACTGTACCACGACGGCGCCGGCGGGCGCGCATGCAGCCAGATGCGCAGCCTCCGCTTGGCCGATACGCGGCGCCGCCGCTGGCTGCAGCGCGACAACGAACGCGTCCCATCCTTCGGGATGGACCGCCGCAGCTTTGTCGAAGGTCGTGACGCTCGCCTCCGAGCTTGCTAGTCCAGTGCGCAACGGGAGGAAGTCATTGTCGCAGAGCAGACCGATTCTGTTGCCGAGCACCGCCAAACCGCAGTCGTGCAGCTGTTTCACGGCGAGCGGTCCGAGGAATGAGAAGACGTCCACGGCGGGGTGTCGCTCGTTGACACCGACCACCGGGATTTTGCGCCGTGCACACGCTTCGATATCCAGGTCCTCACGACGAAATTCCCAAGCCTCGAACATGAAGGCGATCGCGGCGTCGCTGCGCAAATGGGCAATCAGGGGGCGAAGGTGGCCACTGTTGGTTATGATGTCGACATTGCAAACCACTTCGGGCTGATCTTCTCCAGGATTTCGATGCGATCAGCGACGCCCAAGGGGACAGCGAGCTCCAGAGTCTCTTGTTTGGCATCGGCCACGGTCCCGTGGCGGCCAGGTTTTGCAAACGCGCCGACGGGCTTGGCTCCGGCCATCGCGGCGAGGACGGCAGTCACGGCGTAGGCGCCAGTCGCCGCTTCGGTCAACGCGGTCAATTCCGAAAGGTCCAGCCCTGTTCGCTCGACGGCGAGCTTCATCAATGTTCGCAGCCGAACAGGCGAGAAGCCTGACCTGGAAGGAATTCGCGTGTCGGTATCGGCTGGTCGCGGTTGGGTGAAGGCTGTTCCTGCCTCAATTCCGGTCGTGGAATGGGATCCCACCATTGCCGCTGCAAATACTGGATTCATGATGCCCTCGATCTGCGCGCTCTGGATATCCGATCGCGTGCCGCCCGGAGCACGTTATAGAGCGGATCGGGCATGAGGGCGCGGAGATGATCCTGCCAACTCATTCGCTCCATGCAGTGGTCTTCGCCGGGACGAGCGGCCCAATACCGGACGCGGCGTTCGCCCGGCGCCGGGACGCGGCGCGTCGTCGTGTAGTAATACGATGCGACAGAAAGGCGCATTCGACCAGGCGGGCATGTGACCGGATCAGGGAGGCCGTGAAGAGTGGCGCCTTGTGTCTCCCAGAGGATCATGGTGTTGAACTGCGGGAAGATACGCCGTCCGAGAGCTGACATCTCGGCAGGCCACAGTTCGAGGCTGCCGCCGTAGGCTTCCGGCCAATCCCGATTGAGATCGATGAGGAGATTGAGCCGGTTGAACAGTCGGGTCGTCGATTGAACCTCGAAATCGCGATGAATCTTCGTGAAGCCTCCCGGAGGCATTCGATGTACCCCCGCAAATTTTTGGGTTGGATCGGAGATAAGATCGCGAACTCCAGTGATGGCCGACACGAACTCACGGAAAGGAGCGCTGTCCACCAGGCTCAGCAGATGTTGAGTGGCTGGCCCGAGGCCGTGAGAAATCTCCTGCTTCACCCCAGGCAATCGGTGTTTGTGGCAATCAGGTTGGTTTCTTCGAGCACGACGCATTCGGCCGCAACCATTCCAGTAATTTCTCGGGAACCGCGTCGTGGACGACAATGTGCGGCCAAGGGTTTTGCACTGGCGTATTCAGAGCGCAGGGCATCGCCTCAGGCGAAGAGGCCCGCTTAGTAAGTGAAGTTGTACGTCGACGCAATTTTGCGGACTCCCGCTGCGGAGGCTTCGGGCCGCCCCCTTCCAGGCAGGCTGCCCAAAATGTCAAATTAATAACTGGAGGGTGCGAGCTGCGTATGGGTGGAGATTGGGGATCTTCTCCGAGGCAGAAATGTCGTTTCAATCTGCTGCGCCGCGAAGTCGAATTACGCCCTGTTATCAAATTTAAATCGTCAGATTAATATACATCAGTTGCCACGCGATGATTTTGGTTTGTTCTGCAAAAAGGAGCTGGCTGTTGCGGGAGGATCCCGATGACCGATCTTGAGGCCGAAGGGCGAACGTGAGTTCTTGAAGAGCTGCGGATGCCGTTACCCCTCCAGCCATGACGTTGTTGCTGTCCACCTCTCTTACTTCAGCCGCCACAGCCGGTTCAGGCCGTCATATTGTGCGTCGCAACACTGGCTTCGATCGCTAGATTTTGCGGTCCATGGACGGCCGCGCCGTTGCGGTGTGTCGGAGCCGCGCCGTGCTCAACCGGTGCGGCGGCGCTTTTGGCTGGATGAGCGGTTAATCAACAAATCGTTCAGCTTCTTGCCGGCTCGGAGCTGCGCCTTCAGCCAGCGGGGTTGCTTGCCACGACCGGACCAGGTCTCGGACGGCTTTTTCGGATTTTGATACTTCGGCAGCACTGGCGGGTAGGGGCGGCGCGCACGTTCCCCGTTGGGGGCCCCGGAAGTTCCCTCGATCCTGCGAAGCCGCTCTTCGAGCTTGGCTTTTTCCGCGATCATTCTCCGACTAAGAACAGTCGTCACTTCATCGTAAAGCCGCCACAGCTCAGCCGTGGTCGCGGATGCCCACTCGTCGTTCCCCATGGAAGCCGTCCCCACTACTTCCGATTTGAAATAGGAGGGGGGCTTATCAGGTCGGAGCCCCGTCGGGCAAGCCTGATCGGCCCGCGCACAGAACTCTAGTGTGCAGTGCGGTACTTCTTGACGCTACCAGCCGGGCCTGTGCCTTCGACCGGCCGGTCGCCTCCCAGCCGGTCTCCGCCGGCGGACCTTTCGCATCGGGCCGAGCAAGCGCTGCTCGGCCATCGACACGCGACTACGTAAATTCTGCAATTCGGTGAATTGAACGCTCAGAGATTCATGCATTTGCCGCAAAACAGCCGAAGAATACATATGACCACCTACTCATTACCAGCGATGACCCGTGACCGCAGATTGAAGTTTGCCGGGTTAGCGAAAATGTCGCCCGAACTTTGCTGACCAGGTTTTCATCGGTGCTACTGCCGAAGCAGAGCCATTATCGTTCGAGACGTCTGATTAATGGTTGGAAAATTTCCACTCTCATATTGAGGTTGGATGAATAGTATTACTTTTTGAGCCTCCTCTTCGAGTTATGGGTCGAGGCTTTTCAGCTGCCTCGCTCCGGTCGTTTGTCGAATGTTAGATTTGAATCATGAATGTGACTATATATCGTTCGTAATAAGTGGTCGGTGATGAGCTCGATGGCGGTTAACCAATCCTGACAAGGCAGCCACATACTGGAGCGCCAGATCTGCGGGAGAGTTTTGCAGATCATAGCCAGCTGAGAAGGCGCTGGTTTGTAGATGAATCGGCTGCTTCGGATTTTCCATGGAGGACCGCAATCCTACGGTGCTGCACGCATTCTCAAAGCGAGTTACAGTGGTGTGGCCATCATGCGTTGCCGATGCGTGCCGTGACGAATTGACAGTGCGGCGTTTTGGCAGAACGGATTGTTGTGCTTCCCGCGCGACTTGAGGTGAATGCAGGAATAAAAACTGCCGCGTGGGGTATCAGGAATAGGCAGGGGAAGCATGCGCCGCATCAGAGTCGTCATCGCGGATCGGCACCCGATCGTCTTGCAGGGGATCAGCAGCGTCCTTGCGGCGCAGCGCGATTTTGCGATCGTGGCCGCCTGCGGCGATACTGCAAGCTGCATTGAGGCCATCCGACTTTTGGTGCCCGACATTGCACTGGTCGATATTGCAATGCCCAGTATCAGTCGACCGGACATTCTGGCTATCGCAAACACCGCTGGCCAAGGTACCCGGGTCATTTTCTTCGCTGAAAAAGCCGGCGATCAAAGGTCGCAGACGCTGGCCGCGGGCCGCGCCTGCCTCGTCCTCACGAGGGATGCTGAGCCGGAGATGCTGGTCGCGACCCTGAGGAAGGTTGCGGAACGCCAGGGGCCGGCATCGCGGTCGCCGTACACAGGTGGCGAGGTCCGTGGGGAGTCTCACATCGGTGAGAAAAAGGCTCCGACGCAGCTGACCGACCGGGAATGGCAGATCATGAGACTTGTATCGGAGGGGCTGTCGAACAAGGAGATTGGGCGTTTCCTGAACATTACCGATGGTACGATCAAAGTCCACCTTCACCACATCTTCCAGAAGCTCGATATCAGCAATCGAACAGTTCTCGCGGCATTTGCAATTTCGCAAAACGGGCAACATGCGGCCGCGCGTGAACTCGCCCCTTCCGGCCTACTACAGCAGGATTCGGCGGTTCGAAACGACGAGGACGTCAAGTGCAGCAATGTCCTTCCGGAACGTACGCGTTAGCTGGACATCGCATCATGCTGGGCGGTGAGCATCGGTTGCGGCGCGCAGATGCTCGGCCATGTTGCGGCAGGCTCCTTCGGCCTCAGCCAATGTTCGGAAGGGCGACCCGCTGATCTTGATCGCGCCGTTGTTCTCGTAGAGTGGTCGCCAACTCGCCAGGTACCCGGAGCGTCCGTGAAAGCCTGGACCGGTAGGGCTCTCCAGGCTGATCACAAACGAGAAGCCATCGCCGCTCGCGCTCCAGATCTCCATGTTTTCGATTGGCCGGTGAAATTGCAGTGGCATGGCAATCATCCGTCGTGCGCTGCTCTTAACCAAGCTAATCAGATATATGCATATTAAATATTAATTTGATACTGCCGATTGGGGCTCCGGCGCCGGGGCTAGCAAGCCCGAAGGCCATGGAAATGCTGGCAATCTGCTGGTGGCGCACGCTTCGCAATCCCCATCTTTCAAACAAAAGTTTTGATTGAAAGTCTATTTAATATATAATACGAATGAAGCAAATTAAATCAAGGGAGCGCATTTTGACCCAAGGTGGCAATGAAGATGACGACCGGCGGGCGTTCCTGAAAACCTGCGGAAGATTCGCGGCCGTGACACCCCCCGTCATGACGCTGCTGCTGTCGACCTCGCTGACCTCAACAGCCATCGCACGTTCAGGCGGACAGAACGGAGCAACGCATGGCGATGACAGGGACCAGTCATTCTTCGACAACGATCGTCCGTCCGTAAGCGTAGCTCTGCGGCCCTTTTGAATGGCGCTTGACGTCTATTTTGAGCGCGTGACGCGGCGCCGCGGCTTCCATGTGTCGGACAACGCGTCGACGGCGGCCTCGAGGGCCTTCCGGTCGATCACGTTGGGATCGAACCGCTCTGGGCCCCAGCGGCGCATATGTTCGTGCTCCGGATGAGCAGGGTCGCTGA
>NZ_JADPJQ010000009.1:0-46438 GCF_023073515.1 Bradyrhizobium sp. 17 | reverse complement strand
AGCAGTGCCCATATTGCCGAAAGCAAATCCTTGAAAAACAGCGGCGAAAACACATTCTGCCAAAGTAGTGTTAGCCTAGCGCGCGATGATGATCGGCACACCATCAGCGGCTCCATTCATTTGCTTGCATGCTGCGGCAAGGACCGCATCGCTGTTGGATCAACTCAGTCTGAACTCCAATTCCTTCCTTTGCCGGACACACCCCCGGTCTTGGGTCGAGATGGAGAGGCATTCAGAGGATTTAGAGCGTATCGATCGCGTGCACGTGTACGCCTCTGACGGCTCTTCCGGACGGATCGTCCCTGTTCGCAAAATCCTGCGACCAGCGAAATGCGGTAGGCGTCGAGCATGCAATTGATGGACCGACAGGAACGGTGAGGCAGGCCGTCGGATTCTTGAAGATGCTGTCAAACACCGTTCTGTACCAATATCCCTCCTTTGATGTTGGCGTTTGCTGCGGAAATCGCTGCGACGCGTCCGCCATCATCTGGTCGGTGACCTTTTCCTCCGCGTGACGTTTCAAGCAGTCGATCCAGCCATAACCTACCCCGTCTGAAAATTGCTCTTTCTGCCGCCAAAGGATCTCCTCGGGGAGATAATCTCGGAACGCGAGACGCAGGATCCTCTTTTCAATCTTGTTGCCCGGACACATCTTGTCGGTCGGATCGATCGACATGGCGTAGTCGAGAAACTCCTTGTCCAGGAACGGCACCCGCGCTTCGACGCCCCAGGCGGCCGTGGCCTTATTCGCACGACAGCAATCGTACTTGCTAAGTGCAAAGAGCTTTCGCACGGTCTCCTGATGGAATTCCTCTGCTGTCGGCGCCATGTGGAAATACAGGTAGCCTCCGAACACCTCATCGGCTCCCTCTCCCGATAGCACCATCTTGATGCCCATAGACTTTATTTTGCGAGCCATAAGGTACATCGGCGTCGCCGCTCGGACAGACGTAACGTCAAAGGTCTCGAGATGGCGAATGACATCCGGTATGACATCAAGCCCCTCCTGGAGCGTGAAGACGGTCTCGTGATGAACCGTACCGACATGTGCAGCTACTTTGCGGGCGTACTTCATGTCCGGCGAACCCTCGAGGCCCACGGCAAACGAGTGCAATCTTGGCCACCACGCTTCCTCGGTGTCGTCTGATTCCATCCTCTTCAACCGGTGCTTTGACGCGATTGCAGCAATCAATGACGAATCGAGACCGCCCGATATGAGGACCCCGTATGGAACGTCGCACATCAGTTGCTGCTTGACGGCCGCCTCAAGTGTCGTTCGCAGCCTTTCCAAGGAGACCTTTTCGGTCGGGACATTGTGCGCCCACAAAGGATCGTACCATTTGACAAATCGCTTTTCGTTGCCTGCGTAGTAGTGTCCCGGCGGGAACTCTTGGACTGAGCTGCATACGCCGTCGAGAGCCTTCATCTCGCTCGCGACGTAGGTCGCACCGTCGTTATCCCATCCTATATAGAGCGGCACGACGCCTATGTGATCTCGCGCCACGAAGAAGTCGCCCTTCGCATCTGAAAGAGCAAAAGCGAAAATTCCGCTTAGCATTTGGCACAATGCAGGCCCATACTCGTCATAAAGATAGAGGATGATCTCACAGTCCGACTTCGTCCTCCATTCGTGCGAGCGTTTCAGCTTCTCGCGCAGCGCGACGTGGTTATAGATCTCGCCATTGACGGCAAGTGCGCGGCCTGCCGCGACATCGAGAAGCGGCTGGGCACCATGCTCCACGTCAACTATCGAAAGGCGCTCGTGCGCGAGGACCGCGTTGCCATCCGCGTATATTCCGCTCCAGTCCGGACCGCGATGTCTGATCGTTTTGACCATCTCCAGCGCGCGTGCGCGCACCGTCTCAGGAGGGTGCTTAAATTCGAAGATTCCGACAAAACCGCACAAGGATCACCCCCACCGCTACTAAATAATCCGCCTCATATTATATGTACTAATTCACTTTTATTTATCATCAACGTACAGGACGCAAGCTACGAAGCCTTCGCGTCCGGGGCCACCTGAGGGCGAGAGTCGCAGTCTGACACCTGATCGAGCCTCGCCTGGATCGATGCCGCAAGGATATTCACGTTCGGCCCAAGCAGCAACTCCTTGACTTCGAAGCCCCCCGCGAGATGGTGCTCGCAGAACGTTCCTGCCAACCCTCTCCATAGGTGTGATCGGTGCCACTTGTCGGCCGTGACGAACACATCGACGCGGCCAGCGTAGTGACGTGGTCTGTAGCTGCGGACGGCAGCTACAGTTGCCCTTTCGACTCGGTGCCTCGCGCGCAACTCGGCGGGAGGAACTGCTGCCTCGCTCCTTTTTCGTTCGAGGCGTAACAGCAGCCTGCGCCTGAAAGCGGCCGGTGTAAGCAACTCCGTGTAGCCCGACAGGCGGACCCATATCAGTGCCGCCCGGCTAAACACCGTGGGGAACGGACTGCCGATGAGCGCGAGCAGGGCCACCTCCTGGCCCGCGGCAACCAGTTGCTGGGCGACCTCGAAAGCGAGCGTCCCCCCGGCGCAATGCCCTGCAATCAAGTAAGGGCCTCTCGGTCGATAGCGGCGAATCTGCGAGATCTGATAACGTGCGAGCGCCGCCAGCGAGTCGAGCGGCTCCGTTCCATCAAGGCCCGGCGGCTGGACGCCAATCATCGGCTGCTCCGGGTGCAGGTGACGAGCCAATGGCCGAAGCCAGAAGACGTCGCCGCCATGGCCAGACACAGCGAAGATCGGTGGCCTGCCGCCATCGGCCTTTATCGGCACAATCGAGGCCGGGCCGCTGTTCAGTGCCTCCGCCTGGCGAAGGAAAGCAATGATCTCTTGCTTGCAGCTGGCCAGCCCCTGCCTTAGCCCGGCGTCCAGCGCTCCGACTGGAGCGCTGCACTTAAGGCAGGAGCCATCGATCCATAGCTTGACGTCGCGGGCACGAAGAGTCGAGAGAAGCGTGGCAGCGTCCATCACAGATCCAATTCCTCACGAAGACCCGAAAAGCACTGTGGAGACCCCGCGTATCGCCGGGAGCATGTCAATTGCTTCTGATAGTTTCGCCACTACCAACTGGGGACAACCCTCCGCCCGAAGGCTCCTTAGCACACCTTTTTTAAATATTTAAATGATCCACGCGAGCCGCACAACACCAATAACCGCCAAATTAAATGGTTGACCATTAAACCGAAAGCTAATATGGATTTTATTGATTAGTAATATATTGCATCAGAGCGTGTAGTGTCGCCGCCAGCGCAATTAACGCGGTCGATTACTTTTGTTTGTCGCGCCTTCTTTGACCGGACTGCCCTCGAAAATGAACCATAGCGTCCAGGCTGCCTTACCCTCGTTACGCCTCGCTCGCGGTCAAATCTTCGCCGGCTTGTACATTCTCGGCTGCGCCAACGGTTTATTCGCGAAAGCGATGCTGTCGGTCCACCGGCTTGGGTGGAGCGATGCCGTCTTCGGCACGTTCGACATAAGTGTCGTCGTCCTGGTGGCGTGCTTCATTGGCCTGTCGTTCGTTTTGGGCGACCATACAGGCACTTTAAACTTGGCCGATGTTACGGTCGCGACCTTTTTGTTGCTGCTTATCGCTCTTCCAATCGGCGCCATGAGCTGGTCAGCGGTAAGTTTGCTGAGTCTCTATATCCTGCTCCTTAGACGGTCGACAGAACTACAGCGCCGAGGCGCGATCATTCTTCTTGCCGCCACAGTGCCGATGATGTGGAGCCGCCTCGTCTTCGACTTGTTTGCCAATTTTATCCTCGGCGCGGACGCATTTCTTGTCGCATGGATGCTGGGTACAGGCCGGAGCGGAAACATGGTTGAATTTGCCGACGGCTCTGGCACGCTTGCGATCTTCCCCTCCTGCTCGTCGCTGGCGAATGTTTCGCTCGCAATATTGTGCTGGGTGACTGTTTCTCAGTCTGTACGGCATAAATGGCGCGTTCACGACATCCTGTGGTGCCTCCTTGCATGTTCTTCCGTGGTCGCAGTGAACGTCGTCCGGATCAGCCTCATGGGATTGAGCACTGCGCACTACGAGAATCTTCACACGCCAGTAGGGGAGACCGTCTCGAACATCGTGCTTCTGATATTGATTGTAGCAATCAGCATACTAGGTGTCAGACGTGATGCATTCGCTCGCGCTTAAGCTGTCCGTCGCCATAGCGCTGCCGCTTACAATCGGCTGGAAAGCCGCCGTGAAGCCCGAGAATCCGATTGAAATAAAGGACAGTATCGTAGGGTTTCTAACCAGAGAAGGGTTCGATGTTCGCGTTACGAACGAGATGTTGGAATACATGCCCGTCATCGAGGGCCGGTCGTCCTCGTGCCATTTGCGCGTAACAAGAGTTTCGCCACTCGGACACGAAGCCCGTCTGGTTCGCCAAACGAGTGCGGAGCGTACGGTTTTCGTATTTCGGGGCACTGCCTATCCTGAACAACCGGTCCCCCTGACGGTTGCAAGTTATCTATGGTTCAGGTCTCTTCGTGAGCTCGGCGTGGTCTCGCGCGTTCCGCCGGTCCTCGCCATTGTCGGCTCATGTGACGCGAACCAGCTACCTTGGGGCGATCTGGGTTCGCAGCAACCGACATGAATTGGACTACAAGAAGAATTCGATACGACGAGGGATCGGAGCAGGAGGCCACGCCGTCTGTTCAAAGGTTGTGACGACAGAGCCAAGCGAATCAATTTCGGAAAATACCAAGCAGATTGGATGGTGTTCCTGGAGTTCAGGGTAGTCAGGCCCCAAAAGATGCAGATTTTTGCCCATCGGCGGGTTAACATCAGCTCTACTTTAAATTTGGCATCGGTCTAATAATTCGAGTGTTGCAGCACGATGAAGGTAATCGAATTTAGACGATACGTGAAAATTGGCATCAGCTTGGCCTACTACGCTCTGCGAGGCATTTTTTGCTGCTCGTTTCGTCTGGTAGGACGCCCGTGTCCCCGTCGACTGACCATTCTTTACTATCATGCTGTCTCATCTGAAGATCGGATCCGCTTTGTGCGGCAAATGGGCGCATTGCATCGCCGAGCGCATGTGCTGCCGGCGTCGTACCGTGGCGAACTGCCGTCTGGGAAGAAATGTGTAGCAATTACGTTTGATGATGCGCTCGTCAGCGTTGCCGCCAATGCACTCCCCGAGCTCGCCATCCGTTCATTTCACTCAACCATATTCGTTCCGGTCGACTGGATCGGGCGAGTTCCGGGATGGGCCATGAAAAAGAGTGAACACGCAGCAGCAGCGGAGCAGGCGGAAGCTGTCATGTCGTCCGATCAGTTGCGAGCGCTCGATAGTTCGCTAGTCTCACTTGGCTCGCACAGCTTGACCCATCGGTCGATGGTCGAAGTCAGCATCACGCACGCACAGAAAGAAATCGAGCACTCGCGACACCGCCTGGCGGAGCTGAGCGGACGCGAAGTTCTCGAATTTTCGTTCCCCTACGGCGAATATGACGAGGCTGCAGTCGCAATCTGCCGTGCAGCTGGCTATACGACGGTATATTCCATAAGAGCCCACGGGACAGATACGACGACCGCCGGGCTCTTGCGGGGGCGGACCAAAGTCGATCCATCGGACGGTCAAATTGAGTTTTTCTTGAAGTTCAACGGCGCATATGACTGGATGGGCCACAATGTCTCTTTAAGGAAAATGTTGCGGTTAGGATTCGGAAAACGAGTGCAAAGTGTCCGGATCGAATCCCATTAAAGCCCACCATCCCTATTGCGCACCTTCTTTCTCCATTGAAGTCTTCGACGTAAGATGGTTCGCTGGGGCAGCCGTTCCGTGTGGCCCTACCCGATCTGTCGAGCACACGAGGCGAGCGACGGCGGCTCCGAGGGGATTGCTCAACCTCAACCGGACCTCGTGATCGATTTTGCAGAACTTGACGCAAATAACTGCTGCCCTCGTAGGCAACCTAGAGCCGATGAGATTAGAATGAATCGTGATCGCGCTTCAGGTTTTTGTTGAGCATGATCTTTCCGGAAAACCGCTGCGGACTTTTCCGGATCATGCTTTAGTCCTTTTCAGTGGTGGAACGTTGGCCGGCCGGTTTCACCCCTTACCCCTGCCAACAGTCCGCGCATAGCCGCCTTGAAATTCTTCGGGGAACGGGCAACGAGATAGGTCATGGCGTAGACGCACCCCAGGACCATGGCGAAAGGCAAATATCTTTGCCAGTGCATGCGAACGAATTCGAGATTGTTCCGGCTCTCCAGGTAGACTGAAAGCTGAGATCTTTCAGCGCGGAAACGTGCCGACCCGATCGTTGTGCCTCCCCTGTGGGCTACGATGGAGTCTGGAGCATACCCCAAACCATGTTCCTTTGCCCGTATCGACCAATCCGCATCCTCGTAAAACAGAAAGAAGCGCTCCTCCATCGGGCCAATCTTCTCCAGGCACTCGCGCGTGATATACATCGAGCCGCCGGCAATACAGTCGAGAGCCGCTTCGATGGCATGGAGGTCCACAGGCCCATCGATTGGATCACCGAGGCCAATCAGGGCAAGGCTCGTCCGTAGCTTGCGCCAGCGATGACCGGCACGACAATAGATATAATCGCGGCCTACTGTTGGCACGATGGTGCTGCCTACCATGCCCTTGTTGCCCGAGATGGCGCGCTCAACCAGAGCCTGCAACGCGCCGTTATCGGGTTCGGCGTCCGGATTTAGAACCCAGATGCCGTCCCAGCCCTCGATTGGCTGCAATCGATCAATCCAGACATTAATTCCACCAGCATAGCCTAAATTATGCGTGGCACAGCCCAGATACACCCGCGAGGACCGGTTCTTGAGCGCAAGACACTTGATGTCGCCCAGGCGCCCCGAGGGGGACGCAAGCGAATCCGGCAAATCATTCAATACGGCGCCGCATGGTCCCAGCGGGTCCGTCAACACCTCGAACAATTCACGAAACGATTCCCTCCCACCATTCTCGCAGACGAAAACGTCGAAGTCTGGTTCTGGCGCCGAGCGAGAGAGCGCCCCCAAGCACGCTCGCACGTCTTGCGGATTGCGGAAACCGACGATCAAAATCGCCACACGAAGTCTGCGTAGCTCGATCACTTGGGACTCCAAATCACACCAAGCCACCTTTGCTGGCGCTTTCGATTGCGAACGAAATCTCACACTGGCCCCACAACTGCGATCGGCTCCGTAGCGAAAGCGGCACTCTATCAGGAGCTTCGAACGGCGCAACTGCACTGTCGATGGTCAAAGCGTCCATACAAGTTAGAAACATGACCGTCTTGCTTGCTGCGCCCAAATCAGCCGATGCAGGCTGACCCTCGTGCCCGCAAACTCGGCTGCGATATCGGCGAAGGGTGGCATTTCAATAGGATTGTAAGAGCGCCTCGTGTCGGTGGCATCGTTCGGAAGCTTCCGCTCGACGCCATCATTTCAAACAATTGTGCGAACTCCCGCTCAAGCGACACCGTCGCTTGAAGACCCGGAACGTGCTGCGCCTCTCCAGTCGAGCCCGCCGGGGGACCGGATTGATCCATTCCACGTGACCCCGTTCGTGAACAGAGCGCCGCCTTACCCTCCCGCCTTGGCCAATGATCCCTCACCAATGTCAATCCTACTCCGATCCGAAGGATGCTTCGATCTGGCCAAACAGGAGAGCACCAAGTCCACGACGTACCAAGGATCGCCTTTGGACTATCGGTTGCGCTGCGAGGGGACTCACGGCGCCACCGCTTGTCGTTGCCGCGCCGCCGAGGCTCCGTGTTCGGAACGCCACCACTTGACGAGATCCGCGAGGCCATACTCGAGCGACACTGTTGCGTGAAAACCCAGTAAACGTTCCGCCTTTCCCGTAGAAGCCACACGACGCGGTACCGGATTGATCGAGCGTTCAGGCGCAAATTGCGGCAGCACGCCGCTATGGCCCATGACATTGGCCAGGACTGAAGCGAGCTGCATGAGGCTCGTTTCGATGCCGCTTCCCACGTTGAACACCTCGTCGCTGACCTGTGCCCTGGCAGCAAGGATGTTCGCGCGCGCAGCGTCACGGACATGGACTAGATCCAAGGTGTGCTGGCCCGGCCCAACAATCACCGGCGGCGTTCCAGCTTCCAATTGCTCCATCCAGCGGATCAACATCTCGGCGTATCGAGCGTGCACCTCCATGCGGCTGCCATACACGTTGAAATATCTGAGAGCGACGTATTCAAGGCCATACAGATCATTGTAGGCACGTAGCAGGCCTTCATTGCACGCCTTCGCGGCACCATGTACCGTACGGTTGCCATGAAAATTCTGACGCTCGGTTGTCGGAAACTCCTCCGCCATGCCGTACACCGAAGCCGACGACGCGGCGATGATCTTCTCGATGTCGTGCTTCACGCAGAGTTCGAGCAGTTCGAAGGTCCCATTCACCATGACATCCATGGCGAGACGCGGTTCGGCTGCGCAGCGGGTGTTCCGCAATGCCGCGTGATGAAAGACCATGTCGGCAGCTTCGACCAGCGCTTCCAATAATTTTGTGTCACGTATGTCGCCTTGGACCAGCCGCACCGGTCCCCGTGTCAGCGCCTTTTGAAGGTTCTGCGGTCGACCGGTCAACATATTGTCGAGCGCGACAATTTCGATGCAGCCTTCGTCACACAGCAGATCGATGATGTGCGAGCCGATAAACCCCGCACCTCCAGTAACAAGAATGCGTTTCCCCTTGAGATCGATCAACACCGTTCTCCGATATTAGACTACTGACCATGTTGAGGCAATTTCCTGAGTCCCCGGCTACTCCGATGATAGCGGCTGACGTCGCCACGAGGTTCATGGAGACCTTGATGACCCCATCGCCTGGCCCCACTCCGACCGCCAACAATGCCAAATAGAGCGCCAATGCGCCGATGCTGACGGCCCGGCAACAACCAATGTTGCAGTATGCGGCGAATTCACTCCCAAAAATACAAGCCTCAAGCCTCTGCGCAGATCGCTCGTTCCCGATGGCGCGCGTGATCGCAACATCGATCAGCGATTCGATCATTCGGGCCTGTACTTTCACGTCGGGGAAGGGCATCAAATCAGTCATCTCATCGCTAGTCCGCTCAACTTGCCCGTCACGTCCGCACAGGCATGTCCTGCCATATACCCCGCGTGTCGATTACATCGAGATGACGGCGCTCGGCCAGCGGCACCATCTTGAACTCATCGTGGTCGACCAGGAGAATGGCGATTTCACATGAACGCAACGCCTCATCTATGTTCACGAAGCCAACTTGGAAGTCGGCCAGTTCCGGCGGTAGCCGCCGCAGATTCGGTTCGACGACCTTGATCCGCTGGCCGTACTTCTTCGCCAAGTGTATTGCAATTTCCATGGCCGGACTCTCGCGTAGATCGTCCACGTTTGCCTTGAATGCCAGCCCGCAGCAGGCCACGCTTGCGTAAGGATGGTCGTCGATCAGAGCTTCGGCGCGCTTAATAATATTCTCCGTCTTGGCGTTGTTGACCTCGCGGCTCGTTCGCATTACGCGCGCGAGATCCGGCGCCGAGTCGATAATGAACCACGGATCGACGGCAATGCAGTGCCCACCCACGCCTGGTCCTGGCCGCAATACGTTAACCCGCGGATGACGGTTGGCGATATCGATCACCTCCCAGACGTTGATGTCGAACCTGTCGCAAATCAACGAGAGTTCATTGGCAAATGCGATGTTCACATCCCGAAATGCGTTCTCGGTCAATTTGACCAACTCGGCCGCTCGCGCCGTGGTGGCAACGCAGGCGCCGCGGACGAACAACTTGTAAAAGCGCTGAGCACGCCGCGTGCAGGCGGGAGTAATTCCCCCTATACATCGGTCGTTGTTGATAAGCTCGCTGAGGATCCGACCGGGCAAGACGCGCTCGGGACAATAAGCGACGTAGACCGCGCCGTCCTCACTGCCGTTGATGCCAATTCTCAGATCCGGCCTACGCTCGCCGATCCGCTTTGCAATGCCTTCGGTCGTCCCGATTGGCGACGTCGATTCGAGAATGATGAGATTGCCTGGGACAAGGAGATCCAGAATGCTCTCGACGGCGGCATTCACGTTGGACAAATCTGGTCGGTTGCTGCCATCGATAGGTGTGGGCACCGCGATGATGAAGACATCGGCGGCCTGTGGCTTGTTTGAGGTCGTCAGCGCGCCGCTCGACACGACCTTGGAAACGAGACCATCCAGATCTGGCTCTGCGATATGAATGGCTCCGGAAGCTACCGTCTTGACCACATACTCCTTTGTGTCCACGCCGACCACCTGAAATCCACGGCTGGCAATCAGCGCGGCGGTCGGCAAACCGATATAACCCAGTCCGACGACAGTCACTTTCTGGAACTCAGGCATCAAGAAGCACCTTCACGATACGCTCGCTGGCGTGCCCATCGCCAAAGGGATTATGGGACCGGGCCATCGCGGAATAAGTCTCATCGTCGTCAAGCAGACGGAATGTCTCCCCGACAATCCTGTCGTAGTTCGCGCCGACCAGGCGAGCGGTTCCCGCTTCGACCCCCTCTGGACGTTCGGTCGTGTCGCGCATCACAAGCACGGGCTTGCCGAATGTCGGCGCCTCCTCTTGCACGCCCCCGGAGTCGGTCAGCACAAGATGGGACAGCGACAGGAGACTGACAAAATCCGTGTACTCCTGCGGGGAAATGAGCACGACACGCGGATGGTTACCGAGTCGCGCTGCAAACACGTCACGGACATTCGGATTCGGATGAACAGGAAGCACGATGGCAACGTCCTCCCTGCACAAGATCGTCTCCAGTGCATTCACGATATTGAGGACTCCTTCGCCGAAATTCTCCCGGCGGTGGCAGGTGACCAAAATGATGCGGCGGTTGCCGTGATGTTTTTTGACGACGTCCCACCGGGACGAAAGCTGCGGACTGGCTTCAACCATCGCTTTCGCGAGGATCAGCGCGTCAACGACGGTATTTCCAGTAACGTGAATGCGATCGTTGGATACGTTCTCCGACCGTAGCGCGCTCGCGGCGCGCTCGGTCGGCGCGAAATGCTGATCGGCGATCGAGCCGACAATCTTGCGGTTCACCTCTTCCGGCCAAGGCGCGAAAATATCTCCACTTCGCAGGCCCGCCTCGACGTGCGAGACCGGAATGCGGTGATAGTACGATGCCAACGCGCCGGTCATCGCGGTCGCAGTGTCGCCCTGGACGATAACCCTGCTGGGTTTCACCCACTGCAGGACTTCACCGATTTGCGCCAACAATCGACCAGTAAGACTATCGAGCGTCTGGTCGACCGTCATCACGTTGAGATCGAAATCCGGCACGACGTTCGCCAGCTTGAGAACCTGGTCGAGCAGCTCCCGATGCTGCGCCGTGGCGCATACGGTGACGGCGACATCCTTGTTCTTTTCGGCCTTGAGCCGATTGATGACCGGAAAAAGCTTGATCGCTTCCGGTCGGGTTCCCAATAGAATCAGAAAATGCTTGCGCACGCTCAGCCTCCGATCCGCCCTGCTCCCGGCGGGAGAGCACTGTACATAGCGGGCGCTCGCCGGAGCGCATGTCGAACGAGCGCTTGCACCAGGACGCCGGCAAATAGCGTATTGGTCCTGGCATACCGCCACCACATGCGTCGGGGCTCCTGATAGATGCGGTACAACCATTCGAGACCGAACTGCTGCATCTGAATGGGCGCCCGAAGAACCTGGCCTGCGAGAACGTCGAACGAACCACCGACACCCATGATGAACGGCACGTCGAGCTCGTCGCGATGGGCGGCAAGGAAGCGTTCCTTGCGCGGCGTGGGCATACCGATGAAAAGGCAATCGGCGCCACTGGATCGGATATCGCGGACAATAGCGCTCTCCTGCTCGCGGCCGAAGTAACCATGCGTCAGTCCAGCAAAGACAAGCGAAGGGTGCCGCTCACGGGCACGCCGCGCCGCCTCGTGCAAGACGGCAGGGCTGGCTCCCAGAAAATAGGGACGGAAGCCCTCTCGCGCGCAAACTTCCAGCAGTTCGCTCAGGAGATCGACGCCCGTGACGCGCGACTTTGCCGGCAGACCAAGCGCTCGCGCGCCCCAAATGATGCCCATGCCATCGATGCCGACAATGTCGCTGTTGGCTACATCAGCGGCGAGCACGGGATCGGAACGCATGTTCACAAACTTCGCGACATTGAGAGCAACGTGCTGCAGACGCTGACGTCTTCGCATGGCCTGGCGCGCCAGGTCGATCGTCTCGGGCATCGTCAGAATATCGATGGGACATCCCAGAAATGAAACACGCATCGGCTTCCTCGCTTGAAACCGCGCCGGGCGTTAAACTGCCCGTCACTACGATTTAAAATCATCAATAAGATAATACTGACCTATCTATTTAATTTCAAGCTTTCTTGATATTATATTTTTAAACGTGTTTACTGGAGCTGCGGCATTACGCCAGATACCGCCAGCAAGGCCGCGACACCGCCGCAAGGCAATCAAGAGAGATTAAATGACATGATTTCGGTGATTATTCCGCATCTAAATCAGCCGCGCGAACTGGACATCTGCCTGGCGAGCCTGGAAGCGCAGAGTCTTTACCGCGGCTCGTTCGAGATCATCGTGGTGGACAATGGATCCGCCATTTTACCGACAGACGTTGTCGCCCGACATTCCGGGACACGACTGCTTCAAGAGGCGCAGCCCGGCCCTGGCCCGGCCCGAAATGCTGGCGTTGCGGCGGGAGCTGGCGAGGTGCTTGCCTTCATCGATGCCGATTGCCGGGCGCATCCGGACTGGCTGGGCAGCGTAGTGCGCTCATTGCATTCGTTGCCGCCCGGCACAGTCCTCGGGGGGGACGTTCGTATCTGGCAAGGCGAGAACGCGCAGCTCGACGCAATTGCGGCCTACGAGAGCGTTTTCGCCTATCGATTCAAGCTGTATATTGAACGCCATGGCTATTGCGGTACCGGCAACATGGCCATGCTTCGGCGAGACTTCGAGTCAGTGGGGCCGTTCGCGGGGATCGATGTAGCGGAAGACATGGAGTGGGGACATCGCGCACGTCGTTCCGGGCTTCGGTTTCGGTACGTACCGGAGATGATCGTCTTCCACCCGGCCCGGGGTTCCCTCCAGGAGCTTTACGTCAAGTGGGACCGGCAAATCGTCCACTACCGCAATATGGCCGAAGGTACTCCGGCTTGGAGATTGCGTTGGATCGCGCAAGCTCTTGTGGTGCTGGCCTCCCCAGCACCAAGCATTGTAACAGTTCTAACGAGCGACCGGCTCCATGGCGTTCGGCACCGCATCAAGGCTATCGCCGTCATGTGCGCCGTACGTCTGCATCGAGTGACGACCATGCTGTCATTGCTGCGCAATCGGCGCGTCGTCGCATGGAACCGCTAGCTGATCGAAACGCGCATTGTGTGCCCTGCCAAAGGCCGGGTTGCAGGCCAACTCTGGCAGATCGTTGCGCTGGCCAAAGGACCACAATATCCATCCCAATTCGTAGCTGCGGCATTCTAGCCGAAGCCCCACACCAGAACTCTCGATCAGCTCGGACTCGCGTCCCCTGTAGGCATTCCCGATCGCACGCAGCATCCTGGGCGCTCGCGCCGTGACTTCGCCCTTCCGAATCTGCGATCTGATGGTTAGTCCGAGATCAGGTACCAGCATTGAGCGGCGAAGCTGGTTTTCGCCGAGTATCCAGTTAAATCCCTTAATCAAGGCGTTGCGCGCGCCTGGAACGTCATAGCGCTCTGCCCACTCCAGCAGCGCGGGGGCCATGCCATATTGATGAACAGAGTAGACTTCATAGAAGTCGAGCACGCGGCCGCTAACGGCATCGAAAAACCAGGGCCACTCGCCCCGGGGTCCTTGAAGCTCAATCAACTTGCGTGCGCAGGCGCCTGCCATTGCAAGTGCGGATGAATCCCCTGCCAGTTCACCGTAGTGGTAGCATGCGATCGAAAGATAGATCTGGGTCGCGAAGGAGGCGAAGCGCCGCCGCAGCCCGAATCCCGCGTCGAAGAATAGGCCTGATCCGCTATGGAACCGCTGCTTGAGAAAACGATAGAGCGGTCCAGCAAAACAAGTCCATTCGTCGCCGCCCGCCCCGACTTGAGCAACGACGCCCGTCAACAGCATGCCCAAGTCCTGCGCACGAAATGCTTTCCACCTTTCCTGCTCGGTGAGAAGCGCTCTGACTTCGCGCCTCACTTGCTCGGGTACTTCGAAGCCAAGTTCTGCCGCAGCCCAAAGCGCCATGCCCAGCGCATATTTCCGCACCGGAAGCAAAGTGAGCTGGACTGCGTTTCGGTGGAATACGTCCGAAAGGTTGAGGCTGCTGGGAGTCTCCCGGATCCTGGACATTCCGAGCAGAACGTTGAGGGTGTAGAACACGTCGCTGTGGGGCAACGACTCGTTCGGCGATGTACGCCCGTCGAGATGGTAAATGTGAGACCAGCGGCCGTGTTCGGGAAGCCAACACCGTTCCAGTCCTTCGAGCGCATAGCGGACCAATGCGGAATTTTGCGACACGCCGGGCATCAAAGTCACGCCATTAATCGGAGTACACTTCATCTAAGCGCTACCGTGGCTTGGGCCTACACCAATATTTCCGACTACATCCGCTCAAACCAATAGTGGCTGCGCGGCGGCTACACCGTGCTGTCCCATCTTTTCTACGTGGCCGATCTCGCGTAAATATCGGCCGTAGCCGCTCTTCTCCAGCGGTTTTGCCAGCGCTTCGATCTGGTTACGGTCGATGAAGCCTTGCCGGAACGCGATTTCCTCGAGACAGGCAACCTTCATCCCTTGCCTTTTCTCAATGGTCTGCACGAACATCGCCGCATCAATCAGAGATTCCACCGTGCCGGTGTCCAGCCAGGCGAAACCACGCCCCATCCGTTCAACGTGGAGCGCCTTGGCCGAGAGATACCGCATCTGCAGATCGGTGATCTCTAGCTCGCCGCGTGCCGACGGCTCGACACGGCGCGCATATCGGACGACCTGGCTGTCGAAGAAGTAAAGACCCGTGATCGCCCAATTCGACTTTGGAAGCTTCGGCTTCTCCTCGATCTGAACTGGCCGATCGAGCTCGTCAAAGGTAACCACGCCATACCTCTCCGGATCCCGCACGTGGTAGGCGAAAACCGTTGCTCCCTCCTCACGACCCGCAGCTCTGGCGAGCAGTCCACTCAAGCCGTCTCCGAAGAAAATGTTGTCGCCCAGCACCATCGCAACGCGGTCGTTCCCGATGAAGTCGGCGCCAATAATGAAGGCATCCGCAAGACCGGCGGGACGGGGTTGCTCAGCATAACTGAGCCTGATCCCCCACTGACTACCGTCACCCAGCAACCTCTCGAACTGACACCGATCTGAAGGCGTGGTGATGACAAGAATCTCGCGGATGCCCGCCAGCATCAGTGTCGACAAAGGATAGTAGATCATCGGCTTGTCATAGATGGGCAGCAGCTGCTTGCTCACCACCCTCGTGATCGGATAAAGTCGCGTTCCGCTGCCGCCGGCCAGCACGATTCCTTTCAGCATCGATTTCACCTTCCACGAGTTGGTTGAGACAGGTTTCGAGAGAGCAAGGCCACGTCGGCAGTCGAATCCCGAGGACACGCTCGGCCTTCGCTGAATCGAGGCGCGAATTCCGTGGCCTCTGCGCGGCGGTTGGATACTGTTCCGTCGTGATCGCTTCGAGCCGGGGCACCTGCATACCGCGACGAGCGAGCAGGTCGAAAACCGCCTGGGCAAAGCCATACCACGTTGTTTCGCCTCGGCCGGCCAGATGAAAGATGCCGGCCATCGCTCTACGATCATGGGTTAGCAGCGGTCCCACGAGCTGAAGGATCGCCGCCGCAAGGTCGAGAGCAGATGTCGGAATTCCGTATTGGTCCTGGACGACCCTGACGATAGGCTTCGCTTCACGGAGCCGCAGCATCGTCCGAACAAAGTTGCTGCCGTGCGGACTGTAGATCCATGACGTTCTGATCACGGTTGCGAGCGGATGCGCGGCCAGAACGGCAGCTTCGCCAGCGAGCTTGGACGCGCCGTACACATTCAATGGCGCTGGAACATCGCTTTCGTCGTAGGCTTCCGATTTCCTTCCATCAAAAACGTAATCCGTTGAGACGTGGACAAACGGAATGTTCATCTGCCACGCGATGTCGGCCAATGCCGCCGGACCATCGCGATTGATGAGAAATGCTTTTGCTACTTCCGACTCCGCGAGGTCCACCGCCGTGTAAGCGGCAGCGTTGATGATCATGGACGGCAGGGTCCGATCGATGACCGTGCGGAGCTCGCCGCAAGTTTCAAGATCGAGTTCGCTGCGTCCGAGAGCGACGAGAGGGATACCGTGCATTGCCGCGAGGTCACGAAGACACCTTGCCAACTGACCGTTGCGGCCGGCAACCAAAATGGGCCTTTCCGTCATTGCACCCTCAGTGTTGAGTAGCGAGGAGACCGAGACGCGAGCCGTCGTAGACTCCGCTGCGAGCACGCTCCCACCACGCGCGGCCGTTAAGATACCAACTGACGGTTTGGGTGAGCCCCTCCTCGAACGTCCTTGTGGGCTGCCAGCCGAGCTCTCTGTGCGCTTTCGACGCGTCGATTGCGTAGCGAACATCGTGTCCTGGACGATCCGGCACAAACGTGATCATCGATCGTCTCGTTGTCGAACCGGGACATAGCCTATCCACGACGTCACAGATCTGGGTGACCACGTCCAGGTTAGAGCGTTCGCTGTCGCCGCCGAAATTGTACTTCTCGCCGGGCTTGCCTTCGGACAAAAGCTTGACGAGTCCTGCCGCATGATCCTCGACATGCAGCCAATCGCGTACGTTCCCGCCGTTGCCGTAGACCGGTAGCGGTTTGTGCTCGATCGCATTTAGGATCGTCAATGGAATGAGTTTTTCCGGAAATTGATATGGCCCGTAGTTGTTCGAGCAGTTCGACACGATCACCGGGAGGCCATAGGTCTTGAACCATGCAAGCGCGAGATGATCTGACGCCGCCTTGCTCGCAGAGTATGGAGAACTCGGGCGATAAGGCGTTTCCTCGCGAAAGTAGTCCGCGACACCCAACGAACCGTAGACTTCGTCGGTCGAAACGTGAACGAAGCGAAAGCGCTCTCGCCGCGGCCCCGTGAGGCGGTCATAATATTTTCTGGCCGCTTCCAACAAGGTGTAGCTGCCCACGATATTCGTGGTGATGAAAGCTGCCGAACCGGTGATTGAGCGGTCGACGTGACTTTCGGCCGCAAGGTGAATGACCGCGTCAGGCTGGTAGCGGTCGAACACGAGATCCATGGCTCCTTGATCGCAGACATCCTGCTGCTCAAAAGCGTAAGACCTCAACTCATCGAGGCACGCTAACGAGGTCAAGTTGGCTGCATAAGTCAGCTTGTCGACGTTAATGACTGCAGCACCCTTCTCCAGCACCAAGTGCCGGCACACTGCAGAGCCGATAAAGCCCGCTCCCCCGGTCACCAAAACGCGCATCCTACTACTCCCGTCATTCGAAAACGGTGCTAAACTGATCAAACCCGGGCAAAGACCGGTCTTTCTGAGATACCTGGGCGGCTCCTGTCGTCACGGGCCATTCGATCGCCAGCGCCGGATCGGCCCAATAGAGTCCTGCGTCATGGCTAGGAGCGTAGACCTGGTCGACCTTGTAGAACACGACGGTCTGGGGCCGCAGTGTGCAGAAACCGTGCGCAAAGCCTTTCGGAACAAACAGCTGATCACCAGTTTCGCTATCCAGTTCGATCGCTACGTGCTTCCCGAAGGCGGGCGACGAACGCCGAAGATCGACGACGACATCGAGAATGGCCCCGTTCAACACCCGAATGAGCTTAGCCTGGGCAAACGGCGGTCGCTGAAAGTGTAGACCCCGAACCGTCCCGATCCGATCTGAGCTGGATTGATTGTCTTGGACGAAGTCGTCCAGAATTCCCTTTTCTGCAAAGGCCGATCGCTGAAACGTCTCGCAAAAGTACCCCCGGGCGTCGGACACCCGACGTGTCCGAACCATCTTGACGTCGGGAATCTCCAAACATCTCACTTCCAGCATAGCGATGTACCCTCAGATGCGCGGTTCCAGGTCCTCCTCGTTAGGACCAGTTGGTTCTCCAAGCGCCAATCGAAGCTGCTCTCGCCATTGTCGTACGACGTACCCAACGGGGAGTTGCTCCCACCGGCGACGAGTCCGCGGTGCGGGCCAGGTTTGACAAGCTCGGCCGCTCCACCGAGCATCTCCTTCTGACCGCGAGTGCGCCATTCAGAGCCTGCACCGCCGCGGCGTGGGGGATTGGCTCCGATTTGATTTGACAGGTATTGCTTTTCCAACACGGGGTACGCCCGAAGATGTTCATTTAATTTCTGCTCAGAACTTTGATCAAATATTCGATATATTCATTCACGGCCGACTACTGCCGCGACGACGCGCGTTGAACCGTTGGCGCACCTGACCTGCCCGGCCCTGCACTGCCTCTCGACCGGCGCCTTCACATTATCCAAATATCATTTAATTTGGCAATGACTTTTTTCTCGTATATATATTTAGTAGTGTTATTAAATCCGGCGGTCAACGTACATACGTTGGCTACTAATCCACGTGCCTCACCCTGACAGGTCCCTATGCTGCAGAGCAATCTTCTACAAACCGACAGAACGCATCTGCAACTGGGGGGGCATACCCAACCCGATCAAATCAACGGCGGGGGAATCGGCGACCTTGTCAAATATGCCATCGCTTTACTAGAGCGTCGGCACCTTATGATTCTCGTCACTGCGGCCCTCGTATTTGCCGCTACCATGCTCTACCTTCGGTTTGCTCCCCCTACCTACACGGCAGAAGTACAGATCCTGCTGAAGAATCCGCAAGCCAAGTTCGTCCAGCAGCAGTCGCTTCTCCCAGAGCCGGTGATCGATAACGCTCAGATCGAAACGCAACTGCAGATGATAAGATCGAGAGCGATCGCTGCAGCAGTTCTAACGCAGCTTAAGCTCGCCAGCGATCCGGAATTTGCTGGGTCGATCCAGCCCCTAAGTTCTCTTCTGCAACGGATTCGAAGTCGAGGTCTCGGGCCCGATAACGATTCACAAGCCGATATATCGAATCACCCCTCCGAAGGAGCAATCGTAGCACTGCTGGACCGACTATCCGCGTCCAGGGTCGGCTACAGCAATATTATCGAGGTCAGCTACAGCTCGAGCAGCGCAACACGCGCGGCGGAGATCGCAAATGCCGTGGCTAACGCCTATATCAACGACCAGATGAATGCGAGGTTTGAAGCTGCACGAACGGCAGCGAATTGGCTGCAGGAACGCCTAACCAATCTTAATGAGCAGGCACTGGCGGCCGAACGCGCTGTAAGCGCATACAAGTCTCAGAACAACATGGTGTTTACGGGCGGAAAGTCGATCGACGAACAGCCCGTCAACGATCTTAGCGCCCGATTGGTAACCGCCCGAACGCAGACCTCTGATGCTCAGGTCAAATTCAATCGCTACGATGCAATCCTGCGCGCCAATGCAACGGGGTCGTCGACCATCAGCGCACCTGACGCGGCCAGCGCCGATGTCCTACAGAGCCCGATCATCAATTCCCTTCGCCAGCAATATCTTGACTTGTCACGTCGTGAAGGCGATTGGTCGGTCCGACTCGGTCGCAACCATTTGGCCGTCGTCAACTTGCGGACACGGATACGCGACATTCGCACATCTATCATCGAAGAAGTTACGAGGCTTGCTGATGCCAGCCGAAACGAACTGGAGGCAGCACAGCAACGGCAGAAGGAGCTCGAGAAGCAGCTCGCCGAAGCCGTATCTCAGTCGCGCCTGACGAACTCAGCGGAGCTAACAATACGGGAGCTGGAGATTCGGGCGAAAGGCCTCCGCGCCATGCACGAGGCGTTCCAGCAGCACTACATGGGATCGGCGCAGCAGGAGACATTTCCGAGTCCGGAGACACGGATCGTCTTTCCCGCCTCTCCGCCCGAGCGCAAAAGCCGACCGAAAACAAGATTGGTGCTGGGCTTCGGCCTGGTTTCCGGACTCGCACTCGGAATCGGCTTGGCTCTCCTGAGAGACGTTATGGACCGAGTGTTCCGGACGTCTTCACAGCTGGAGGCCGCATTGGAACTCCCCTGTTTGTCACTAGTCCCTGTGCTGTCACCTCCCAAGACCCCGAAGGCAATAGTTCGATCCGAGCAACAGACTGAGGATCTGCGATCACGGACGTTGGCGAATGTCCCGACAATTCACCGATCCGTCCTCGAGATGCCGCTTTCCCGGTTCACGGAAGCCATCCGTTCCATCAAGCTTGCCATTGACCACAGTCCGGCCAAGGCTTCCAATCAGGTGGTTGGAATCACGTCGGCTCTGCCGAACGAAGGTAAGACGACAATTGCGGCCTCCCTGGCACAGCTGATCGGACATAGCGGCAAGCGAGCCATCATCGTCGATTGCGATCTCCGAAACCCTTCACTTTCCGCCAGTCTGGCTCCCAAAGCCGCTTTTGGCCTCCTCGAAGTTCTAAACGGCAGCCGCTCACTCGAAGACACCATATGGCGAGATCCAAAAACCAATCTTGCACTCTTGCCCGTCGTGCGGCGCGGTGTCCTATTCCATACCAGCGAGATCCTTTCCGCCGACAATGTAACCAAACTGTTCGACCGTTTACGGACCGAGTATGACTACATCATCGTGGATCTTCCGCCATTGTCTCCTCTAGTCGACGTACGTGTCACTGCATCATTGATTGACTGCTACGTTCTTGTGGTAGAATGGGGACGCACGAAGATCGATGTGGTCCAACACGCCTTGCACACCGCGCCGACCATTTGCGATTCGGTGATCGGCGCCGTCCTCAACAAGACCGATATGAGGGCGATGGCCCGCTACGACACTTCCCGCAGTGATTACTATAATGACAGCCACTACATTAGATATGGCTTGTCGGACTCCTAGGATGACTCTCTGGCTACCGCCGACCAAACGATGCAGTCAGCGCCTTCTGCAATATGCTCTCCGTTTTGAGCGGGTCAGAGTCAGAGATGGTGTAAAATGGTTGTCCTATTAGGTCCAGGGGTGCTATCCGGCGTTCTTGCGGCCGCTATGCTGGCGGTGGGCCTCTTCGCCGCGTCGTCAACCCTCGCCTCCTTCGCGAAGCGTGTGCGGCCCCTCTTCATTCTGGCTCTTGCCGCACCCGTGCTTTGGATCGCATTGCAAGTTGTTCCGATCCCGCTCCGCGGCCTCGGAAATCAGATCTGGGCGACGGCATCGGCAGCCCTACACCAACCTCTCGCGGACAGGTTCTCGGTTGATGTACGGGAGACGATACTGGCGCTATCACATTACAACCTTGTTCTCGCCGTGGCTCTCGTCACCGCAGTCGTTACCCTGGACAAGCACCGGGCAGCGCAGGTCCTCTATGTCCTTGTATCGATCACCGCAGTCATCTGCATATCTTCGATATGGAGAAGAAGCAACCCGAGTGGCTCCTGGCCCGCCGAGCAAGTCTGGACGGGCTCGGCCGCAGCGGCACTTGGTGTGCTTCTCTCCATTGCAATGGGTATCCGTGCCGTCGACCAGCTGCGGCGACCTAGACGGTCCCTTCGCTCGCCGACAGGACCGCTCGCGATTCTTAGCTGCGCAATTCTGTCATTGATCGCCTACCTCTCGGCAACCCTGCTTTGCAGCGGCTTGACCGCGCTGATTGCTGTTCTGCTCGGAGCGACAACTATCCTTACGGTCGTCGCGGTCCGCAAATGGTTCTTTGGCGTGTGGGGCAGAGCTGGCGTTCTCGCGACCACCGCCATGTTTTTCGCCGCCAGCTTCACTTTCATTCCGATCAATCGGAATGCTGACCTGACGGTTGCCTTATCGACGCAAACTCAGGCCGCAACCGAGCGGATGCTACAGGACACTCACCCGATCGGGACCGGTGCAGGCACTTTTGTTGCGCTTCTGCCGATTTATGGCGACGTGGGCATGGCAGCAATGCGCGAACGGCCGACCGCTGCGGCGGCGGTCGCGGTCGAAATGGGACGTACGTTCCTCTGCGGCCTGTTGATAGTCACTGTCATCAGCACCTGCATTTTGTTCGGGCGCGCCTTGTCTCGCAATCACGATTACCTATACCCAGCCGTCGGCGCAGGCGCTTCCGTATCGTTGACAGTACTGGCCTTTGCCGAGAATAGCCTTTTCGAATTATGGACATCATTGTTGGTCGCGGGGGTCTACGGCCTGGCTTTTGCTCAAAGCCTGTCCGCTACGGCTCGCGACGTGGAGTCCACATTGCTGCGGCAGCTTGCTCAGGACGCGAGCGACCGAACCACGGCGCCGCAACGGATTCCTTCGCCTATCTTCGCTTCCCCATGGATCCTGACCCGCATTGCTCTAATAGTCATCGGATTGCTGTTGGCCGCGCAAGCAGCTTGGATAGTCTCGCAAAGCCGACCGTTTGGTGATCGCCTTCCCGTTGCATCGGTTGCGGGTTCGAGCGAAGCCTCAACCTCGGCGCTCCAATCCAGGCGCGAGAATGCCGCCGCTGCAACTGTACGCCTTAAGTCAGACAGGGCCACGGACCCGCAGAACATCGGCCGGTCCACAGGCTTGAATGCTTTTTCTGCAGTGTTGGAATACTCACCGCTTCGGGGCGACGCTTGGCTCATGCTTGCGGCGCTTTCAAAGCAGCACCAGACGGCATATGACACGACAAGCTTACTTAAAATGTCCTACTATACTGCACCAAACGCGCTGGAGCTTATTCCATTGCGGCTTACCGTGGCTCTCGGCACCGATGCTGCGGTCAAGGAGCCTGAGCTTCGGGATCTTATCCGGCGCGACCTTAAAGTTGCCATGACCGGCCGGACGGCACTCAGGCCAGCCGTCGCCGCCGCTTACCAGTCGGCATCGGCAGACGGCAGGGCGCTCGCCGAGAGTTCGATTTCCGAACTCGACCCAGGCTACGTCCAGAAGTTGCGCCCGCGAGGCCCATAGCCGGTTCAGCGGCGCGCCCCAGCCCTATTTGATATCGCGGCACGCACCAAAATTTCGATTAAATTTATCGACTCGCAGCGAATTTTGGTTGATTAATATATTTAAATTTTAGTATATTAAATTATTAAGCCACCGGCGTTCTGTATCAGCCATGAATTTTATCAACCGGCATATCGGTGGCCATGAGAGCGATCTAACTCTCCTCAACCGACGATTGTCCATTGCGAATGAAGGCAAATGGCCCGTCCGGTACGACTCTGTTGAATTTGTGATGATCTGCGCCGATATCTCGACCATTCTATTCGCCGGCTTCCTTTCCGCATTTCTTTCGCCCGGTAGCCCGGCACCAGCTGGCCTAGCCCAGGCATGCGCCTACGCGGCAGCAGCAGTATCTTTTGTCTACATTCTGAAAGGCAGGGGACTGTATCGGCCAACCGAACTCCTCGTACTCCGGAGCCAAGTTCGCGGCATTTGCCTCACGTGGATTTTGTTGCACGTTCTGGCGGCCACGGTGGAGATGCTCGATGACAATCCACACTTCTTCCGAGGCGCCGGCCTCCTGTTTGCGGCACTCGGCCTGGCGTCTTTGATTGCCCAACGGTGCGTTGCCAGGGTACTGCTGATAAAATGCGTCAGCGGCAGAAGGTTCGCTCGGACGAGTCTCATCCTCATCACCGATCAGCCGCCTTCGAATTATGCTGGTCTGTCGGAGACTCTTGCTGTCCTCGGCTATTGCGTTAAGGGCCGCTTTGATTTGCCTGCCATGGGCTCAGATCCTGGTTTCAGAAAACGGCTCAGCTCCCGCGTGATCGAACATATTAGGAATTCCGAAGTCGATAAAATCGTGCTCGAGGCCAATCCTGCACGATGGCCCGACCTTCGTGCCCTTGTCTCCGATCTGAGGGTGCTGCCATTCCCCATCATGTTCGTCCCGGTCGGCGCTGCATCCGAACTGCTTCGACATCCGGCAAGGAGCTTGGGAAGTGCCGCCTGCGTAGAGATCCAGGCTGGCTCCCTCACCGCAATCGAGCGCGCAAGCAAACGGACAATTGATATTATCGGTGCAGGACTTGCTTTGACGGTTCTTGCACCGTTGCTCGCGATAGCTGCCGTCGCGATCAGACTAGATTCTCCCGGCCCGGTCCTCTTCAAGCAACAACGATGCGGCTTCAATGGCCGAGTATTTTCCATCCGCAAGTTTCGGACGATGCATGTGCTTGAAGATGGGCCTGTCGTCGTTCAGGCAACGCCTCTCGACCCGCGTCTCACCAGGGTCGGCAGATGGCTACGGCGAACGAGCTTCGACGAGCTGCCGCAGTTGTTGAATGTCCTCGAGGGCAGCATGTCGCTAGTAGGCCCACGCCCCCATGCCGTGGCCCACGACGGACAGTTCGACAAGCTCGTCCGGAAGTACGCCTTCCGGCGCCGAGTGAGGCCGGGATTGACAGGATGGGCTCAAATCCATGGCTGCCGTGGACCAACGCCTACAGCGACCATGGTTGAAAAACGTGTTGAGTACGATCTCTGGTACATCGACAACTGGAGCGTTCGGCTGGACCTCACAATCCTACTGCGAACTCCCATGGAAGTGCTGCGGGGGCGAAACGCCTACTAGACGGATAGATTCACGGGTCTGCGCGGGCTAGCTGACTGCAACAATCCTGCCGATGAATGCGGATCCGGTCACGCCCGCTGACGAAGCTTCGGACTTGCTTCGCCTATGCGGAAGTCCTCAATCCTCCGGCCAGACTTCATCGCGGCAACCAACCACCGCGGCCGCTTGCCGCGTCCGGACCAAGTCTCGGACGTTTGTGGATTCCGATATTTCGGCAGCACCCGCGGATATTTACGCCTCTGTTTGCCGGCTGGAGACGCGTCCACCCCACTCGCGTCTGCCCGAGCAGCCATCCCACCCCCGAGAACTGCTAGGCGCTTCTCCAATTCGTGCTTTTCCGCCTTGATCCGGTCAGACAAAATCCCGCTAACTTCCTCATGAAGTGACCAGAGATCGTCAAGGGACATGGATTCTAGTTCGAGCTTCTTAGCTGACATCCTGGCACCGTGTAGTTGCACACATCTAATCTCGTCTAATATTGCCCCCGTCGACATTAATCAAGACAGGAGCCGAACTATCCCAAAGCAATGCATGGAACCGAACCGGATCTTGCACCTCAGATAACTGCCTCGATTTTCCTGATCAAGCAGATAAAGTGGCCAATCCGCGTGTCATTTAACTGGGTATCCGTGAAAAAATCCCAGGCCATTGATTTGGAAGGCATTTTGCCGTGGTGAGATTTGCCAGAAAGCGGGCCCGTGGAGCGGGATTCCTTGCAAACTTGATTTGGGATTTCCTCGCCTTTGGCAGTTTTGGCGAGGCGACGAGATGCGACCACGGGAGCGGAGCGTTACCCGAGAACAGGATCTTTTTCGCTCTCGGCTCGATCAGATCATGGACATGAAGCATCCGCTGGTAACGCTGGGTCACGCGGTGGATTGAAGCTTCCTGAAGGTGCGGTTCGCCGAGGTCTACACCGATGATCCCCGCCGGCCGACGCGGTTGATGGCGGGGCTGGCAATCCTCAAGCACACCTACGACCTGTCGGACGAGGTGCTGTGCGAGCCGTGGATCGAGAACCCCTATTCCCAATACTTCTGCGGCGAGGAGTTCTTCTAGCACTGACTGGTGTTCGATCGCTCGTCGCTGCCCGCTGGCGCAGCCGGATGCGCGAGGAGCGATTGGCTGCGCTGATCCAGGCGAGCCTGTCGGTTGCCACCACCAGGGCCAACGCAATCAAACCGTTCACGGCCTGGCTTTGCGCCAGTCTTATAGGCGCGGGCGGGCAAGCTCCCCCTGATCCAGCATCAGCGCTATGCGCACGCCAAGCAGTTCAAGCGCGCCAACCGGAAGCTCAACACGCTGCAGACCTATCTCGGCCGCGTGCTCTGCGACATTTGGCCGCAAGATCGAGGACAAGAGCGAGCTCCAGGCGGCGGTTGCAAAGCTACTGCCGCTGGCACGGCGCGTGCGCGAACAGCAGCAGCGTCAACGCGGGCACAATATCTATTCCCCGCATGCGCCGGAGGTCAAATACTCCGGCAAAGGCAAAGGCCCACCGGCCCAATGAGTTCGGCGTCAAAGTCTCCGTTGCCACCACGATCTGCCGCGCGTCACCCATGGAAAGCGCTGCCCGGCAATCCGCATGACGGTCACACGCTGGCCACCGTGATCCCGGATGGAGGCGCTGGTCGGCAACACCATCGCACGCACCCTCGCCGACAACGGATACCGCGGCCACAACGCCCCGCCCGATCACAAGCTCAGGGTCTTCATCTCCGGCCAGAAACGAGGGGTGACGCCCAAGATCAAGCGCGAACTGCGCCGCTGGGCCGCCGTCGAGCCCGTCATCGGCCCCCTCAAGGCTGAGCACCGCATGGGCCGCAATTTTCTCTGGTTCCGCCACGGCGACGCCGCCAACGCCGTCCTTGCCGCCGCCGGCTACAACTTCCGCCGCCTCATCCGCTGGCAGCCTGTTGCTGCGCCAAATCCTCTCCGCCTCGCTGCCGCGGTTCAGACGCTTCCGCCCTGAAGCCAGAGTTGTTCACGCAAGACTAACTAATATCACACGCGCTACGTACAGCCAGGGAGCCATTCACGCGAGAAACCCGACGCGAAGGGAGACGAGATCAAGCTGGACTCACGAACAATATGACACACCGCAGCCTCGATAAGGATTCTTGGCACGCAGGGCCGCCCCTCCATCGATCTGAGAGCCTCGTTGCCGTCCCCCCGTCCCATAGGCGCAAACGGGAGCCAATAACCTCGATGTTCATAAATGCGAGCCACCTGAGTTCGATTTGGGGCCTCAGGGGTAAGATGTCCAACAACGTAGCCGAGGGAACGATAAACCGGCCGATTGAATGTTGAAGACGCTCGAGAGGATACTCGATCACGACTAATTCTCTCTTGCGCCCTCCGGAAGCTTCTGAGCTTGCTGAGACTTATTAATAACATAATCATCGCAATAATTATTAAATGATATATAATGAATATGTTGCTTCGTCAAATTGAGCGCCGACTTTGTTCATTCGTCGTTCGGGCCACGATGCTTGATTATGACCGATGCTAGATGGATAGGCGGCCGGTCCAACGGTGACGAGAATGCTATCTATGCGCAGGCAAGATCTCGAAGCCATGGACTTTGAGGAACTTTGGCTCCTCCACGAAGAGCTGACGAAGATACTTGCCGAAAAGATCACGGTCGAGAAGCGGGAGCTCGAAAAACGGCTTGCGCAACTCAACCAGCCTGATCAATTCGGTGAAGCTGAAAGCGGGGCCGCCAACGCGGAAACGGGTCAGCCGCCGCGCCGCAAATACCCGAAGGTCGCGCCGAAATACTTCAATCCACTCCGACCGACCGAGACTTGGTCGGGACGTGGTAAACAGCCTCGCTGGCTAGTTGCCGCGCTCCAAGCGGGGCACACGCTCGAAGAGTTCAGGATTCGCGAGAACGGCGAATCGTCCGATCGGAATGCCGGAGGTCAAGGGCATTAGCTCCGCGCAAACTGCAGAAATGTCGTTCGCCTGAAACGTTGGCCCTGCGAAGGCGCTCGTCGGAGTGTTGCTGGCTCTAAACCTCTCCGGCACGCACTGCGGTGGCGGCCCTCAACAGGTATCGTAAGTGTCCGTTCTCGGCACGAACCATAATCCAGGCCGGCGCATGCCGGTTTGATTGTAACCAGAGTTCGTCTCCCTCTGGTAATTTCTGAGGTCCAGGACCGTCATTGCGAGGAACGGCACACGTGTGGCCGGAAACCGCGCTTGCATCAACTTTCGCATGAACTGCAGACGGGAAATTAATCGGGAGCGCATTAGCGCAGCGAGAGCGAGCAGCTGGTTTCGACGGCACGCTCATTAATTCGCCCGAGACATGAGAGGCAAGTTTGTGCCAGTCCAGGCCCTCGACGGAATTGTTCAGGTCGCAACGAGATGCGGCATATCGTGCTCGCCAAGCCAAACCGCAGTCTTGAACTGATCATGGATGATCAACATGACTGCTGGATAAGGGGGCGTTGGGATGTACATGCTTCCCCGCTCCAGCAGCGCGGGGAATTGTCCGGGGCCAGAATAGAGGGGTCGTGTCCCCAGTGATGGTGTAGCTCAGTAGAGCAAAGCCGCCCGTACGCGCGCCCCAATAGCGCCGTAGCGGGCGGGCGGCTTTGCGGTGGTCACCGGCAGTTCTCCGGTAGGATTGGGTTGCGACACGCCAACGCAACCGAGGAACCACCGATGACCGACGAGATGATGAACCTGCGAACGCTCGTGGAGAAGACCCCCGATGCGGATTTGCTGCGCGAGATGATCGGCTTTGCCGCCCAGCGCCTGATGGAGCTGGAAGTCGAAAGCCAAACCGGGGCCGGCTACGGCGAGAAGAACTCCGAGCGTCTGGCGCAGCGCAACGGCTACCGGGACCGGATCGGGGAGACCCGCGCCGGCGCGGTCGAGCTTCGCATTCCCAAGCTGCGCAAGGGCTCCTACTTCCCGGGTTTCCTGGAGCCGCGCCGGATGGCCGAGAAGGCGCTCACGGCCGTCGTCCAGGAAGCCTATGTGCAAGGCGTTTCAACCCGCCCGGTGGACGACCTGGTGCAGGCCATGGGCATGACCGGCATCTCCAAGAGCCAGGTGAGCCGGCTGTGTGGTGAGATCGACGACAAGGTGAAGGCGTTCCTCACCCGTCCGATCGAGGGCGACTGGCCGTATCTGTGGATCGATGCCACCTACGTGAAGGTGCGCCAGAACGGGCGCATCGTGTCAGTGGCGGTGATTGTCGCGGTCGGCGTCAATAGTGATGGACGGCGCGAAGTTCTCGGCATGGACGTCGGTCCCTCCGAAGCCGAGACGTTCTGGACGGCATTCCTGCGCAAGCTCGCCCGCCGTGGCTTGCGCGGCGTCAAGCTGGTCGTCTCCGACGCCCACGAGGGCATCAAGGCCACCGTGGCCAAGGTGCTCAACGCTAGTTGGCAGCGCTGCCGCGTGCACTTCATGCGTAACGCGCTGGCTCATGCCGGCAAGAGCGGCCGGCGCGTCGTCTCCGCCTTCATTGCCACCGCCTTCGCCCAGGACGATGCCGACGCCGCACGAGCGCAGTGGCGGAAGGTCGCTGACCAGCTTCGCCCCAAGCTGCCCAAGCTTGCTGGCTTCCTCGACGAGGCCGAGACCGATGTGCTGGCCTACATGACGTTCCCGCCGCAGCATCGCACCAAGCTGCACTCGATCGAGCGTCTCAACGGCGAGATCAAGCGGCGAACCGAAGTGGTCGGCATCTTCCCCAACGAGGATGCCATCGTCCGCCTCATCGGCGCGATCCTGCTCGAGCAGAACGATGAATGGGCCGTCCACCGGGCCCGCTACATGACGCTGGAAACCATCGCACCTTTGAGCGATGATCCAACCGTCAGCCTTCCGGCTATCGCCAGCTGACCGACCCGGCTCCTTCCGGTGAAGCAGGTGACACACCAGCTACACCACGCCCGGGGACACGATCGAATAGAGGTGCGCGGGCCCGGAGCGGCCCGATGCAGATCGACGGTTCCGACATCCCGCGGTCGACTCAGCTCGATACACCACCTCCCACTTTTGAGGCGCGCTTGATCATGAATTTCATAGCCAATTGTGCCCAGAGCGGCGACAGCTCTTTCAGCCTCGTCCGGCATGACCATGATGTCCAGATCGAACATCAGCCGAACTCCTCGCCGTTCGATAGGCGGCGGGTAGCGTTGCCGGCCCCTTGAGCAACACCGGCGTAACTCCCCGGCCGTTCAATCGCTATGACGGCCTCTTCCAATTGACCGGCCAACCGCTCGTTGCGCAGCACGTCTCGGCGATGGATCTGGCGGATATACGTGCAGACGTCCTCCGGCAACACAGATGCAAATTGATCGACGATGAGCGCAGCGGCGCGGCTCAAACGAGCCGTAGTTGCCGAGGAAATTTGGCTGAACGCCTCACGGCAACCAGTCCACATCCCGCGCAGGTGCACATCACCTGACTGCGCTTCGCTTCGAAATGACCATGCGGCCCCAGTCACGCCGCCAGCTGACTACCTCGCGCGTCTCAGATAGAGCAATATTCAACACTTGTTCTCCGGGCACACTCACCGGTGCAGTCAACCGGTGAGAGTCCAGCAAATACCGGTAAACTTCGCGATCAGCACTCCGCTCTCTTAGGACGCGCTCCTTCTCGTTTATGCTCGCTAGTTTGTCGTTCATTTGGGCTAACTGCTGCGCAGCCGAGGTGGAGTTGTGCTCCTTCTGGATCAATTCCCGCATCGTCTCCTCCAACCGAAAAGTTGATAAAAGTAGCTTACGGCATTGACGGCAACTAACAATGAGATTTATATCATCATCATATAATCAAAATTTATTTCATGCTTGAACCGGAAGCAATCATTCAAGCATCAAAGAAGCGCCCCGTGTCGAACGACGACCAGCCGAGACGGCATCGTAGAACCCGCCTGATCGTCTTGGCCTCCTGCGTGCAGGAAAGCAGGAAAATAAAATCCGACGAGAGTCGCAAACCGGACCGACAGCGCTGGTTTAATTTACAGGATTAAATCATAACGAGGAATGTTTCGCTAACGAGAGTGGAGTGAAGCCGGTGATCGACCATGGGCAGCATGATCGTCTTGGTCGGGAGCGGTGTAGCACGGACAAAACTCTCACCCCATCAGATTGGTCCATTTTCAGTGGCACCCCCTCAAGAGCTTTCGAGGGCCGCATAATCAACGGCCCGCGCTGCCGAGCCAAAGACACCGGCAGCGTCCAAGGAATGCTCAAGGAGCGATCCAGCCGGTTGGAAAAAGCCGTCGCGAGCAAGCCGCCCTTTGATCGAACAAGCACTCCCAATGTGCGATGCCCCCAAGTAACCCACACTGGGGATACGCACTCCAGCCGGCCGGTTCTCTTTCATTAGACAACGAATAATTTCCGAGGGAGGCTCAAATGGGCATGATCATGGTCAAATGTCCGCAAACCGGTCGCGCGATTCCTACTGGCATCAGGTCGGATCGCGAGGCTTTCCTGCGAAGCGTTGTGTTTTATAGCAATACTCTTTGCCCGGTCTGTCGCGCCAATCACAACTGGTTCGCTCGCGAGGCCTGGGTCGAGGACCCGGTCGTGCGGCCCAGGGAGATGTTCGATGAAGCACCGCCGGCGTAGCGGGTTTCGGTCCCGATGCGTGGCCGCACCAACTAGCATTGCACGAGTTCCGGTCGGCCGCTTTATTTGGCGGCCACGTGTGCGGAGTTGATCTCGAGCGGCATGGCCGCCGCACCAGCTCAGAACTGGGACTTGGTACGGAACTAGATGCGCTCGATCGTCGAGCAGCGCTCATCCAGTTTCTTCTTTTGAGGCCACTGCTTCTGTCACGTCTTACCGACGGACGCTCTGGAGGGATGCGAAATATTTCGCTCTACGTCGTAAAGCGAACTGACGCCGTTATGAACCGTACGTTAAGCGTCACACCGGCAGGTCGTCACAAACTAAAGCTTCCGGTCGCTAATCCTGCAAGGGCCTGTTTGGGGGTATTGTAGTGAGTAGTGGGATTTGCAGCCGCTCGGCTGTTCTGCGTCAAACGGCGAGGGAGCTCGTTAGCCTGCTTGTTCAATTGCATAGGCTTCGGGAACAAGTGCGAAGGCGGAAGGGCGAAGCCTCGGGGAAAGAGCGAGATTAGGGCCGGCGTCGCGGATGCATCGGCGCCGGTTTGGGACGAGTTACCGCACGCGGATTCAATGATGGCGAGCGGCGCGCCTAATTTTCAGCGAACTCGAAGATGATCGTTTCACGGATCGACTTTGAAGCCGCCGATAGCCCTTTGCACTGCTCCAAGCCGCTCGATCGCCCCCCAATGGAGCGTGCGCGCTCAGCAGAGCTTCAAGGCAGGCCGATGATGCGAGTGAAGCCCTGTGACTAGAGAAAACGGCTGCACTTGGATCCGCCATGCTTTCCGGTCCGGCCGAGATCACCCACGGTGGCATGCTGCTGATCATGTCCCGCGCCTGAGTTAGCTCTAAGCCTGACCTTTTATCTGATTTTTTAGTTTGTGAAGCAGCGCTCCATCTGAAAGACGATTTGAAGGCGAAGCGAAAGTCGTTCGCGTCAAATCGTTTCGGCGGTAGCGCCATGGAAGGCGAATTTAGTTATTTTATATAATCATAATTAACCCGACGCAAAACAGAAAATAAGGTGGGTAAAACTCATGGGAGGGGTGGATGGAGACTATACGCCGCTTGCGCGCAATGGCGTCGCTGTGCCGACAGACTTCCGCGCATTATCCTGATCGAAGCTGGAAGCTTCTCGCCGAAGCTGAGTTCTGGGAGCACTTGGCCAATGGCATGCTTCGCGAGCATTTCGAACAATGCACGGCTGGCTCCTCGCTCCCACCGATCGGAGATGACCCTAATACCGCGGAATCGAGCGCGCACGTCACCGCGTGAATGCTCTCGCCTGACTCTAGACCTCGCTCGCCCGTGCGCCGGGCGTCAGTCCTCTTCAAGGAGTCTCATACAGAACCAAGCCCTGCCGGCGCCTTCCAGTCGAGATCAACTGGAAGCCAAGCAAATCTCAAATGAGCGGTCCGGCGCCACACAGATCTGCGCAGGTTGATGCCGGGCCGCCCGCTCGGCCGCTCGGACTACTGAGCTCCGTTTGTTAGTCGTCCGTGAAAAATCCTGAAGCAATTGAGCGGCAAAAGGAAAATGCCGGAATTTGCGGGATTGGATTTGCCAGCAACCGGTGCTTGGGAGGCGGTTTTCTTGCAAAATGATGTTTGTGATTCCCTCGAATCTCGCGCTGTGATTCCCTGCTGCTGTCGGTGACGAGCGGAGGATTCGATGCGGCCACGGGAGCGTCGGGAGAGGGGCGATCAGGATCTGTTTCGTTCACGGCTTGACCAGATCATCGACACGGAACACGCGCTGGTGAAGCTGGCGCGGACGATCGATTGGGGATTTCTGGAGGCGAAGTTCGGAGCGGTCTACACCGATGACCCCGGCCGTCCGCCGCTGCCGACGCGCTTGATGGCGGCGCTGGCCATTCTCAAGCACACTTATGACCTGTCCGACGAGGTGCTTTGCGAGCGCTGCGTCGAGAACCCCTATTACCAGTTCTTCTGCGGCGAGGAGTCCTGAAGAAGTAGAGAAGTGCAATGACTGCGGCCGAATGGTCGCACTTCGTGACCGCACCTATTAATAAATTTCAATTGATTTGATTATATTACAGATATTTAATCCACTCGCAAACCTCGGAGAGATGCCATGCCCGGCCAGGACGATGACCGCCGTCAATTTCTGAAGGCCTGCGGAAAGTTCGCCGCCGTGGCACCTCCAGCGATCACGCTACTACCGGCTGGGGAAATGGCGGCGGCCAGGGCAGCCCCAAGGCAAGGACGATAGAGGCCGCTGAACCATTTGTCGGGGCCGTGTCGCGATGGCCATTTTCTCTTTTACCGCATTCAAGAACCCTAAGGCACTGAGCCTGAAGTATTGAAATTCTACTTTTGCTCTCGCGCTATTTGCTCTGACGCCATCCTGATAGTGCTTTTTTGTGCTGGGGAGGACATTTATGCGAGGCTCTCGCGCAATCCTTTACGCCGAACGACTTAGCGAACTCGCTTCTCAGCTCTCAGAGTTGGAAGATCTTCGAGATCTGGTCGAAGAAGCTGAGCGAAGCGCCCCGCGGTGTGCCTCCATTACGTTTGACACATCCTCCGTCGCGCCGCGTTCGACGTCGTGAACGGGGCGCTTTATCTGTTCGCCTCCGTGGCCACGCGCCACTAAGCCGGAATGCAGGAGCTATCAGCCCCCCTGACAACGACAACCAAGTCGATCGGACTTTGTTGGAGCCATTCCCCGACGGGTGGTGGGCTTCCTCCTAAAAACCTCTCCAAGCGCTGACTCGACGAAGAGATCGATCCAATGCTGGCGGCCCACCCACCTTGAGGAGCAGACAGCTAGCCACCCTTGCAGCCTGCAGGTGCCGAGGCTGCTCCGGCCGCACCTATCAATTTTGGATCACCCTTCGCCAAACTCCCTTTCGGCAACCTGCAATGGCGAGAGTGAGACAGGGAAGACGGTCAGCACGACCTATGCGGGCTTGAGGTGAGCAACTGCAAAAGCGAATGTCACTTGTCGGCGAGAACACCGGCGTCAAGCTGAGGTCATTTCGTAAAGATTGGTTTCAACACCTCTGGAATTGCGATGACGAAGAACGATACCGCCGTGTTCGACGCGATGCGCCCTGATCCAAACGGACGGAGACAATGGGCCGGCCGACTGGGGACGCGCGAGGCAATAAAACGGGATGGCTTAGAGCTCGACCCTGGCTCGCTCGTTTACTGTCCCCACGAGTGGATCAATGCCGCTGGCTATGTTGACCTCGAACTGGTCGGCAAATACCCGCTGATGTTCGCGGTCTAAAGTCGTGACGAACCAGAGCCGACGCGCAAGTGATCCGGACGAACCAGCGATTCGACGGCTGCTAAGCCGAGCGGTAAAACGCAGGCGTTCAAAGCCGTCCGTGCCACCTGTGCCGTTTGGCACTGACACAGATCCGAACCGTGAATTTTCCCGGGCCGAACCGGAGGCCGTTTGGTTCTTCGTCTTCTTGCCGATCTTCATGCTGCTCTATGCGATCGTCGAGAAAATGCACGTGAGATAGCGCAGGGCTGACGTGTCGCAGGTGCCGCCAGCCGCCGGACGTGCGGCGAGGAAGTGTCCCGCCGACCCATTGAAGGCGATCACAGCATTGGGGTAATCTTCGCACCAACGAAAACAGGAGCGGCACGCATCCCTATGGACGAAAAATCACCTGCAACAGCGGGAAGTTCAGCTAGTCCGAGCGGTTCGTGTCACTGCGATTGACGCGTCACGCATGGGCTTAGAACGTAGACGGGGCGTCCGACGGTGATTTCTTTCTGGCGGCTGATCTACTGCCATTGCGGTCACAACGTTGCTCTTAGCGCCGATCGCTGGCCGGACGATGTTCACTGGTCTGACATCGAGGCGCGCTTTGTGTGTGCCGGATGTGGGCTGAGGTCAGGCCGGATTTCAGCAGCGGCAGCCCGCCGCAGTTTGCAACCTCGAGCGCTCGAGAGGAACGAACGCGCGGTGGAATGTTTGGAAGTCTTGCTGGCTCGCCCGACCGGAAGCCGGCGGAGCGGCCCCGGCATTAACCCCCAAGCGCCCAAGCCGGGGCCGTCTCTCGCGGTTCCTCAGGCAGAATATCGGCCCCCGTGCATGGAGGTCCGCACCTATCCGGAGCACGGGAGCTCAAGCGTCGGCGCCGCCGCCGACACCCAGCTTACGAAGCACCGCTTTGCCGCGAGGGAATGAAGTAGGTGAAGCGAGCAGTTGCCATTGGGTATGATATCTATCTTAAGAGAGCTCAGCGGGGCCTCTGGTGAAGTTGCTTACCGAGTACATCCAGCGCGCGCTACATCCAAAGCTCGCCGCAAAACGTGCAGAGAAGTACGGCACGCCCGCCGAGTCTCCCTTAACGACCCACGAGCTGACTGCAAACTGATCGGGCCCACCGAGGCCGCGTCTGCGCTGCGGCAGAATTTTGCTGCCGGCGCTGGCTGCATATTTCACTTGGTCTTTTTAACCCGGCTTCATTTGACCACGCGGGCCGCAGCAATTCAACCTCCCGCTGCGGCCCTCGCCGTATCGCATCCCAGCGTGAACCGGCGACGATCCATAATATGCGAGGGTCAAAAGCGACGGAAATTCGTGCGATAGATCAATGCGCGGTGACTGCGGCACCCGTGATATCGTCAGATGACCGGAGCCAAGCCGCCGAACGGTGAGCGGACCAGCGCACCGCCGTGTGGCAAGCGGGGGACCGCTGCAGCCGGGTCGTCCCGGCACGCAGAACGTCGCCAATTGATCACAGATTACATCAGCGATTGCAGGGCGATCATAAGACAGCTGCAACGCAAGTTACGCTGAAATGGCAGCAATTTTGGCCGTTTATTTCCAGCGACGCCGCAGCGCATTTAGCTGTATCGTTCCGTTCCGTTTTCCCAGCAGCGGATCTGATTGCCATGCACCACATCCGGAGTACGCATATTGCCGCGATCCTCGAACTGACCGCCCAGCAGCTTGAAACACTTCGCATCCACCCTGGGATCGAAAGGGAATATTCCGAAATCCTCGTTTTGAGAGAGAAGATAAAACTGGCGACCGGTCAGAAGAAGGCTCGCCGCCAATTCATTGCTCGGTGCCTGCCATGATTGAATAGAGCGGTCGATTACCTTCTACAACGCATTAAGTCATGCTGCCAGGCATGAAGCATCGAACACGCGGATGGCCATCGATGTAGTGCCTCCAGACCATTGTGCGGCTGAAACGGTTTGGTTGTGTGATGACCGCGCCATCAGGTACGATCACCCATTCGTCGGCAATGAGGACGCGGCAACGCCCACGACTGGACTCCCAATCCGCATCCGACACTGTGTACCCGTCCGCATCGGTACAGCACTTTCCAAATTCGCTCTCTAAGCTTTCGAACCATGACTTCAGCGGAGAGTGGTCGTATCAGCCATCACGTGCGAGTGCTGGCGTCAGTAGCAACGCTGAGCCAAACAACAAGGCCGCAGGTTTCGCTGGAAACATCTCTTTGCCTCCGCGATATCACACGCCGATCGGTTGGCTTGGTGAGGCTTAGGCTGTCAACCCGCAAATAAATTGCAGCTGCCGCCGAAGAGCGACGATAGCTACAATCGCTCGATGTTGTGATGGGCCCGTTCATCCCCACCGCCTACTGACGTGAGTCCCGCAATTCAAACGAAGGTTCAAAAAGATAACACCTCAACTAAAGGTAAGTGCAACTGCGTCTTTGGTCTAGCCGTTGAGCACGGCTTGGGGCGACTCGAGCGGTGCCCCCGCCGCGGACGGTTGCGCTTCAAACTCATCGGCGGCTTGGCCGGCGCGCGGCGTAGGTCTCGACGACGAGCAAGACAGTGGGGATCTTTTTGGCGGCAGCCAGTTCGCCGGCGGCACGAACGGATGTGCTGCTTTCCCGACGCAGTGCGGCTTCGGTGGCCCCGGGTGAATGAGAGCGCGCGTGGCAGCCTTTGATCGCCATCGGCCGTACCGATGCGCTTCTCGATTCGGTGTCCCTCAACGACAATTTTCGCCACCCACATGCCTTCGCATTTGTCGGTCCGGCGAAATCCAGCGACAAGCCGCTGCGGCCGCGCTGCTGCCAAACCAATAGGGGTTCTTCCGCGGCCGCATCCGCGATCGCTTCGCAGGGGTGTCGATGGCGCAGGTAGGCATACGTCCCACAGTTTTATCTCACACAGAGGGGCATGATGTCTGTGATGTCAGTAGAGGAACAAGCCGCTAATTCCCTGTTCGTATATAATAAACATCAAAAACACCGGAAAGTCCCCTTCGCCCGGACAGCGACCGGTCGCATCGATCGAAGTTAAATTAAACATCATAAATTATCAAATAAAATGATATCATTTAATCTTAATTATAGCTAAACTGCAACTTGCCAAACGGATGACGCATTAATGTCGTGGATGTGGGCACCAGCGCCGATGCAGGTAGAGTTGGGCCTAGTATCGCCCGTTCAGCGCGCAGACTTATGGTTTGCTGCCAATTGCGTTCGTAGCTGTGCGCGCACGTGCGCAACAAGGTCGGGGTGGGTTGCACCAACTGTCCTGACTGCAATGTCGGTTTTGACGATACCCGTTCTCGCGCAGCAGCCAAATCGGCCTGCTATCGACGCCCCTGTCATTACGACGCACTTGCGCGGCGCGAACGGCTCGGGGGAGCGGAGCCCCATGCAGCTGAAACAATCCGCCGCCCCGAACCTCCTGAAGCTCGCACAAGCCACGATCGGCAATGCCGAGCGGTCACGGCAAGCGCTCGCCCCGGAACAGCAGAGGATCCAGACCCTTAGTGGTGACCTTCGAGCATGCCGACGGGAGCAAGATACCATGCTGGAGCTATTGCAGCACGCACGCGAGCAATGGACCAGCATTGCGGAGGCTGCCGAGAATGAAACCGAGAAGCTGCGGAAATCGCTCCGGGAAGAGCGCTCGTCCACGCAGCGTCTGGAACGAGAACTTGCCGAGGCCCGCAACGAACTCCAAGTGCAGGCGCGACTAAGCCGCGAAGTCGGCGCCGAGGGTCACGAACTCGAACGCCCGGCACAGAGTGGCCCGAGAGAGCTGCAGGCAGCTGTCGAGCGGGAGCGAGATCGCGCAAACCGGTTGGAGCAGAATCTGACAGCCGCTCATCACGACCTGGAGACCCAGTCCGCAGAGGTAACCAGACAAGCCGCAGAGATCAGTGCAAAAGAGGCAGCGGAGGCTCAGGTACAGGCAAGCCTCCGACAGGAGCACGATCGTACCAAACAGCTGGAGGAGACGCTCGCGACGACGCGAATCGAGCTCGAGAACCGATCCCAGCAGATCGCGAAGGCAACCGAAGAAACGGTACAGACCAAACGAACAGCGGAGAATACCTCGGCTAAACTGAAGCTCTCATTAAAGGAGGAGCACGAAAGAGGAGATGCGTTGGCGCAAGAGCTCTCGTTGGCGCGTTCCAAGCTGTTCGCCTATGAAGCGCAAGCCGCGGCAAACGATGATCGAGCCGAACAGTTGAAAAAGCAGCTCCGGCGAGAATGCAACCAATCCGGCCGAGATGAGCAAGAACTTGCCGCAGCGCGCCCGAGTATCGGACCGTGGCTACCCGCCGGGGTGTCGGGTGAAGGCGGAGCCGGCAATTCGCCAACAAGGAAACTGCTCCGACTGCTGCTGGGATCGCCGCAGGCGCCGCCCGCGCAATTCGCGCGAGAGCTCGTGGTCACAGCAGCTGAGCCGAAGGCGCCATCACCGGTTCTCGGGAACGAAAACGCCGCCGAACTCGTGCGATTGATCGCTCGCGCAACCGGATTGCTTCGACAAGGCGATATTGGCGCGGCACGCGTTGTCCTGGAGCGTGCTGCTGAATTAGGGAGCGCACCGGCAAGTTTCGCCCTCGCAGAAACGTATGATCCGAGCCTGCTTGCAAAATGGGGCGCGAGCGGAACGCGCGGCGACACGTCCAAGGCGCGAGAGCTTTACGCCAGAGCAGCAGCCGGAGGGGTCAAGGAGGCAAGGGAGCGATTCGACGCACTTGGTCATTAGCAGCATCGGTGCAGACAAATGGTCGTGCGCTGTATCGACTAGTCAGATCGAACTTAAACTTACGTGTCGAAGTGAAGAGCGCAGCGGACAAAACAGAGTAGACGTTCCTAGGGGAGCCGCATCGATGAAGCAGCTGGTTGGAATACGCTCTTGGTTTCTCCTCATCGCGATAGCCGCTCCGCTTTTGATCATGGGCTGTCGCGCAGCAATGGCCCAGCAGACTCCGCGGGCGCGTGCGGATCATGCAAGGGCGGAAATTGCGGCCATGAACGATTGGACTGTCGGAATAGCCGGAGGTCTGCTGGAAGGAGCTCCCATTCGGCTTGCCGCGGAAATGGCGCGAGTGGCCGATGATGGAACGGACCTCCACGTGCTGCCCATCGTGACCCGTGGCGCAACCGAAAACGTCAATTCGCTGCTGTATTTGCGGGGCATTGATGCAGCAATCATCAATTCCGACGCACTTGACGAGTACAAGAGCCAAGTGCCGGACATCCAGCGACGGATCACCTATGTGCTCAACCTGTTTCCATCTGAACTGCACGTATTCGTCAGGCCCGAAATTCAGAGCTTGAGTGATCTGGTCGGAAAGAAGGTCAATTTCAACACCCAAGGTACCGCCGCAGCTTATTCGGGCCCGCTGATCTTCAGCCGGCTGGGGATCGAGGTCGATAAGGCATTCATCCCCCATCAGGTTGCGATGGAACAAATGCGCAGGGGTGAGCTGGCCGCCGTCGTTTTCATAACATCGAAGCCGGTGGATGCATTCATACGTGGTCGCTGGGATGCCGGCTTCAAGTTCTTGCCGGTCCCCTACGAGAGCAAGTTCGAAGATTATTATCTGCCATCTTGGCTGGACGCAGCTGATTATCCAAACTTGATCAGGCAGGGGGAACGCGTGACAACTATTGCCGTTCCAACCGTGCTGGTCGCTTTCAATTGGCCGATCAAATCCAATCGCTTTCATCGTGTGGCGCGCTTTGTTGACCGCCTGTTCTCGCGGATCAACAAGCTGCAGGAGCCCGGTTTCGATCCGAAATGGAAGTCGATCAACTTGGCGGCGACGGTCCCTGGCCTGACGCGTTCTCCTGCGGCGCAGGCCTGGCTCGATCGTCTGCCGCGTTCGAGCCAGGCGGCACAATGACGTTCACCCTGATCGCTCTCGTCGTGACGCTCGCGATCGCAAATGACCTCGCTCGGGCCCGAGGCGCCGAAGACCCTATGGCGCCGGTTCGCGTCTCTGATCGGCCCGCAAATGGAGCCGGGGCGTGGATCGTCAGCGCGACCACCTCGCCAGTTGATTATTCATCGATCATCAAGGCGACACTACCATCTCAAGGGGACGCAGCAATGAGCCTGTCGATACGCTGTCGCGGCGGCCTGACCGAAGTGTTGCTTGATGGAGCCGGCCTGTCGGGCCGTCGCGAGGATTACACCCTATCCCTGCGCATCAATGATGATCCACCTTTTCAGGTCTCAACAATTACGTCGGTGCGCGGTGTCGCGCTTGAAGGCGATGTCGTTCGCCTGTTGCAATCGATCCCCGGCCACAGCGAACTTTCCGTGCATGTGTCACGCCGAACGGGGACCAGCGCCGGTGCAGTGTTCGCTCTCGATGGTATCGAGAGCGTGCGTGCAAAATTGGCGGCAACATGCAAATGGCCACGCGCGATCGCGAAGCCCAACAATTGATCATAAACCTCAGCTTGCTTGGAGAAACAACATAATGCCCAAATTTCCGAAGATTATCAGAGCGATGATCCCGACAATCATCTCGCTCCTGGTCGGGCTGTCTAGTTCCGCGGCGCAGGAGACTCGCCTGCTCCCGGCACAGCCTAGTTTGCCTGCAGCCTCAACACATGGCACGGCAAGAACGCACGCGAATTCATCGGCGCGGGCTGCGACGCCAAAACAATTTGAGCTGGCGCGCATCGCGCCATCGTCTGCTGCCAAGAAAGAGCACCGCTTAATCCTTCAGGTCAACACAAGCGACTCCGCGTCAATGAATCTTGCATTGAACAATGCACTCAACGTCGCGCAATACTACAAGGAGGTTGGTGAAGGGGTGAAAGTGGAGGTGATTACCTTCGGCCCCGGCCTCCATATGCTCCGCGATGACACGTCGCCGGTGAAAGCGCGAATTGAGGAAATGGCTCTGAGCACGCCGGAAGTATCATTCAAAGCCTGTGGAAACACGCAAGAGAAAATGCAAAAGGCCGAAAATAAGGACATTCCGATCGTTGCCCAAGCCCAAGTAGTGAGGTCGGGCGTCGTTAGGGTGATGCAGTTGCAGGAGCAGGGATGGACCTACGTCAAGCCATGAAATGGCGACCAGACAATGCCTATCGAGCGGCTTGGTGCCGGCCTGCGGTCGCGACACCCCGATCGAGTGGGTCGCCGCAGCCGATGCAAAATTGACTGGCCTCGATCGGGACAGATCTATCGCGCGCTATTCACCGGGCAGCGCCAGACCGACTGGATCATGCGCACGAGAGCGACTTCGGGAGCCGGTTGAGCGAACATCGGTTCGTCTCGGTCACTTGCGAGGTCTGGTAGCAATTTTGCGGGGCAGCCCCTGCCCCGCCCATCCTACTCGGCCGCCTGCTAAGGTCGATTGTCCCGTAGCAGCATAGGGTATCGGAGATGAAGGGCGGCGCGAGCTGTGACGCACGGTGCTTCGATTTACGTCAGTTCTGATGACCTCTTTTTCGAGGGCAAGCGATTAAATTCCACTGGATTTTATTTTGTTAACGCGTCAGATTTCTAGACTTAAAGCGAGCCGATTTTACGTTGGGGATGTTAAATGGCAAAACCTGCCGTTTCCCGTAATGCCTTTCGAGGGTTATTCGCTTTTTATGCGAAGGCTGATCACAAGCACGATGGCGATTATTTTGTGTTGAAGCTGTTTGGATCCGCTCAAGGCATTCCTGATCGGCTGCTACAGCAGTGGTCGCACCAGGCTGATCTACCCGGCGCTGAAGCCATCGCCAGCACACTGGAGCCCCGCACCTGCGAGATCGTGAATGGTCGTAAACGCTATGACCACGCCAGCGACTTTCTCCACGTGCTGCTGAGGGACCTAGAGCTAAGGGAACACTGAAGAGACTTCGCTGCGTCAGGCTTCGCGAGGTCTTGCAGACCTGAATGATAATGCCTTTTGCCTCCGCGCTCTATATGCACCAGTCTGCTATTCCAATGCCGGGCAGCCGGCCCATTTTGTCGATATGGTGCTCGCATGCCGAGGTCGATTTACCAGCCATTGCATGAAAGGCTGCGAACGGAGAACGGTCAAAGTCTCCGCCTGACCTTTTCAGAAATTGAAGCGATCTTGGGGAAGCCTCTGCCGAGATCGGCCTACACCTTCACTGCGTGGTGGAGCACACTGAAGAGAGCAGGTCCTCAAGCGAGAGCGTGGATATCCGCTGGTTATCGTGTCCGGGTCTCAATGAAGCACCGCATCGTCGAATTCTATCGTTCTGATGTGAACACCAATGATCGTCATGGAACGCCCTGGCTGCATTGAAGCTTCCCGTGATGGCGGACCTATCAACCTCGGTGTTCGGGACAAACTGCGAGAACAAGCCGGCGCAGAATCAAGTTGCAACTTCAGGGCCGCAGCGAAAACTGCTGCGCCCCTGTTTTTGAGCGGAAGCCGCGACCCGGATGCTCCGGAACGTGGCGAGAAAAATCTAATGGGAACGCTGCGCGATGGCCTAGGCCGCATGAGGGTTGACGATGGTGTACCCTCGCAGGGAGCGCGGGTGAATTCGCGTTGCGTGCCCACCTGAGTTGGCATCGTACGCCTTCCAGATGTCACCAGCGATGTGCTGCTCAAGGACGAAGACGTGTCCACGTCGCGCGGCAACCATTCCCGGTGCTGGCGAGGTGCGGGGAAAGCGCAGCCAATTGGCTGCGAGGTTCAGTTCCGGTACTACCCGACCAAACACTCAGATCGCCGCACCACATCCGCAGAACGATCGAGGGCAACCGGCCGGACGACCGCTGACGATCTCACTACTTAAGGCCCCTGAGCTGGCCACAGACATCCGTAGGCTAGCAACGGCACCTCGCTGCAGGCGCGGTGCCCGTCTCGTGTATCTCTGCGCCTGCACCAGCGAAGATGAAAAGTCGCATGGCATAATCACGTTGCATTCAGGTGGCGAAGCGGCGCGCAAGGGGCGCGCTTCAGATGAAATGGATGTCGCAAAAGCGAGCAATAAGGCTACGACTACTCGAGTGAACATGCAGGACTCCGGTTAATAGCCCTGCCCCGACGCGCAGAGAGCGCCTTTTAATTTGGCGAAATTAAGTTGCAAAGTCAGAATTAAATAAGATTTTGAGGGTCGGATTAAAACAAGAAAGGAACGTTTCGATTTGCCTCGAGTCCTGCTTGTGCGACCGATCCCTTGTTGTCGTGGATCGACAGATGGAAAAGGCAGTCGCCTACGCAATCTCAGCGGCCCTCGTGGGTATCGGTGTTTTGATACTGGTCGTTGGCTTGTCCTCCAGCTCGCCCGCTTTGTGGGTGATGGTCGCGCTCGTGCCGATCACGATCGGGATCGTGAGCGCTTTTGGCCCCGTGTAAGGATGGGGAAAACGGCCGATGCGTCAGATCGTCTGCATTTTCCGAATCGGGCCTCTGTGCACGCTCTCAACTGGTTTCAGATTTGCGGGTACACGCGCGTGAGCCATTTCGTCTCTATGCTTCTGCTTGCCCTCGCGCTGACGCTGACCTTGTGCTTCGGGGTGGCAGCCTGGCGCGTGTCGGCCGGCAATGACGTCGAGATCACCGCAACGATTCCGCATGGGGAATACGGATGGAGGTCGAGGTCGAGGAACTGAATGCCTTGCGCTCACCCTTCCGCTACATCCTGGCGACAATGAACGTGGACCTTGACGACTCGCCATCGAGCGGAGGCTGCCCCGCGCCTCCTACCGGTCCTACCTCGGGCTCGCCAACGGGCCTTTAGGACCGCAGGTCGTCCGTTCGCAACATAGCGATCAGGTTCGCGACCGCCAGCTCCAGGTGCGGCAGGGCATCGTCCACGTGCCAATTCTGGACCCGGTCCGCGATGGCCAGGAAAGCGGCGTTCGACCATCGATTGATGCTCCGCCTCTTTTAATCCTATGACGATATCTGCTTGCCGACGTCAGGTAAGGTGCACGGCAGCGGAAGTTCATCAGCATCGTTGCGGAAAACTCCCTGACACGCGGCGAGGTCATAGCTTACCGTCAACTATTCTGACGAAGGAGGAATAGCACCAGCTTCTCAAAGATTTCTATCCGAAAACGATCAATCTCCCAACTGAGCGCATCGCTAAATCCCGCGGCATACGCATGGATGATCGCTCGGTCCGCAGTCACTTTGGTCGTCACGCCATTTACGACCACCGAACCTGTCAGGATCTTTCCGTCCCATTCAACAGCGCGACCACAACCCACCGACATGGTAACTCCAAACACAAAGAGGGTTAGTCTTATGCCGCACCAGGCAGTTATCTCACACCCACGTCGTCGCTTGTTTGTTCGTGCTGCCGCTCATCATCCTCGTCTCGGATAAGTTTGTGAGATTAGCGCAAACCAAAGCAAGGCACGACTGCGCACCACAGTCAGTTCCTTCCGACTCTCTCGATGAATTCCAACGCGGCTGGCGCAATGTCATCGAACTCGACAAAGCAGCGGCGCAGTTCATCTGCGATCTCTACGGTTACATCACGCGACCATCCCTCAACCGTGTTGAAGACCACGATCCGAGCAGGGTGCTTGTATTGACCTTCCATTATTTGGCGCATCAGCGTCGCTCGACCAGTGTCGTCTTCGGAGGCTTCGCTCCAGGCACGGCCGAGCCCACCTCCATAATCCTCGAGCACAAGATAGACGTCACGTGGATATGGATGAGGCACGATGGACGGAGAATGAGGCATGATGCCAAAACCCTGAAAATCGTCATTTAATTTCGATATTAAACTATATTAAATATGGGATTTCAATCTAATTTACAGCCGTCCGGCTGCGCTTTCGATCGGTGGAGACGGCCTATCGAGCGACCCACTCGCCGGCACACGCGCTTTTGGAGGCGAGCAAAAAGCGAGCCGTGGGGTAACGGCGGCGGCGATGGCAGCCCCAACGGCAAGGACGACAGAGGCCGCTAACGTTTTTCGAAGGCACGGCGGTTGGTACGGGCTCGCAAATTACCGCGTTTTCTCGATTCCTCTCCCCAAGCGGGCGATGCAGTCGGGCCCCAGCTTTCCCCATTGCCGCAAGGCTAGGCTCATTTTGTTCGGCTTGGAACGACTTACTGATTGCCAAGTTTTCCCGTGCCCTCCCCAAGGGGCGGCTGCCTTCACCAAGGCAGCTCGATAGCCCCAGCTTCACCGCCCTGAGGCTGGGGTCCCTTTGCTGTCTGGATAGCTGCAGACTCAGGAGGGCGTTGATGCAGGGTTATAGCTCGATCCTTCTTGTCCAACGGTTGAACGACCTCGTTTGTCAACTGTCAGAGCTGGAAGATCTGCGGCTCAAAGTCCAAGAGGCGGAGCGACGCGCTTCGGCTGTACCTGCATTGCAGTCGCCTCCGAGCACTCAATCGCAGCGACGGCGAGCCGCGGGGGAGCGGCCCCCCGAGGAGTGACTGGAACCCGATTTAACCTGCGTTAGCGAACGAGCGTAGAGGCTGTGCAGCTCGACTGCCCTGAAGGGAGTGAACTTCACGATTCTCGCGTGGTGAGGCTTGAGCAAGGGGCTGCGCAGTTCCGCATTTATCTTCGGCTTTCTCGCGCGCGACAACGCGCGCCAGTCAATTATCCGCGCAGAGCGACTGGCCGCCGAACTGATTGAAAATATCGATCGGCTGTTTGCCCCTCTTCCTCTCGATGAGGGAAATAAGGCGCAGCGCGCTCGAGCGGTCGACCAGCGCAAGCGTGTATTGGCGGATTGGCGCAGGCCGCACGCGACAGCAATGGCGATGAGACAGCATGGCGTTCTGAAGCCTTGCCCCACGCTGATGTTCGTCAATGGCGCCGGCAAACTCGACAAAAGCACGACCAGGACTTACGTGATACCTGCGTCATGCTGCTCGATCGGGCTGGCTGCGACTTGCTGATGATCTGCGACATCACTGGGCATTCATACCGAAGCGCACAGACCATTGTGAAGCACTACCGCGCCCGGAAGGCGCCTCAGGCCGAGTCCGGCATCGACTGGCTTGAATTGCAGGTGCGGCGGAGTGCGTGTTCCAGCCGATCGTGATCACCGATTCCAGGCCATCGTGATCACCCATTCCAGAGCATCGTGA